>NZ_CP036348.1:1233949-1542436 GCF_007753095.1 Rosistilla carotiformis
CATCGTCGTAGGTGTAATCAAAGACGATGTCGACAGCCAACAGGTCTCGCCGTTCCAACGTTTCCAGGCGGATTCCTCGCCGCCTGCCGACGCGAGAACGCGAACGCTGGGGTTTGGATCGCTTGTTCGATTTCGTTCTGGAAGCCCACGATTTAAAGAAACCCATCAATCCAATCCTGCCGCAACGAATGATTGTGTAGCCGCCTTCAACGAATTTGCGAGTGAACCGATGAACCGGCGGCATTTCCCATTGTTGAATCTACCTTAATTTTCGTCATAAGGCGATTGGAAGGTTCTGGATTTGAGTTGGCGGAGTTCACTATCGGTCCGACGATTTGAGATGGTCGGCAAGTTGTTCAATCGCAAATTGCTTACTATCTACATGGTAGAGGTGGCACTTTGTGCACTGGTCGCCCGCGGCTTGCGCGGTGTGACATTTCGCACAGGCGTCGAGCGTCAGCGGACCGAAGTCGTGGTCCGGATGCGATTCGCCGGTCGAGACGTTCTGGACCGCATTCTCCTCGCCCTTCCCCGCGACCTGATGGCAATATTTGCAGTCCATCAACATCGGTAGGTTCATGTGAGGGCGATGTGAGAATCGTGTGAATGTCTTGCTGGGCCCATGTTCAGGTGCTGCACGCCACGACGCCAAGGAATCGGCGCGTGCTGTCTGATGGCAGCGAACGCATGCCTTGACCGTCTGCATCGACATGATCGCTTCATAGTCGCTGGGGTGGATCGATTTGGCGCTGTTGGCCAGTCCGACCAACGCAACTAACATCTGATCGGCGTGTCCACTGGGTTGATATCGGACCGCCAGCCGCAGCGAGTCGCTGTACCAACCGCCGGCGGGCAGACGCTTGGTCGCATCAAACCGCTTTGGACGTGCGGGGGCGGGGCTGGCGGGAGCTGCACCGGCCAAAGGGTCGCTGAGCGGGTCGTTTAACGGATCGCTCAACGCATCGGCTAGCGGCTGCGACAGCGGGTCATCCGGCGTCACGGGGGCCAACGCGAGTTGCGATGGTGCTTGCAGCGCTGCGGGAGGCGCCGCCGGTTGCAGCGGCGCGGTTGAAGGTTGGCCCTGCAGCAATTCGGGAACCTGGGCGATCCGTTGAGCGGGCGGGACTTGGTGTGGAATCGCCAGTTGAACGCGGAGCGGATTTTCTGGAACAATCTCCCAGTCGGCGACCAACTGAATTTGCATCGCGCGGAGCGCTGGCGGGATCACCACCATCGAATTCTCTTCGGGAAGCCAGTTTTTGCAGGCGGCTTCGATCAATTGAGGCGATAGTTTTGCCGCCAACTGGCCGGTCGTCTGCATATCGAGTCCTGTCGCCAGGCTCAATCGCTTGGCGATCGCGTCGTATCCCGAATCGGCCATTTCGTTCATCAACCGACGCACCCCTGCCGCAATGGTTTTGGCATCGGCTAGATCGTTGGCGGAGTTGGAATCCAGCCGGCTCAGATCACCATCGGCCGGCAATCGATCGAGCGCCGTCGCGACGTCCGCATCGGAGCGCAGCAGCAGTCGGACAACGGGTGGGATCTTGCCATCGAAGATCCCCGTCGCGTCGGCGGGCCAGGCTCCTGCGGGGTGTCCACCGCGACGCATCGCTTCAGTGTCGAGCATTGGAAATTGGACGATTGCAAAGCCTTCGGCAATGCCCACCTTCAATGACTTGTCGTGACAGCTGGCGCAGGCGACTTCAAATGACGCGGTGCGCCCAAGCTCCTGATCGGCGGTCTGTTGGTGACAACGCTTGCAATCAAACGTGGCGTTCTCTTGAGCGAAGTGTTTGCCAGCATGCGACGCGTGATTGAATGCAATCTTTCCACTACGGCCGTAGGGCCAGTCGGTCCACTGGGGATGGCCATGCGTAAAGCTACTGAATTGATTCTTATGGCAGGTCTGACATTGTTGGCTAGTCAATGCCGAGAGGCTATGCTCGCTGCCGTGATGCTCGCGATGACAGGTGGCACAGGCGATATCGTCGTTGGTGACTGCGGCACTGGGCAGCATCGCATGCCAGCCGGACTTCTGTTCGGTCTGCGACAGGCTTACCAGTTGCAATTGCTCCGACGAAAGGTTGTGCGCATTGCGAGAGAGGTTTCGGTCAATGGTGTTGTGGTGGCAGTCCATGCACAGCTGGGTTTGCGTCACGTTTTGATGTGCATCACCCGCCGAGAAGAACCAACTGGTCAGCGAACCCTTGGCCGCGGGATGGCACGAAGCGCAGCGGTCGCTCTTCAGTTCCCCGCCCAAAATCTGAGCGTGCGGTTGGATCAGGCCGCCGGGCGCGAAGGCTTCGGTTCGCCAACGGCCTCCCAGCGAGAGCAGGATCATACTGACCGCGGACAGAAAACAGAGGCTGGTCGCCATACGCCGCTTCGCCTTCCACGATCGTTTAGGGGTGCAGGGAGTCGGTTGCAGCCCACAGACGCCCTCTTGGTCGGGGCCCGAGTCGCACTTGCCGCCTAAGCAGGCGGGACGGTTGCAGGACCAGGAATCGCCGTTGGCAAAGGGGCGACAAGCGGCTAGTGCCGGACAGTCCCCTTTGCCTGAGGGGCCGTGTTGGCAGGGCGTTCCCGCATCGCTCCATCCGCAAACCCAATTGTCACCGGGGCGGTCGTCGCGTGGCGGTTGCGGCAGCGGTTGCGGCAGCGGTTTGTCGCTCTGTCTCATCTATCAGGCTCCTTGGAACCGCAACACCATCAACACATGCACCACGATGAACACCAACATGGCGACCGTCAGCGCGATATGAATCGCCAGCCACATTCGCATTCGCAATTGGGTCGCATAGTGATAATCGAGGTCGTCGCGGGTGCGAATCAGTGCCGCCAGGCGGCCTGCGGCTTGTTTAACGTTGGTGGCGAAGTAGCGATCGAGTTCGCCCAGTTCGGTCAATAGACGACGCTTCCGATGGCTGGTCGGGACCAACACATACGCCAGGCTCGGCCGCGTCGAAAAATAATGTTGCAGCCGCTCGCGATAAAATTGGGCGATTACCGGCACATCGCCCGTTTGGCCGACTTCGGTGAGGATTTCCGCTGCCCGATCGGCGAGCGTGCGACGATGCCAGCCGAAACGATCAAATCGGTATTCCCCGGCGATCGCTGTCAGTCGCTTGGCGCCACGGCGGCTGATCCAGACGCCATACAAACCACTGCCCGCAACCGAAAGGAAGAGCAATGAGAGCGTCGATTCAAAAAAGCCTGACGCGATCACAACGGGAACATGCATTAAATAGATCGCCAACGCAAACAGGCCGGTGTAGATGTGGAACTGGGTCCAAACACGGACCGGCAGGATCGGCAACATCACAAGTTTTTTGCGCAGCCCCAACAGCATCAGTAGCCCGACACTGGCCAGCAGCGTCCAGCCGGTTGCCATCGATGCGTGGCCGAGTCGCTGGCGGATCAGCCAGGTGGCAACCGCCGCGATCAGCACCGCAATCGCTGTGATCGACAGGGCGATCGTTCGTCGCGTTCGTTTGTGAAGCATAGGGTAATGACCTTTTTGTGCTAACGGCGTCGGCTGATCCAATCGCTAAGATCTTCCAAGTTGCCGAGATCGATCCGGACCAAGGCGTCGTGTGGGCATGCGTTCTGGCAAGCGGGGCCCGAAGGCTGTGATTGGCAGAGATCGCATTTAGTTGCTTTCATGATCGGCAAACCCGCCGATTCGTCGAAATACATCCGACCCTGAGGATCGCGCATCGTCCGCATCTGAATATTTTCGTAAGGACACGACGCGGCGCAGGTACCACATCCAATGCAGATGGTTTCATGAACCGAGACCGTACCGGTTTCTGGATGCCGCGAGATCGCGCCGGTGGGACAGCCGATCATGCAGACCGGATCGGCACAGTGCATGCAGGCCTGCGTGAACTGGATCCCATCGTTGGCCGGACCGCTGCGAGTGAATCGCGGATTGCCGTTGTGTGTCGTCGCGCATGCTTTGACACAATCGTCGCATCGAGTGCAGGCGTTCAGGTCGATGACCATCGCCTGGCGACCGTTGTTGAGTCGTTCCTGAACGATAAATTCCAGCATTCCGGTCGGAACTTGCGATGCGATGTCGTGCCGTGCGCGGGCTTGTTGATCGTCGCGTGAGATTGGATCGGGGAGTTCCGACCGACGGATGAAGGGCAACACGTATTCGGCAACGACTTCGATCGGTATGTGCAGCGTGTCGACAAATCCGACGGCCCGCAGCGATTCCTGCAACGTCACCGGAGCCTGATTGGTGTCGCGATAGGTGTTGTGAACGATTTCTCGCAAACCGAACATGTGTCCTTTGCCCAGATAAGCCAGCGTGCGATGCCCTTCGCCGTGGCGCGAGCAGACGCGGGCGAAGCCGCTGCGGATCAGCAGCAAATCGGTCGGCAGATGCCCTTCCATCGCCACCAACGGTTCGGATTCGATCTGTTCGACTGGCGGAAGCTTCCGCGTGCGGCGATAGTCGGAATGCCATTCGAGTCGACCAAAGGAACGCAGTAGCGTCGCGTCGGCCACTTTTTGCAAACAGTTCTCCGGCAGGAAGCGGAACAGCGGCGTTTCCCGCAAATGGATCATCAACCAATTGGTGCGGTAGTTTTGCTCCAGTTGTTCAGCCAAGACGCGGTCGCGTCGCAACAGACGCAGCCCTTGCCAGCGGACTTCTACCAACGTTGCTTCGCTGTCGGCGACGACGGTTGCCGTCCGCGGGGCGCGGTACATCGCTGCCACCTCACCAAACATCTCACCCGGGCCAATTTGCAGCGTCCGTTGGTGGGTGACGATGCCATCGAAGTCTTGCAAAAAGATCGACGCGGTGTCCCCGTGTTGTTGGACGCGCGACGATCCACCGGGAGTGATCTGGTCGACGGTGCGGACCTCGGGGAATCGCGGTTGTTTCCAGAGTGCGGAGATCGCCGATAGCCAGCCCTTTTGTTTCGCGGTCGTTCGGCCTAGCGACTGCGGTGGTAATTGCCCCAGGACTGCGCGAACACTGCCGGCGATGACCAGGAACGCACTGTTGCCGTAATCCCCTTCGCGGACGATCACTTCGCCCGGTTGCACGTGGCGGATCCGGCAATCGTTGCGGAGCACGCCGTCGAGCGGCGTGCTGGCAGGGAAGGCTGCCTTATCCATCTCGGAAAAGGGGGACAATGAACTGAGCCACTGTACGTCGCGGTCCTGCATGTCGGGATCAAAGGGTTGATCCCAGCGCTGCGGTCGACGTATTTCGATGGTCGAGGTGGTGCCCATCCGTGGGTCTCGCTGAAAGTGGGGGAGAGTGAAGTAGCGGCATTTTGAAGGAGATTGCCGACCTGCGTCAATGCTATAAATTTTGCTTTCGTAGGCATAGGGAAACGTGACGAAGTTGTCGTGGTTCCACTCGTCAGCGACTGCTTCCCCCACCCCCAAACGCAGTTTGCGGGGGAGGGGCGTTTTGCGATTCAATCCGCGTTGGACGCCTCTGGCGTTCCCTCCCCGGAAAACTTGCTAGTCGCACGTTTTCCGACCCTCCCAGCTTCGCCGGGCGGGTGAAGATAGCAAATCATTTCACCCTCCCCCAAACGCAGTTTGCGGGGGAGGGTTGAACGAGCGAAGCAAAGTTCGGGGAGGGGAGTTCTGTTCAGATCTGCGTTGTGGCATCGGGTGATCTGCCCTCCCCGGAAAACTCGCTGAAGGCTCGTTTGCCGACCCTCCCAGCTGTGCCGGGCGGGTGAAGATAGCAAATCATTTCCCCCTCCCCCAAACGCAGTTTGCGGGGGAGGGTCGAACGAGCGAAGCGATGTTCGGGGAGGGGAGTTCTGTTCAGATCTGCGTTGTGGCATCGGGTGATCTGCCCTCCCCGGAAAACTTGCTATACGCACGTTTTCCGACCCTCCGAGCTTCGCCGGGCGGGTGAAGATAGCAAATCATTTCACCCTCCCTCAAATGCAGTTTGCGGGGGAGGGGCGAACGAGCGAAGCAAAGTTCGGGGAGGGGAGTTCTGTTCAGATCTGCGTTGTGGCATCGGGTGATCTGCCCTCCCCGGAAAACTTGCTAGACGCACGTTTTCCGACCCTCCCAGCTGCGCCTGGCGGGTGAAGATAGCAAATCATTTCACCCTCCCCCAAACGCAGTTTGCGGGGGAGGGTCGAACGAGCGAAGCAAAGTTCGGGGAGGGGAGTTCTGTTCTGATCTGCGTTGTGGCATCGGGTGATCTGCCCTCCCCGGAAAACTCGCTAGACGCACGTTTTCCGACCCTCCCAGCTTCGCCGGGCGGGTGAAGTTAGCAAATCATATCACCCTCCCTCAAACGCAGTTTGCGGGGGAGGGGCGAACGAGCGAAGCGATGTTCGGGGAGGGGAGTTCTGTTCAGATCTGCGTTGTGGCATCGGGTGATCTGCCCTCCCCGGAAAACTCGCTAGACGTACGTTTTCCGACCCTCCCAGCTTCGCCGGGCGGGTGAAGTGGTGGTATCACCAGGTGCTTGGAGCCACCATCGGTCGCCGGAAACGACAAAAGGCGACCCCGTGGAGGGTCGCCTTTTGCGAGCGTATCGATTGCGTGGGCAGAGCTTAAGGACTAGGCGCCGAACTCGACGCGGCGTGGTCCCAATTGTTGCTGTAGGCGGGCAACAATGCTGCTGTGCATCTGACTGACGCGACTTTCGGAAAGGTCCAACGTGGCACCGATCTCCTTCATCGTCAGTTCTTCGTAATAGTACAGGATGATGATCAGACGCTCATTGCGATTGAGGCCTTTCGTAACCAGACGCATCAGGTCGTTCTTTTGAACGCGGCGCGTGGGGTCTTCACCCTTTTTGTCTTCCAGGACGTCGATTTCGCGAACGTCTTTGTAGCTATCGGTTTCGTACCATTTCTTGTTCAGGCTGACCAAACCGACGGCGTTGGCTTCCTGCTGCCACTTTTCCACTTCGGGAACGGTGATCTGCATGAATTCCGACAGTTCTTGAACGGTAGGAGCACGACCGTGCTTCTCGTTCAGTTTCTTGTTCGCTTCGTTCAGCTTGCTCGCCTTGCTGCGAACCAAACGCGGAACCCAGTCCATCGATCGCAGTTCGTCGAGCATCGCCCCACGAATCCGCGGAACGCAGTAGGTTTCAAACTTGACACCGCGGGAGCGGTCGAACGCATCGATCGCGTCCAGCAAGCCGAAGATTCCTGCGCTGATCAGGTCGTCGAGTTCCACGCCTTCGGGCAACCGCTGCCAGATGCGTTCGCCGTTATAGCGAACCAAAGGCATGTAGTTTTCGACCAGCCGATTGCGCAGGTACTCATCGCGAACCTCTGGATTCGCTTTATATTGATCCCAAATCTCTTGGATTTCTTCTAATTCAGCTGCCGTCTTCGTTGCCATCCAAATCCTCCGTGATCTTCACCGGCACGTTTTCATATGAACTTCACTCCGCTGCGAGCATCCATGCCGCTGACGAAAAGAAATTCAGTTTGCCCACAAACGCTATGACGTGCGGGAATTTTGTTTATCGGCTTCCATTTTGTTGAAGTGCTCAATCACTTCAGCCAAACGTTGCCTAAATCGAGCTTCCACTGTTTGACATATCACTTGGTCCGCGATCGCACCGATGATATAACCGACACCACAGGCCACGACCATACCAATCAACCCTAACGTGACGACAGACGAAAGATCGTTGCTGTTGATAGCACCTCGCAAGGCGATTAGTCCGAGAGCAATTGCTCCGAGCGAAACCGCGTACGAACGAGCCACCAGGCGAATCCTCCGACACCATACGTCAAAGCCGTGCGATACATTTCCACAGGGGAAAAGTCGCCGCTCTACTGGTATCGTCCATCTCGCGTTCACTTGTTCAGTCCGTTCGATCAGTTTCTGAAAATTTTATTTTAGTGCGAACGTTTTTTTTCCGACTCTCGGAATGTTTTGCCCGCCAATGGCATCTTTTTTGCGTAGATTTCTAGTTTGATGGCAAGAGCAAATTGCGCGGTGCCGTCGACTTTTCCGCCGCCGAATTCGCGGTCGCTTCCCTCGTGTCCGATGCGCGTTCACGCCGCTCGGGCCGTTTGGAATCGTCGATGAATGCGGGTTCCGAAGACGGGTGCCGGCCGCCATCGAGCGCTAATTCGATCAAACGACTTGGTTGCGGCAGATCGATGTCGTCGGGGACGTTCTGTCCGGTCGTGACATAGCTGATCGGTGGCACGCCCGCATCGGAGAAACATATTAGGTCGGGCTGCCGTTCCACTTCATCCAGTTTGGAAATGATCACCGCCGTCGGATCCAGCACCGCAAAATTCTGTATCGCCGATTCGATTGCCGATCGCGATGAAGTGGCCGAAAGGACCAGATGGGTTTCGTGTGGCTTGGCGTGTGCCAACAATTTTCGAGTGATTTCCAATTGTTGATGATCACGTGGGCTGCGGCCGACGGTGTCGATCAAAATCAGATCGACATCGCGTAGACGTTGCATCGCCGCCCGCATCTCATCGGCACCGGCGACAACTTCCATCGGCAGTTGCATCACTTGAGCATATTTATGCAGTTGATCGACCGCCGCGATTCGGAACGTGTCGATCGTGATCAGACCGACCGACCGTTTCTCCAACAGACGGAAACCAGCGGCTAGTTTTGCGATCGTGGTCGTTTTCCCGACACCCGTCGGACCAACCAACGCGACAATGCGTTGGGAATCGCGCGGAACATCGATGGGGCCGGTGGTGCGGTAGCGTTTGCGAAGGCGTTGCCGCAGCACGGGCAAAAGATTTTCGTCGCTCGTGGCGTCATCGATCGCGATTTGACTGGCGATCCAATCGGCGTTGGAGCGATCGATACCGTGATCGTTCAAGGCCTTGGCGACCCGCGCGTCGGGGCTGCGGACTTCCGGGACCGCGGTGACGGGCGTCTGTTTTACTGAGTGCGCGTGCTCCAACGCTTGGACGACTTTGGACAACCGACTGACCTGTTCGGTCAAGTGCCGCACTTCAGGCGAGGAGCGTTCCGCTACGGGCTTGCCTGTTTGCGGTGCTTCGCTCGCTGAGGGGACTGGAGGTTGGGACGCTCGAGGTGGGTGGACCGGTTTGGGTTTTAATCCGGCGGTGACTTCAACGTGCGACTTTCCCAGCAACCCAAACATCCCGCGATGAACGTCGCGCGTGTGCAGCACGGTCGCATCGCTACCCATCTGACGACGGATCTCGGCGAGCGCCTCTTGCAGCGTCGGTGCTTGAAAAGTACGGATGTGCATCGTCGATTATTCCTCGTAAGGTTGACCGAGGCGTCTGTTCGCTGGGGAAATGGGTGGTGTTGGCATTAAAAACCGAGGAGATTCAGCTAGCCCTTGGGCTTTGGATTGACCGGCGGTTCTTTCGCGGGAGGATCGGTAACCAGTCCGATCGATTCGATCGCGGTGTCCTGGGTGATCTCGTTGTACGAAAGGATATGGATTCGAGGCAACGACGAATTTGTCAATTGTCGCAAACCGGGCCGAATCCGCGGGCTGACTAAGACGACGGGAGGGTGCCCGGCCGCGGTCAGCTTTTTCAATTCATCCCCCAGTCGACTGCATGTGATCTCGACGGCAGCCGGAGACATCCGAATGAACAGGCCACGATCGGTGTGTTCGATGCCTGCGGCGATGCGATCTTCCAAGGCGGGATCCATCGTCACGACATGCAGACGGTCGTGTTCGTCGCGATAGCGGGTGCTGATCGTACGTGCCAGGCGATGACGGACGTATTCGGTCAACCAGATGGGGTCTTTGGTTTTGGACGCGTAATCGCCCAGCGTTTCCAGGATCGTGGAAAGCTGACGAATCGGAATGTCTTCGCGGAGCAACATCTGCAGCACCTGTTGCACCTCGGCAAGTTTCATCACGCCGGGAATCAATTCGTCAACGACCGTGGGGGATGACGTTTTCAGTTCGTCGATCAGATGTTTGGTCGCGTCGCGTGAGAGCAATTCTTCGGCGTATCGCTTGGCGATCATCTTCAGATGCGTGGTGATCACGCTTCCCGGTTCGGCGATCCGGTAGCCGTAGATCATCGCCTGTTCGCGGCGCGTCGGATCGATCCAGACGGCGGGCTGGTTGTACATTGGATCGCGGGTCGGTTGGCCTTCGATCGCTCCGGTGGTTGTACCTTGCTCCATCGCCAGCAGGTGTCCTGGTTGGACCATCCCCTGGGCGACGGGATTGCCCGCGATGCGGATCTCATATTTGTAGTCGGGCATGTTGCGATTGTCGCGGACCCGGACCTTGGGCAGGATGATGCCGATGTCGGACGCAATCTGATTACGGATTCCGCTGATCCGATCCATGAGATCGCCTCCCTTGGCGGGGCTGGCCAGCGGGATCAGCTCCAGTCCCAGATTGACCTCCATCGGATCGATCGCCAAGCGATCTTCGACGCGTGGCTCTTCGGGAGCCGCCTTGGCGGCGGCTTCGTCGGCCGATTGCTGCTGTTGCCGTTGCTCCTTGTTGACGGCCGTTCGATTCATCACCACGGCCAATCCAATGCATCCAAGCCCGATCGTGGCCATTGGCAGGGTCGGCAGATTGGTCATCAACATGATGAACAGGAACGCGCCAGCAACGGTCAAAACGCGAGGATTGCTGAACAGTTGGGTTAGGAATTCGACAGGTAGATTCGATTTTTGCGTGCTTCGCGTGACCAACAACGCGGCGGCCAATGAGATCAAAAGCGCGGGCACCTGGCTGACCAAGCCGTCACCGATTGTCAGTTTCGTAAAGAGAGCTGCGGCATCGGCCAGGCTCATGCCCGCTTGCACGATACCGACATACAGGCCGCCGATTACGTTGATCACGGTAATGATAATACCGGCGATCGCATCGCCGCGGACGAACTTATTTGCACCGTCCATGGCTCCATAGAAATCGGCCTGATTGGTGACGTCCAGCCGGCGTTGTTGGGCTTCTTTTTCGTCGATGATCCCTGCACTCAGATCGGCGTCAATTGACATCTGTTTACCTGGCATCCCGTCCAATGCGAAACGGGCGGCGACTTCACTGATCCGCGTCGAACCTTTGGTGATCACGACAAACTGGATAACGACAATGATCACAAAAATGATCAGACCGACTTCCACGCGGTCCCCCGAAACGAACTCGCCGAAACTCTGGATCACTCCCCCGGCAGCTTCCATCTGCCGATCGCCCGCTCCCGTCAGGATCAGACGCGTGGTGGCGACATTGAGCACCAGACGGGCAAGGGTTGTCGCCAGAAGAAGGGAGGGGAAGACGCTGAATTCCAGCGGGCTGGGGACATAAACCGTCGTCAGCAACACGATCACCGCCACGGTGATGTTTGCTGACAGCAAAATATCCATCAGCCCCGGTGGCAACGGAACCAGAATGACTACCAATGAGCCAATGATGCCCAGCGGCAGGATGAGATCTCGGTAGCGAAGCAGCAGGTTCATGATCAAACGATCGCGAGCGTGGGTTTCGTTGAAACCCATACGGCCCCGATCCGAAAATTCGGATCGACCTATGGCCGCATGGCGGCAGGAGCGTAGTCAATCGTTCAGTCAGGGTCCAGATCGTTTGAAGCGTTTCTGGATAAGTCGTGTAATGGCAATGGGTTGCGGTGCTCGAAAGGCCGGTTAGACGGAACTGCGGCCGGATGAGTTCAAAAAAAGTCGATTTTCTTTGTCGCGATTTGGCGTCTAAACGCATTAGTGCAATAGGTGACGATATTTTTTAGTTGAACTCTCCCCAACTGGGGTGAGTGGTTCAGTAGGTTGTCCTAATGTCCGCACGAATCAATGCACTGGCGTTACATCCCAAACGGGTTGTTTCCGAGCACACGCAGCGCATGGCGCAAGCTTTTCTCGATAGCCTGTGCCAGGTTGATGACACCAACAACTTTCCCGATGGGGAGCAAGGCTCCACCGTTTCGGTTCCGCGGAATCTTGCCAGCCAAAAGATCTTCGACGGGCCTTTGTTGCAAGTGCTTCAACCCGGATCGCAGTTTGGGATGTTCACAATCCAAGCGCCGCTGGGAAGCGGAGGGGTGGCGCATGTCTATCACGCAACCGATTCGGCGAATCAAGATTTTGCGCTCAAGGTTCCTCGGATTGTCAGTCCTTGGGTCAACGACCTGATGGATCGCGAGTTCCGTTTGATTCGCAGGATCGCCGATCCACGCATCGTGCAAGCACGCTCGTTGCATGCGGTGGGCGATGTCCACGTGCTGGCGCAGGAGATGATTTCGGGGTCCTCCATCGATCGCTGGGTTCGACAAGGCGTTCCGGTGGGGCAATTGCCATCGCTGGACCGCGTCTATGAAGCGATCACCCAACTGGCTGAGGTGCTCGATGTCCTGCACAAACAGAACTACATGCATCGCGATATCAAACCGAACAACATCCTGGTCGATGACTCCGGACAATTGAAGCTGATCGATTTTGGACTGGCCACGCGAATTCGAACACTGGGCAATTGGAACAATCCCGAATTGCAACTGGGGACCTTCCGTTACCTGGCCCCCGAAATTGCGCTGACCTGCTGTCAAACAACGGCGTCGGACATCTACAGTTTCGGCCGTGTTCTGTTCTATCTGCTGGCGGGGCGTTTGCCTTGTATCGATCTTCCGACCCAACCCGATTGGACCGACGCTCGAATCGCCGAACAGCTGACGCAACAGTTGCCCTTCGGAACGCCAAGCGACTTGGTCAATCTGTGCATTGGAACCAACGCTTTCGATCCCGACCAACGCCCTTCGGCGGAATCGATTCTCGAATATTTGAGTCCCGACGCGGCGACGAACCGACCCGCTGCGCCCGCATCCGAGGATGGTTTGCAAAGCCAGCTGCGTCGGTGTGTCAAAGCGAGTTCGGCGAAAAGCGGCTTGGTCGTGATGGCGCTTCAAGAGACCTCGGAAGCCTCGTTGGGAGACGCGATGGTCGCGCTTTCAGGAGACGAAAACTACCTTGTGCTCAAAGGGCAGACCTGCACCGACGAGCATTTTTCTCATCGTGCGATCAATCCGATCGTCAGCGAACTGGGGCAATGGTTGCAAAACCTGGATCCTTGCTTGCGCAGCGAATGGCCGTTGCTGCAAGATTCCCCCGCAATCGCCCAATGGCCGATTTTGGGGATCCTCGCGTCATCTCACACGCGTTTCGCTCAGGCCACCTCTCTCAACGGGGCGAGAGAGACTGGCCTGAGCGATTTAGCGTGGCTCTTCCAAACCCTGGCAGACGACCGCACGATCGTTCTGTGCATCGAACACTTGCAGCATGCTGACGCGGCGAGTTGGCAGTTCTTGCGAGAATTGCAAGCCGTCGCTCAAAACGACCGCGTGCTGATCTTTGCGTCGGTGGATGCCGACGATGAATCGGCGATGAGCCAAGTGCGTTCGATGGTAGATGCTGAGAACATCCACGCGTTCTAGCACGCCAGCTCAGGTTGATCTTCCCCGCGTCGGCGAGTCCGTCGAGCGAGGATCCGCGTTGTTCCCGCGTCGCGTTATTCAAGCGTCGCGTTGCAGGACACCCGACGATTTTGTCTTGGCTTATGCCGTTCAGCCGAAGCGACGAATGGTTGCTAGCGAGATGCCGTTGCTTGCTTCGCAACAGAGATCAGTCCGATCGGACCAACGTAGGGGAGGCACTTGACTGCGAAGTCGCGCCTTTCAGTCGTCGTATCGCAGGAGGCCCGACAATTTTGTCTTGGCTTAGGCCATTCTGCCGAAGCAACTATTGGTTGCTCGCGAGATACAGCCGACTGCTTCGCAACAGCGAGCCTTTTTCGAATTCGATGTTTTTCAACGCGATTGCGTATTCGGTCTTCGCCGTGAAGTAGAGGGTTTGGGCATCGCTAAGCCGGCGTTGGGCATCTAATAATTGTTCCAGGTTCACCGGAAGGCCAGCGCGGCGGTTTGCTTCGAGTGCTTCGACAGCATCGGCTGCAGCGAGAAAGCGGTTCATGTTCGTTTGGGTTTGCTGGAACGCGCGATCCGCTTCGGCGACCATCGCCGCCAGGTCATGGGTTACGCGCCGCGATTGTTCGGTCAGCACGGCCTGTTCTCGTGCCAAATGCAGCCTGGCATTTTGCACCGCCGCATGCGCCTGACGAAATCCGACGGGCAAGGACAGTTCGAACCCGGCTTCCCATTCTTGAAAGTTTCCGCTGCCGAGGTCCCGAAACGCCGAATCATCGCCGATCCAGTTTTTGTCGAGTCCGCGGTAGCGATAGCGGCCGATCATGTCCAATTGAGGCAACAGGAAGTTTTTGGCGGCGATCCATTCCAAGCGGCGTCGTTCGACCACCATCCGCTGTTTTCTCAGTTCAGCGCGATCGCGTAAGGCCTCGGCGGCGATCGAGTCCCAATCGAATCGGATCGGTGCTGCGATCGGTTCATCGCTGGGGCGCAGCAATTGTTCGCCACGCTGCGGCAGCCCAATCATTAGCCGTAGTTTACGTTCGGCAGCTTGGACACCTCCGACGCCAGCAAACACGCCCCCCTGAGTTCCGCTGCCCGATTCGGTTCGCTGAGTCGCTTTGCCTGCGATCGCATCCTGCAGTTCGGATTGAAAGCGGAAGAATTGTTCGCGAGCGAGCGCTTCGGCGGCACCTGAACGCCGGTTGGCGACTTTCTGCGCCTCGTAGTTCAACCACGTTTCACGACTCTTTTCCAAAGCAAAGTGCTTGGCGTCGAAGTCGCGATAGGCGAAGTACAAGTCCCAATAGGCATTGGTGACGTCGCTGACAAACCGACGCAACGCTAATTCAAATTCTAAGTCGTTGATATCGCTGTTGACTTTGGCGATCAAAACACCGTTATAGACGCCCGGTACGCTGCCGGGACCGGCGATGCGATTGAAGGTTAAACCGCCACCTTGTAGCAGCGGCTGTCGGACCTCCCCTTCGAATTGTTGCTGCCACGCGCTGGGGGTGATGTTGCCCGTCGCGTTGTTGGCGTCGTAGTCGCTGATGCTACGGAGTGCGAATTCGGCACCGGTGGCGCTTCGCTTGCTCAATTGAGCAATGTAGTCGTGGCGATCTTGCGTGAAGACGTTCGATCCGCCTCCGAAAAAGCGGTTGTTAAAGCGACGGTCGTTGTTCTGAAAGGTCGCCAAAATATCAAGTTGCGCGTCGAAGGCGCTGAGTGCCCCTTCCATTCCAAAGCGTGGATCGGTCTGCTGCAGAGGCCGGCTCTGTTCGGTCATCATCAGATCGGGCGACCGCAGAATCGTCGCTCCCAGATCGCGCAACACCTGGGTGTTGGTCAGCGCGGTCGATATCGCTTCTTCCAGCGTGAGCTCCCAATAGTGGATCTCGCTGCCCGATTGAAAGTCTTCCAGCGTCAACGGCCGCTGATCTTCGGTGCTCGCCACGCTGCCAGCATTTCCCGAATCGACCCGACACATCACAGCATCGACGGCCGTGGTATCGTTACAAATGGTCTGCGGCGTTTGTTCCAAGGTGCGACAACCTGCGGCGCAAAGCGCGATCGTGACAATCGCCCAGCCCCACACCAGCATTTGCCGGTGTGCCGTCGGGGGGTGCGATTGTGTGACGCAGGTTGAATGGTGATCAATCATGGTGCATCCGAATGCCCATTCGAAGTGTCAATAAGAGAACAACTTGTCCAATCCTCCTTGGTCGAACCAAGGGAGGTATCAAATCCATTCGAACCGATGCGATTCGCACAACCGACCATGGTTCGTCGACGATCGGACGTTGCAACCGGGATAACTGTCAATGTCGCGATAGTCTTCGTATCTTGTCGGCGTTGCCAGCGATCGCTGTGGTTTGCGTCATCGATACTCTCGATGTAGCGGCTGTAATGCCGGCTTTTGGCGAAATCAAAATGGTTTTCTGCCCTCTGCGCAGCGTGTGGCGAGCGGCTTGATAGCATGAATGCTAGGGAATCGTTTTATGCAACCTATGAATCCAGCCGAAAACTTGCTGCCGCATCCGCACGTGGAGCGGTTCTTTGCGCAGGTCGATCGCGTTTGCAGTCAGCCTGACGTTAGCAGCACCCTGTTCTTTGAACTGATCGAAGTGTTGGTCGAGGAGGGGATCGCAACCGCCGCGGCGCTGTGGTGTCGCGAGCTGGAGGAACTCTCTTTGCTGGCGCGTTCACCAAACGGGCAGAGCGAATTACCCCATCCCCTGCCCGAAGTTTTGCAACAAGTCGCCGCCGGCACGTCGGCATCGTTCCCTTGCGCGATACCCGACGCCAGCAAATCGGCGACTGCCGGGACGCGCATCGTCGCCAACTATTGCGGCGGCCCCGAAAGTTTTTTGGTTGTCGATGCTGCGGTCGAACCCGACGCGTCTCCGGCTGTGATCCGCCAACGTCAGGAGATCCTTGAAGGCTTTGCCGAAATCGTGGGTAATCGATGGGTTCGCCATCGGTTTGAAACCCTTTCCCAGCGGCCAACGGCGACCGATCCCAGTCAAGCCTTCCTCGATCTGATCGTGGATGCGTCGTCCTCGGATGAAGCCTTGCGTTCGTTGGCCGCAGTGCTGTTGGACGCGACCAGCGCCGACCGTGTCAGCCTGTTGCAGTATCAAGCGGGCGCATCGCGTTTGTTGGCAATGGCACCGGCCGGTAACATCGACCATCGCGCTCTCGTTGTCCGTCGCATGGCGGGGTTGGTCACCAAATTAGCGCAAGGCAGCGGAACGCTTTCGTATGCGATGGGCATGCCCTGCCCCTTCGCCGAAGATGAAACCCTCGTGCAATTCGTCGACGAATCGGAGTGTCGACAGGTGGACGTTCAATTGGATCTCCCACGATTGCAGTCCCATCCCACGGCGATCGTGCTGGAACGATTTACCGTTGATCGCACGACCACACCGCGGGATCGCGGTATCGCAAGCCAGGCTTTGCCGGTGCTGAGGCATTTGGTCGATCGACAGGAACGCGGTTGGAGGAAGTTTTTGCGGCCGGTCCGCCACGCTTCGCCAGCGCGCTCCATGGCGGTAGGGGCGATGGTCTGTTGCGTTGCGTTGATGGGGCTTCTATGGATTCCCGGCGACTTGTGGATTTCGGTTGATGGACAGCTGCATCCGGTCGCTTCTCGAGGTCTCTTTGCTCCCAGCGATGGCGTGATCGACGCGATGTACGTGGCGCATGGGGCTGCGGTGACCGAAGGGGCGCGGTTGCTGTCGATTCGCGATCCGGAATTGGAATTGCGTGCCAGTGAACTGGAGGGGCAGATCGCAACGTTGCAGTCGCAACTGGCTTCGGCGCAGGCGGCTCGCAGCCAAGGGGCTCGCGACGCGGAACGTCGGCGCGGTGGAGAGCTTTCGGCGCAAGAACAGGATCTCGAAATTCAGCTTGTCGGTTTGCAGCGACAACGCGACGTGCTGCTCGACCATCGCAAGCAGCTTGACATCACAAGTCCTTTGTCCGGCACGGTGCAGCGTTGGGACTTGCAGCAAGAACTGCGAGACCGTCCCGTCACCCATGGGCAGCACTTGATGGATGTCATCGATGCGAATTCGGCATGGGAATTGAGGCTGGATGTTCCCGATGGCTTGATCGGATATGTGATCCGAGCCCGGCATGGTGATCCGTTGGATGTTCGGTTTCGGATTCGCAGCGAGCCCGGTCAAGTGATGTCGGCGGTGGTTCAGGAGATTGCCGAATCATCGCAGATCGATCCGCAGGGACGCACCACGGTGTTGGTGACCGCAGCGATCGATGACGGTGTGCTGCATGATCCGCGGATCGGCGCGGGAGTGGTCGCGCGCATCGATTGCGGTCGGCGATCGTTGGCATTTATCTGGTTCCGCGAGCTGATCGAATTTTGTCAAAGCCATTTTTACTTTTAACGGAGACGAACCCCATGGTCTCATTCCATCGAAGGTCTTTGGCCTTCTTGGTTCTGGCAGCGACCGCGTCGTCATCGATGCTGGCTGGAGAACCTTTGTTTCTCGAGCGGGTGTTTGTGAAACGCATTGCCGACGTCGAACTGGCCGCTCCTAAAGCGGGCCTGTTGGCGGAGATTTCCGTCGCAGAGGGGGCTTCGGTTGTCAAGGATCAACCGTTGGCTACGTTGGACGATCGAAATGCCAACATCGATTTGCAGCGCGCCAAGATCGAGTATGAAGTCGCGTTGCAGGAGGTGAACAATCGTGGCGAAATCCAATTGGCCGAGAAGCGGTTGGAAGTGGCACGACAAGCGAACAAACAATACGCGATCGAAAACGACGCTGCCCATCGGTTAGCCGAAAACCGATTGGCGGTGGAAGCTGCTGAAAAGTCGAGTGCGGTTGCAAAAAACGAACTGGAACGCGCGCGGCGCGCACACGATGTGTTTGCCGATAGCGTATCGGAGTCGGAAATCGAAGGCTTGTCGCTGGCCTTTCAGCAGGCGGAACTTGAATCGCAACAGGCCGAGTTTCAGCGTCAGCAAGAGCTGCTGGCTGCGGCTGCGTCGGACGAATCGCTGCAGTCGCATCGGTTGTCGACCGAGCAATTGATGATCGAATTGCAGCAAGCAAAAACCGAACTGCAACTGGCACAATTGAATGCCGACCTGTACCAAAACTCGCTCGAAGCGGCACGCCTGAATTTGGACCAGCATCGTGTTCAAGCTCCGTTTGCCGGGATCGTTGTCGAACGGTTTCGTCAACAGGGAGAATGGGTCAAGCAAGGCGATCCAATCTTGCGTCTGTTGCGGTTGGATCGCATGCGTGTCGAAGGGTTCCTGCCCACGCGATGGCTTCACGGGAATTTGGTGGGATGCCAAGCCGAGATCCATGTCGATGGCTTTGGCAAGCAATCGCTGGTGTTTCAAGGCCAGGTCTCGTTTGTCTCCCCCGAAGTCGATGCGGTGAACAACGAAGTGGCGATCTGGGCTGAATTCGACAACCCGAAACATCAGGCGTGGCCCGGGATGCAGGGGACGATGACGATCCATCTGCCCGAGGTTTTGGAGGACCCCGAGGACCAAGCCGATGGAGCGACAACCGAACCGTGAACGGGTTGATCGATCCGAGCAACGTTCCTGCATCGTCCGCGAAGCGGCCCCGGTTGGTGCTGCGCGAGGATCTGATTCATCGTCGTTTGCAGATGGGAGATCGGACGTTGTGGGTGACCAAGGATCCGATCGCTGGTGATTTTTTCTATTTCAGTGAGCGCGAGTTCACGGTGCTGTCGGCGTTGGATGGGCGGTCTCCCGACGCGATCGCTGCGGACTATCGCCGGCATCACGGCAATGACGTTTTGTCCCCCGATCATTTGGTTGCGTTTTTGGCTCAAACGCAACGCAGTGGTTTGCTGCAGCGTTCAGGAGCGTCGACGGAAACCGCTGAACTTTCCGCGGCGCGCTCGCGCGGTGGGTTTCGCAAGGGGCTGCTGTCGCCGTTGGCAATCCGTTTGCCGGGCGTTAATCCCGATCCGCTGCTGGATTGGATCGAACCGAAGACCCGTTGGATCTTTGCGCCGCTGACGCTGGGGTTGGCCGTGATGTGGATGCTTTGGGCAGCCGTGCTCGTTGGGCTGCGAGCCGATACCTTTTTGTTGGAACTTCAGCAATCGCAGGCCTGGGCTTCGGCTGGCATGATGGGCGTGGTGATCCTCGTGATCGCAATCACCAAGATCGTGCATGAATTGGCCCATGCGGTAACCTGCCGTCGCTATGGCGGTTCGTGTACTGAGATCGGGCTGATGTTTTTGGTCATGATCCCGTGCCTGTATTGCGACGTTTCCAATGCCTGGCTGCAGCCGCTGCGCAGCAAACGGATTGCAATTTCTGCCGCAGGGATTTTGGCCGAACTTTGGATCGCTGCGACTGCCGCGGTGCTGTGGGCGATCACGGTCGATGGACCACTGCACTGGGCCTGTTTGTCGATCATCGTTGTCTGTAGCGTCAGCACGTTGTTGTTTAACGGCAACCCTTTGATGCGCTACGATGGCTACTTCATCCTTTCGGATCTGTTGCGAATTCCCAACTTGGCGGGTGAGAGTTCGGCGGCGTTGCTGCGACGCATCAAGCATCTGCTGACCGGATTGTCTCCTGCAATACGCAACGATCAAACCCGGCGATCCGAAGGTCTGTTGATCGCATACGCCGTAGCGAGCCTCTGTTATCGGGTGATGGTGATCGGCGTGATTCTCTTTGCAATTCATAAAGTGGCCATCGCGCATGATCTGCGAATCCTCGCTTGGTTGGTGACCGCACCGATGTTGTTTGGCTTGCTCCGTGGCGGCTGTCGCCAGATCGGTTCACTGCGTCTATCGAATATCGAACGCCGGAGAATGCGAGGCGGTCGCGTTGCGATAGGCAATCTAGTGCTGTGGGGGGGGGCGATCGCCGGGCTGTTATTTCCCTGGCCCCAGCGGATCAGTCTGCCGTTCATTGCCAAGGCGGTCGACCAGCAGGATATCTTTGTCGTGCAACCTGGAATTTTGTTGTCGGTCGTCGGTGAAGGCACGCCGGTCGACGCCGGCGATGTGATCGCGCGTTTGCGGAATCGCGATCTGGATCTGGAATTGGAATCCCTGGCAGCTCAAGCGGCGGAACTCGTGCAACGACTGGATCGGGTGATGTCGTTGCGCAGCGAGGATCCTCAGTTCGCCGCCCAGATCCCTCCGCTGCGCGACCTGGTCGCGGCGACACAAAAGAAAATCGCCCTGCGGAAACGCGAACGCGATGCGTTGCAGATCATGGCTCCCAAAAGCGGGCTGGTGTTTGCCGCCGCATCGCGAAGCATTGCAATGGACGAATCGACCGACGCGCATCTCTGGTCGGGAACGTTATTGCAACCGCACAATCGGGGCTGCTTCTTGCCTCGCGGAACTCCGCTGTGTTCGATCGGTTCGCCCAACGGACGCAGCGTCGCCCTGTTTGCCTCGCACCGCGAGATCGGTTTTGTCCGTCCTGGGCAATCCGTCACGCTACATGTTCCCGGAGCTTCGGGAGGGAAAGTGCAAGGAGAAGTCATCCAGGTCGATGCGCAACCCGTGGCCCATTTGCCTCGGGAATTGGTTGTCAATCAACGCGTTGCTGTGGAACCAAGCGTCGCTGGTGGTGATAAGCCGCTCGAACCGACCTATCAGATTCTCGTCGCGTTGTCTGACAACTCCTGCCTGCTTCCGCTGCGTGTGACCGGCGTCGCCCAGGTTCATGTGGGCGCTCAATCTTTGCTTGAGCGGCTGGCACGATTTCTTGCCGATTCGATACGGTTCGAACTGAATCCTTGATCGTTTGCATGTCTGTCAGGGTGGTCTTCCCATCCCCGTTTGCGCGTCGCCAGGGGGGCACGCATCCGCGTTGCCTTGTCACTGCCTGAGCGTTGGGCTTGCGTGCTTTTCTTCTAGGCAAAAGATTTTGATAAAAGTCATTTTGCCTTCTTTGCGGCGTTTTAATATCCCGTTGGTTAAAGGGGGCGATGTGGGGTTAGCGGGGTAGAGAGCCCCGGTAATGTGGCGATTTGTTGGCGTTATTTCGTTTTATGGTGGTCGTGTGGGGCTGCGGAAATTCCCTTACGACTTGATTTTGACGATTGGCCAGCGTTTGGCATGTCAGCTGCAATGGTTGGGAAGCGTTCGGGTGAGGCGTCTCGCTTCGCTGCGACAACTCGGCCCATGCGGTAGGGGTCGGTGCAACCGCTTGGGAATCAAAACCAAATTTTTCGCGTAACGTCGAGACGCTGACAAGATCTTGTGATGAGTTCGAATGGGATGGTGGCCGGTATGGAGATTTGTTGTGCCGCGTCGTCAGAAGAACGTGTGGGATCTCGTCACTTCAGGGCAGAGAAAGGCAGTAACAACATGGGTAGCTTCGTTGAGCTCTCCGGGGTTGGCAAGACATATCAAGAGCCGCATGGCCGGACAGTGATTGTCGAGAATTTTGATCTCAACATTGCCAAAGGTGAGTGTGTTTCTTTGTTGGGACACGAAGGTTGCGGCAAGAGTACAATCCTGACGATGGTGGCTGGATTAACCGCGATCACCGATGGCGGTATTCTTGTCGATGGCCATGGGGTGGAGGGGCCGGGAGCCGACCGGCGTGTCCTGTTTTCGTCCCCGGGCCTGCTGCCTTGGATGACGGTGTTCGACAACGTGATGCTTTCGGTTCACCAATCGCATCGCGACGCCAGTGGCGCGCAGTGCGAAGCGATCGTTGACGATTATGTTCGCCAGTTGGGATTGTCCGAGGTTCGTTCTCAGAAGGCGATGTCGCTGACACTCGCGGCGCAACAACGCGTCGGGCTTGCACGTGCGTTGGCACTGAATCCAAAGATGCTGTTGTTGGACGAACCTTTCGAATTGCTGGATCCTTCCTCGCGGATGGATCTTCAGACAGTGCTGTTGGATCTGCACGCCAGGCATTCGTTGACGACGTTAATGATCACTCGAGACATTGAAGAAGCGCTGCTTTTAAGCGACCGCGTGGTGCTGATGACCGATGGTCCGAAAGCAACGGTCGGCAAGATATTTGACGTTCCGTTTGAACGGCCTCGTGTTCGGGCCGATGTGTTAAGTCATCCTCGCTATGGCGATTTGCAACAGCAAATCACCGCGTTCCTGGACGAAGAATCGCGAACGCATGCGGCGTGATTGGACTCGGATAGGCCGTGATGGCAGCGCGAAATCGAGAGACTACCGTGCACCCTCGATCGCGTGTGGTGGCCGGGACTGCTGAAACAGCTTCAACGCAGCGACGGTCATCGCGACGTTGTGAACTCGCAGGATGTGCATTCCCGCAGCGGCCATGGCCAGTGAAACTCCCACGGTTCCGGCGTCGCGAAGCGTCAGATCGTCGCCGGTTAGTTTCCCGATAAACCCTTTCCGCGAGTGCCCGATCAAAATTGGCACGCCCAATTTCAAGAACTCTGCCGCCCCTTGCAGCAGGGCGATATTGTGTTGGTGCGTTTTTCCAAATCCGATGCCCGGATCAAGACAGATCCGTTGGGAATCGATTCCATGAGCCAGGCACTGCTGTTTGCGGGCTTCTAGGTATTGGTAGATCTCGCGAACGACGTCGTCGTAGTGAGGATTGTCCTGCATCGTTTGCGGACTTCCTTGCATGTGCATCGCGCAGATCGCCACCTTGTTGCGAGCGGCAACGTCGAACATCTGCGGATCTCCCTGGAGCCCTGTGACGTCGTTGATGATCTCAGCTCCCGCATCGATGGCGGCTTGGGCAACCACTGCCTTGGAAGTGTCGATCGAGATTGGGCATGCCAGTCGGCCACGCAGTCGTTGGATCACTGGCACCACGCGTTGAAGTTCCTCATCGGCATCGACGGCGGGAGCATAGGGACGCGTGCTTTCGCCGCCGATATCGATGATCCCCGCGCCAGCGTCTTCCATTGCCAAAGCCGCGTCGACCGCCGCGGTGCAATCGGCTAGCCGTCCGCCGTCCGAGAAACTGTCGGGCGTAACGTTCAGAATGCCCATCACGACAGGGCCATGGTCCAGTGCTATGGAACGTTCGGGCAGTTTCCAGATCGGCGACATGATCGGTTCCGATAAAAAGAAAGCTCCGCGATATAAATCGCGGAGCATTATTGGGCAGGACAGGAAAGCTACGTTGGAAACGATTACTCGTCGGTTGCCTTTTTGACAGCGTCGGCAGCTTCGTTGACCTTCTTCTTGGCTGCAGCAGCTGCATCGCTGGTTGCTTCTTTGACAGCTTCAACCGCTTCGCCGGTCTTTTCCTTAACGGTTTCTACCGCATCGTCAGCGGTTGCTTTGGCGGCTTCCATCGTATCCGATGCAGCGTCGCCCGCTTTGTCCGCGCCTTCTTCAGCGTGAGAGGTCATTTCACCAACCGCTTCTTCGGTCGCGGTCGATGCATCGTCCTTCATCTTGGTCGCTTCTTCACAGCCTACAACCAAAAACATCACCATCAGCGACGCACACAACAAACTTACACGTAACATCGTCTTCACCTTCTTTGCACTACGAAATTTTGTAGAAATTTGAATCCCTCCACGCCTTAAGACTCTCCGTAGTCCCCTAAGCAGATTTTCATTAACAATATGTTAACGCGAAAGGGGGCAATCCAACCGCGCTAAAAAAGATTCTTTCCGAAATCTCCTGGCAATCGCGATCTGATCAGCATTTTGCTTATAAAACCGATAACCGTTAAATGCCTAACGGTAGGTTGTGCCTGGATATTTTCAAAGACAGCTGGGCATTTGCCCGTTTCTTTTCCCCGTCGTTCCTGGATCGCCCAGTTTCACTTGACCGGGGGGGGCGGACCGGTTTACGCAGGCCGTTGATGAACCGATTCATTTCAATTTCTTCGGAACCCCGGGTGCATGTCCGAGCAAAAAAGACGCTTTACGATCCTCTGCTTCAGCTTGATGCCGATGCTTCTGGGGTGTCGCGTGGGAACTGGAGTCCATGTTTGGCAGCCGCCGCTGGCGGCTGACGGTGTGGGCAAACGCGTTGCGGTTTCGCCGTTGGTCGGGGCGCCGGCACTGGCTGGGGAATTAACGCAAGCGATCGCCAACGAACAACCTCAATTGCCGCAACAGACTCAGTTGGTCTCGCAATATGAAATGTCGCAGGCGGACACGATCCAATTGGTTTCGTTCGAAGATCGCGCGCCAAGCGATCTTGCTTTGTTACCGGTCGCGCGTCGGGCGGGAGTTGATTTTGTCCTGGTCGGCGAAGTTTTAAACGATCCTTTTACAGGTCAAGAGAAGGCGTTGGCTCCCGACGATCCCGCGTTCCAGTTCAAGTTGGGACAGATTTTGGAGAACCGCAACGACGATCCGATTTTGGCGTTCTCTTGGCGGTTGATCGATGTCGCGTCGGGCGAAACGTTGTGGGCCAATCCGCTGTCGGTGTCAAAATCCTTTATCGATCGTTCCTATCCTGATTTGGCTGATCGGGAAAAACCGCTGCGTCAGCAATTGCAGGCGGCGGCCGGACGCGAAACATGGAAGCTCTTGATGCCGTTTGTCGACCAATTCCAAGTCGAACTGGCC
Source organism: Rosistilla carotiformis (assembly GCF_007753095.1). Classification (NCBI taxonomy): domain Bacteria; kingdom Pseudomonadati; phylum Planctomycetota; class Planctomycetia; order Pirellulales; family Pirellulaceae; genus Rosistilla; species Rosistilla carotiformis. The sequence goes on from NZ_CP036348.1 coordinate 1,258,854, forward strand.
GTCCCGTGGGGCTCGCTGGGAGCCAAACGGACGCGGCAGGGTAACCAGCACGCATTGAATGGAGATTGGATGCAAGCCGAAGCCTGTTGGCGTGAGGCGTTGGAAGCGCACCCGCGACAGCTGGCGGCGATGCACAATCTGGCGATCGCCGCGGTCGCGCGGCAAGACTTTGTCCAGGCGAAACGCTTGGCGACCGAAACGCTCTCAAGACGCGATTCCCGATTGTTTCAGAAGACGTTGGTTTGGATCGAGGCCCGCCAGCGGGAGTATCACGACGCTTTCAACCTTCCCGACCCCGAGGAGGGCTGGAACTACCAAAGTCCGATTCCCTCCTCGGCCACCATCGCGCCCCGTAACGCCACAGATTCGTCCGCCATGGTGTCTGGTTGAACTTTGCGACCGCGGTATAAAGGAGACGTTTTCCGGGTGTGATTTCCTTTCGCACGCAATATCCAAAGCGACGTCGCAGTGGCAGTATCGATGGGACCATTGCAGTTTCATCCGCAACGCGTCGCGATCACCATCGCCATCCAACCATCTTCATGACACACCCTGTTTCCTCCGTTCGCTGGCCCGCCGAATGGGAACCCCAGTCGGCTCTCTGGCTCTCCTGGCCGCATAACCGCGAGACCTGGCCGGGGCTCTATGAACCGGTTCCGAAAGCTTTTGCCAATTTGGCCCGCCAGATCGCACTGGGCACTCCGGTACGCGTCTTGGCTGGAGCATCGGTTGCTGCGGAAGCTCAGCAGGCACTGAAGGGGATTGCCGATCTGGAAATCGTCGACGTGGAGACCAACGATTGTTGGATCCGCGACTACGGACCGACGTTTGTGCAGGCCGCCGATGGTTCGCTCGCTGGTGTCGATTGGCGCTACAACTCTTGGGGTGGAAAGTATCCACCCTGGGATTGCGATGCGGTTGCCGCTGAAAAGATTCTCGGTCAGATCGGCGTCTCGCGGATTCCTTCGACGCTTTGTCTGGAAGGAGGAGCGATCGAAACCGACGGCACCGGGCGGCTGTTGCTGACTCCCGATTGCGTCCTGACCGACACCCGGAATCCAGGCTGGGAGAAACCGCAGGTCGAAGCGGAGCTTTCCGAAAAGCTGGGGGTTCGCGAATTTATCTGGCTTACCGGCGGCGGGCTGATCGGTGACGATACCGATGGCCATATCGACCAGCTGGCGCGGTTTGTCGATCCCGAGAACTTGGTGATTGCCGTTTGCGAACCGAGCGATCCCAACTATCCGGCGTTGGAAGAAAATTACAATCAATTGCGACGTTGGGCCGATCAGGCGGGCGGCAATGTCAACGTGCATCGGCTGCCAATTCCCTCGCCGCGCGATGTTGATGGCCAGCGGGTGCCGGAATGTTATTGCAATTTCTTGATCAGTGGACCTCAAGTTCTTGTGCCGACCTTTGCCGATTCAAAGAATGACGATCAAGCGGTCGCAATCCTCCGCAACCTGTTTCCCAAACATGATGTCGTGCCGTTGGATGCCTCGGCGCTCAGTTGGGGCCTTGGTGCGTTTCACTGTATGAGCCAACAGCAGCCACGTCCGCGGCCTTTAGACTGATCGTCGCGGATAGAATCCGCTGCGATGCCGCGGCGGTTGTGTCGGATTGCCTGATCGATCGAGAAGAACCGGATGCTAGCTAAATACTCGATTGGAGACATTGCTTTCTATAGGATGGCGTCGTCTACGGAAGATCGGTGAACTAAGATATCGATGTAACAATCGTCCGAATCTCCTTGTTCGGAGACGTTCGCCGCGGGTCGTTGGTCGTTGCATCGTGGTGCCCTGCCCTTGTTATTTCTCGTTTCCCCACAAGTGAAACCTTGAATATTTCATCTCGATCGGGATCGCAGAGCCGTCGTCGTCGCCAGCCTTTGCGCGCGCGGCGTTTATGGGCGGAAAGGCTGGAATGTCGTCGCCTGTTGGCGGTGGCCGAAGCGACGCCATTTGATTTCAGTACTTCGATCGACGCCTCGGCGTTTGTCGGTTCGGTCAGCGGATCGGTTCAGTGGGGCGATGGCAGCACGTCGCCAGCGACCGTTTCGTCGGTCAACACTAACGGGCCGCTAACCGCAGTGATCCGGTATGACTACGACACGCGAGGTTTCTTCACGACCGAGCGGCGGGCGCTGCTGCAAAGCGCTGTTGATTTGATGGTCGAACGCTTGACCGATTCGCTCGGCGCGATCACTCCCGGTGCAAGCAACACCTGGACCGCGACGTTTGCCAATCCAGCGGATCGCACCAAGCAGGTTTCGGTCACCAACATGAGTGTCAAAGCGAATGAGTTGATCATCTACGCCGGCGCTCAGCCGTTGCCCGGTTCGCAGTTGGGAGAAGGTTCGTTTGGCGGGTTCAGCGCGTCGGGCACGCAGAGTTTTCTCGACAGCGTTTCCACGCGCGGTCAGACCGGGGCCGCTGGAACCAATCCCACTGACTTTGGCCCCTGGGGCGGTTCGATCACCTTCGACAGCGATTTAACCGACTGGTATTTTGACGCCGACGTCGATGGGATTCAGCCAGGCGAAGTTGATTTTGTTTCGGTCGCGATGCACGAGATCGCGCACTTGTTAGGGTTTGGAACGTCGCAAAGCTGGAACCAGTTGGTTTCGGGCAATGGCTTTACGGGCGCCAAGTCGCGGGCGGCCTACGATGGCAGCGGCAATGTGCCGGTCAGTGGAGGCCACTGGAGTGCGACGATTACCGATGACGGTCAGCCGACGCTGTTGGATCCAAGTCTTGCCCGTGGAATGCGTACTTATCCGACCGCGCTCGATTGGGCTGGTTTGGATGACCTCGGCTGGACTTTGGCAAACCGGCAGGTAACCGTCAGTGGCAGCCACGTGTACGCTGACAACGCCACGTACGATGTGAACGTGGTGCTCAACGGCAGCCGATTGGGTGAGCAATCCAAATCGCTGTCCGCTGCCGTGACCAACGTGAATCCGACGTTGGAGGTCAGCGGCAATCTAGCCGCGACGGTGGGCCAGTCGATCTCGATCACCAACATTGGGCAGATCAGCGATCCCGGTTTCCGAAACACCGCCAACGACAGCGATGAAACGTTTACCTACAGCATCGACTGGGGCGACGGTTCCACGCTGGATCTTGGCGATGCGACGATCGACCAAGTGGGGAATGCGTCCCGCGCTACACTGGCCTCGTTCAACGCAAATCATATCTATACGTCGGTCGGCACGAAAACGGTGCGTATTACCGTCACCGACGACGATGGCGGTAGTGCGGTACAGACATTTCAAATTGCCGTAGGGCAGCCGCCTGCCCTGTTGTTGACAGTGAATCGAAGTTCGATCAACGAGAATGCAGGGGCCGGTGCGGCGGAGTTGACCATTTCGCGCGGCACGGCGTCGACCGCCGCTTCGCAGACGGTTTCGCTGTCCAGTTCGGATCGGTCGGAAGCCGTCGTGCCGACCTCGGTTACGATTCCTGCGGGGCAGTCAAGCGTGGTCGTTCCGGTCACGGCGATCGACGACAACTTGCTCGATGGTGATCAGGACGTTCGGTTCGTCGCCTCGGCCAGCGGATTCGACGATAGCGAGGTCGGTTTGGTGGTCAATGACGTTGAATCGATCATCGCTTCACTCAATGTGTCGGAGATTTCCGAAGATGAACTTGCCGGCGGGCTGGCGTTGACCGTCCGACGTTCGAATACCGATACGCAAAGTGCAATCGTCGTGCAGGTCTCTGGCGACCCAAGTGGGACATTGGGCATTGGTTCGACCGTCACGATCCCCGCGGGGCAGCAACAGGTGGTGGTCCCGCTGACTGGCGAGGATGATACGCTTCAGCAGGGACCGCGCACGCTCAAGCTGAACTTCACTACGGATCTCTATCTGGCCGCGACGACGGAGCTTTTGGTCCGCGATGATGAACCGGCATTTTATCAAAACCCCGATAACCGCTGGGATGTCAACGGCGACACGTTTGTCACCCCGATCGACGCGTTGCGGATTCTCAATAGTTTGAATCTTAATGGCGGGCCTCGCCGGCTCGATCCGGCGACCGAGCCACTGGGGGAGAGTTATTTTGACACCAACGGCGACTATTTCTTAACACCGTTGGACGCCTTGATCGTGATCAATGCGATTGGGCGACAGTCGGCCTCGCAGGCGGCACCGGCCGCGGAAGCAAGTGACGATGCGCTGTGGGCCGTGGATGTCGATTGGCTGCTGGAACTGGAAAAACGCGTTCGCTAAAGCCCACTTGTCGCACCGTTCCTAAATCGGCAATCCAGGGTTAGCATATACCGGCCGGGACTGTCCTGGGGCTTTCCTCCCTATCCAATTGCCAGACGCTATGAACGACGATCCAACGGAGTCTGAATCGAAGACGCGCGAGCGACCTGAAGAGGCGAGTTTGCGGCGGCGGTACGAGGAGCTAGCCGAATTGGCCGGTTCGTTGGCCCACGAGATCAAGAATCCGTTGAGCGTGATCCATATGAATTCGGAACTGCTCAGCGAAGAGATCGCGGAGTCCGATTCGCCGATCCGCCGTCGAGCGCTCGACAAGGTTGAGATCATCCGCCAGCAGTGCCAGCGGATGGAGAACCTGTTGCGAGATTTCCTCCGCTTCGCCCGCTTGCAGTCGGTCGAACTGACCCCCGGCAGTCTGAACGACCAGATCGATCGGGTGCTTCGCGCCTACCAGGCCCAAGCCGATCAATCGGGCGTCGAGATCCTCCGCTACCTGGACAACGACGCTCCCAGCGTGATGATCAACAGCGACGCGTTGCAAGCGGCGCTGATGAACCTAGTGAAAAACGCGCTCGAAGCGATGGAGGATGGCGGCCAGTTATTGGCTCGCACCTACACGACCAAAAAGACGGTGGCGATCGATCTGATCGACACCGGTTGCGGGATGGATGACAACACGATCCTGCACATGTTTGAACCGTTCTACAGTTCCAAAAATGGCGGCTCGGGGCTTGGCCTGCCGACCGCCAAGAAGATCATCGAAGCCCACGGCGGGCGGATCTCGTTGCAGAGTGAAGTCGGCCGCGGGACGAAGTTCACGATCGAGTTTCCGATGCCGCCGCGGCTGCTGCAATAACAACCTCGCGGGCGGTTCGTCTTTAGCCGGCGTTTAGTCTTTAAACGCCTGCACGCGGCGATTGAACAGAGCCCTCTGGAACGGGACGACCGCCGTGGCTGCGTCTACTCTTTAAACGCTCGCACGCGGTGGTTGATCGTGTCGCCGATATAGACGACTCCCGCCGCGTCGACGCAGATTCCATGAGGCCGGTCCAGTTGAGCTTCGGTCGCTGCCGCGCCGTCCCCTGCTCCGCCGCGGTGCTTTGGTCCTTTACCCGCGATCGTGGTGATCACGTTCTTCTTCAGATCGATCTTGCGAATCGTTTGGTTTTCGGTGTCGACCACGACGACGTTCCCATCGGGATCGACAGCGACGCCCTTGGGCCCGTTGAAGGTCGCTTTTAACGGATCGCCGCCATCGCCGCTGAAGCCCGATTTTCCGGTCCCCGCGACGTGCGAGAGCTTTTGCGTCGGCAGGTCCAACCGCCACACGCTGTGCCCTTCACGCAGCGCGATCCACAACGTATCGCCGTCGATAAACAGAGCTCGCGGCCCAACCATCGAACTGTTTGCGTCCGCCTTGCCCGCCTTGGGCAACTGCTTTTTTCCGTTTCCGATAAACGTGTCGACGGTGCCCGATTGCAGATCGATACGGCGAATCCGGTGGTTGCCGATATCGGCCACGTACAAGCCGCCACGGTGGTCCAGTGCGATGCTGTGCGGACGCGAGAACATCGCCTCGGTCGCCGGGCCGCCATCGCCTGAAAAACCTTGCTTCCCCGTTCCCGCGATCGTTTCGATCTTGCCCGTCTTGGCGTCGACGCGTCGGATCACGTGATTCATCATTTCGACGAAAAACATGTTGCCGTCGCGGTCGAAGCGAACTTCATACGGTTCGTTTAAGTTGGCGTCGGTCGCCAGTCCACCATCGCCGTTGTAGCCTTTGTCGCCGGTCCCGGCGACGGTGGTCAGTTGTCCCGTTTTGCGATCCAGTCGCAGTACGCGGTGGTTGCGAACCTCGGTGATGTAGAGTGCATCGTCGGGGCCAATTTCGACGCCGAAGGGATCGCCGACGTTGACCTGCGTGGCGACGCCAGAGTTTCCGTTGTTCGAAGGATCACCGGTTCCTGCGACGGTTTGAATGTCGCCACCGCGAGCGGTTGCGGAAGTCAAACAAACGGCGATTGCCAAACACGTGCACCAACGGAATCGATTCATGGAGAGACCTTCTGCAAATTCAAGGGTTCGTGGTTTTGGGAGTCGGCCGTCCCCATTGGGGGCACGGCGGCGTATCGCCTATCGTCGTCGCATCGCGCGGGCAAGTCCACGGTCGGTATCGCGTTTTTTCAAAGTCTCGCGTTTGTCGTGCAGCTTCTTGCCGCGGACCAGACCGATCACGCATTTGGCGATCCCGCGTTCGTTGAAATAGACGCGCAGCGGGACGATCGTGACGCCCCGTTCCTTCGCCTTGCCGCTCACTTTGTCCAATTCGCGGCTGTGAACCAGCAGCTTTCGCGGCCGCCGCGGGTCGTGGTTCCACAAGCCGGCGTTGGAGTAGTGCCCGATGTCGGCCCCTATCAACCAGAGTTCGCCTCCTTGGATCCGGCCATACGCTTCGTCGAGCGAGAGTTTTCCGTCGCGCATCGATTTCACTTCGCTACCGACCAGCACCATCCCGCACTCGAGCGTTTCAAAGATCTCGTACTGATGTTTCGCCTTCCGGTTCTCGGCGACGTTTTTAGGGGGCGGCGGCTTCTTGCCCGATTTCGCCTTCGATTTCTGCTGTTTTTTCTTCGCCACGTGCTCTACCTGTTGAATGTTGCAATGCGAATTCTACAACACAAACAGACCGCCGGCGAAGGGGAGGCCGTTTGTCGGCGGGCTTGGCGGCGATCAGACGCTTGCGTCGCGTGGCTGCCAAACCAAAATCTCTCCCTTGCCGCGAACCGATCCGTCGCCACAGTACCTCGCGTATCCGCCCTCTTCACTGCGATAGGGGATCTCGATCCCGAAGCCTTGCAGGTGTCGCGCGTACAGATTCAAGAACGTCGGATTGTAATCAGTCGAATAGCGATGGGTTGCCAGCGTCGCCACCGGTTGCAGCGACACGATTGTCCCTCGCCGCATCCAAGCTCCGCATCGCGCTGCGGCGCCACCTCGCAATACGATCGTCCCTCCTTTCATCTGCAGTCCGGCAAGCTCTCCCGCCTGGCCACCGACGACGATCAAACCGCGCCGCATCCGCAGACCGATCTCCGATCCAACGGTTCCGCCGACGAGGATCGTTCCGTTTTTCATCCCGGTCAGGCTGCCGACATAAGCGCCGCCGATGCGATCTCCCGCATTGCGGCTGATGTGAATTTCACCGCCAACCATCTCTGCACCGGCCCAGTCACCAGCGTCTCCGTCGACGTTGATCTTGCCGCCCGACATCGACGCTCCCAAGTGCATGCCAACGTCGCCGCGGATCGCGATCGTGCCGTGAGTCATCCCGCTGCCGATCTGTTGGACCTTGCGGAGGTCCCCTTCGATCTGCAATTCGTCCGCTCCTTCGCCTTGCACTTCGAAGAACTCATCGACGCGGCAACGTCGGCGTCCGTGGAGGATCTCAATCGCGCCAATCGCATCGTGCGACAGACCGCTCAGCCCGTCGGGCGACAGACGTTCGGCTTGCAGCGGCACCTTCGGCTGGCGTTTCAGTATTAAACGGATCATGGATTTGCGTTGCAGTCGTGAACTTCGGGCTGTTCGATTCCGCTGAGGTCGACGGGATAGTTTTCGAACGCCAGCGAATAACAATCCTCAAACCGCGGTCGCAAGAAGGCGTCGGTGTCGGGATTGTATTGCGGTTTGGCGATGAACTGTTGTCCTTCAGGCGTCTCGCGGATATCGCCATCGTCGATCACGATCTCTCCGGCTTTGATCACGTACCGCGGGTGGCCAAACATCCGGGCGATATCTTTGTCGGCGCGATAGATCACCAGGTCGGCATCTTTGCCGATTCCGAGGTTCCCCTTCTGGGAGAGCCCCAAGGCGCGGGCCGGTCCGGCGGATGTGATCGTTGCGATTTCGTAAAGCGTGTACTCACGCGTCAGCTCGGGCAGCGTGATTCGACTCTTGATCTGCGGCGGCAGGATCTTCATGCAGTCGTTGCGGAAGTCGGCCGACATCAATAACTGAATGATCTCCGGATACCGCCAAAAGCAGGCTCCGTTGGGATGATCGGTCGTCAGGAAAACTCGCCACGGATCGTTGATCAACAGCAACAGTTCCAATCCGACTGCCCACTGCACGGCGTTCACCAAATTCGACGGCTTGTAGGTGTAGGGGACGATCCCGCAGCCGGTTTCGTTTTCGACATCCAGATTGCCCCACTTCCGCCCCGTCAATTGGTACAGCATGTGTTGCCAAGGCCCGTCGGCGGTGATCGTGACCGCGTCGCCAAACAGCACCGCCCCGGCGTCGGTAGTCATGTGAGGATGAGCGTTGAAGTAGTCGGCCATCTGCGCCGATTCGCTGCGGATCGTATCCCAGTCGTCGCCGCCGTAAGCGTGATACTGAAGGTGGGCGATGTGAGCGCGATGCCCTTCCAGATGCTTCATCGTTTCGATCGTCGTCGAAATGTTCCCCGGTGCGCCCAGGTTGTTGCAGTGCAGGTGCATCGGATGGGGCAGCTGGAGATCGTCGACGATCCGAGCCAGGTTTTTAACGATGTCGCCCGGCGTCAGCTTGTGATAACCGGCGATTGGGCTGGTCAATTGCTTCGCATCCTCGCCCCACTTCCACGCCGCCACGCCGCCGGGGCTGACCGCTTTGACGCCGTACGCTTTGGCAGCCCAGACATACCAAGCGACGACATCTTTCGCCTTTTCGTATTCTCCCGCCTGGATCAGATCCATCATGATCTCGTTGTTGGCCATCAACACCAGGCAGCTCTTGTCGACGATCGGGATCTCGCCAAGCTCTTCGTGCGTGTGGCGTGCCGACAGCACCGGCACCGCCGCTTCGTTGACCGTCGTCCAGCCCATCCCGGCGTACAGATAACCTGTCGCAAACGTGCTGGGCGTCATCCCGCCAATGCCCGACCGCCGCGATTGGTTGCGGATGAAGGTCTGCGTGCGGCGATGGTCCTCGGGGGTCATCGCTCGAGCGAAATTCATCGCGCCGCCGGCGACATGCGTATGCACGTCGACGCCGCCGGGAAAGATGATCAAGCCGGTCGCATCGATCTCGCGTGCTCCGACGGCCGACTCTGCGATCCGCCCGTCGACGATGCAGATGTCGCGGACTTTGCCGTTGATCTGGTTGGCCGGATCATAAACGGTCCCCCCCGTGATGCGAAGCATGATGCGGTTGCCTGAAGTGGTCGAGTGTCGAGTGATTTTTTTGGGCGACGCGATCGCAGGTGATCGCGTCCCCGAGTATACCGCTGTCGCGGCAGGTTGTCGTCGCGATGGCTGACGATCAATCGATCGTTGGCAACCGATGCAAATGAAAGTGATGTGGTCCCAGTTTGCCGCCGTAATTGCCAGCTGAAATTCGCAGGACTCCCGGCAGCGAAGCCGCTCGCAGCCCGACCGCCATCGCCGTGGCAACCGCTTGCTCGGAGAGGCCATCGATCACGATCTCGTAGACCGCCCGCTCACCCGCTTCGAGATCGCTGTCGCACTGTCCGATCAACGTCGGGCACCACGTGTGGCTAGTGCTCGCCGGCAGTTTGTCGTATTTTGATCCGACCTTCGATCCGCTGCGGACGATCCCCGCCGGGAACGGCAGGATCACATCGTCGAGCGATTGGATCGCCGCGACGGCGGCTCGCACGGCGGCAAGCGTCTCGATCTGCGAGCGGCCACAGACCAGCAGATTGCCCCCGCCGATCCCCTTCACCGTTCCGGTGACGTCTTCGCAGACGAACTCGCCGTCCATTACAGGGATCCGCCAAAACCGACGGTCGGCCAACTTCTTGGAGAACTGGTAGCCATCGCCGAAGAATCGCAGCTGGGCTCCCATCTTGATCCGATCCTCTTTCGACTCGCTAGTCATCCCCGCATAACAGGCGGTCGTCGGGCAGGTGAGGACATTCTGGCCGATCCGCGACGCGACTGCTTTCTCTAACGACTTGCGATTGAACGCAAACGCCAGCACGCTCACGCCGGGTCGCCCGTCGGGAGTTTGATCGGCGGCCAGCACGCGTTCGATCCCCGCTTCGGCATCGCATCCGATCACGCTCGACGCGTTACCGCAGAATTCCTGAGCCGCGATTTTCGCAAGTTCCGCATCGATCGCCGTGATGATCAACCGGGTCGCCTTCATCGGAAAGGCTTCGGCAAACGTATCGTCGATTTTGGGAAGGGCGTTCATGGGGGAAGCTGCTCGTGAAATCGGGGATTGCCGTCGCGTCAACACAGCGTAACGAGCCGGCTTGCCATCGACCAGACACGCACCGCATCGGCTTTTCCGACCGCAGGCGGTAGCGTACGATGGTCGGGGCAGCACCGTCGCTGCTCCATCCCGCCGCGATCCTCTTCGAAAGGTCCTTTGTACCGATGCGCTACTGCCGTTTTGAAATCGACAATGTTGTCCAGTTGGGTCTTATTGCTGGCGACCGGATCACGCCGTTGGCGGGAATCGATGCCACGCTCCCAAGCACGATGCAGGAACTGATGGCGACCGAGGGCCTCGATGCGCGGCTGGCCAAAGCGGACGCCGCGGAGAGCATCGCCGTCGATTCGGTGAAGATTCTCGCACCCGTTGCGGCTCCCGAAAAAGTGATCTGCATCGGACTGAACTACCGCGACCACGCTATCGAAACGAACAGCCCGATCCCCGAATCCCCCGTCGTCTTCTGCAAATTCCCCTCCAGCGTGGTTGGCCCGGGCGATCCGATCATCTTGCCAACGGTCAGCGACAGCGTCGACTACGAAGCGGAATTGGTGATCGTGATCGGCAAGACAGCTCACAATGTTTCGGTCGACGAAGCGATGGACTGTGTCTTCGGATACACCTGTGGCCACGACGTCTCGGCTCGCGATTGGCAAAAGGGAACTCCCGGCGGCCAGTGGCTGTTGGGCAAAACCTTCGACACCTTTGCACCGATCGGTCCGGTGATCGTCGACAAATCGGAGCTCTCCGATCCGGGCAACCTGTCGGTCAAGATGCACGTTTCGGGCGAGACGCTGCAAGATGGCACGACCCGCGAGCTGATCTTCAGCATCCCCGAACTGATCGCTCACCTGACGCAGATCGCCACGCTGCGTCCGGGCGATCTGATCTTCACCGGCACGCCTCCGGGAGTTGGTGCGGCGCGGACGCCGAAGCGATTCCTGAAACCAGGCGACAGCTGCACCGTCGAAATCGAAGGGATCGGCAGCTTGACCAACCCTTGTGTAGCGGCTGATAGCGACGAAGCGAAGTCGTTTCGCGCTCAGCGGTTTGCGTAACTGCGATGGCCAGTCACGTCGAAGATTCGGCTAGCCTGAAGGATCGGACGGTTGTCGTCACGGGCGGTTCCAGCGGTATCGGCCGGGCGACCTGCCTGCACGTGGCAGCTCGCGGCGCGGCGGTGGTCGTTCATTACCGGCAGAACGAAGCGGGAGCCGAAGAGACGGCGGAGGCGATTCGGGCGATCGGTGGCGAGGCGTCGATCGTGCAGGCGGATTTGCAATCCGCCGCCGACCGAGAGTCGTTGGTCGACATCTGTTGGCAACGGCATGACCGCATCGACAGCTGGGTTCACAACGCGGGGGCCGATGTGTTGACGGGCGATGCCGCCAAACTGAGCTTTCAAGAAAAGCTCGATCTGTTATGGGCTGTCGATGTCCGCGGCACGACCGATCTCGCCCGTCGTGTCGGGGATCGGATGCGTGAACAACCTTCCGCGGGGCTCCCTGCTTCGATGGTCTTCATCGGCTGGGACCAAGCTCCGCACGGGATGGAAGGGGATGCCGGGATGATGTTTGCCCCGGTTAAAGCTGCGGTGATGGCGTTGTCCAAGAGCATGGCTCAAACACTTGCTCCCGATGTTCGCGTCAATTGTGTAGCGCCTGGATGGATCCGGACCGCCTGGGGCGAAGTCGCCGACGAGGGGTGGAACCGGCGAGCGATCGACAGTTCGCTGCTGCAACGTTGGGGGAGCCCCGATGACGTGGCTGCCGCGATCGCATTCTTATGCAGCCCCGCCGCTGCATTCATCAACGCCCAGACACTCGAAGTCAACGGCGGCTGGAATCGCAAGCCGTAGGTTGTGCGGGATTTCGCCAGCGGTACGCCGTTCTTGCCCGATCGGGGGCCATGGTTTTTTGCCGGTCTGATGCTTTAACATGAAGGTGTGCCGTGACCGATTTTTGAGATCGAGTTGTTGGGGACACCGTCATGCCGCTTGGTATCAGTCCGCTCGTCGATTTTGCGTTCAAGAAGATCTTTGGCAGTCCCGAGAATGTGCAGGCATTGATCGGCTTGCTCAACGCGGTGCTTTGTTTGGAACATCCGATCGTGTCGGTGGAGATTCTCAATCCTTTCAATTACCAGGAATTCAAGGAGGCGAAGCAGATCATCCTGGACGTTCGCGCACGCGATACTACGGGGAGGATGTTGAATGTCGAGCTGCAGGTTGCGGCGTTTCCCGGATTGTTGCAACGATTGACGTATTACGCTTGTTCGATGTATGTCGAGCAACTTGAGCGGGGGGACGACTACCATCGCCTCTGTTCGGCAATTTCCATTTGTTTTGTAAATCAGAACCTGCATAGAGGTTCGGCGCAGGCTCACCATTGGTATCAAATGGTCGATCGCGAGAGCGGGCGAACGTTTGGCGATGGTATCGAAGTACACACCGTCGAATTGCCGAAGTATAATTTTAGGGAAGAGACGATCGCAGAGGCGAGTCCGCTCGAACAATGGGCCTTCTTTCTTTTGAATGCACATCGTTACGATGCAGACCGTTTGCGGGAGTTGTTACCTGCGGTGGAGTTTCAAACAGCGATTATCGTCGTAGAGCGGATCGCTGAGAAAACGGAGGATAGGGTGATGTACGATCAGCGTGAAAGAGCTATTCGAGACTACGAATGGTCGATCGCCAGTGCCCGCGATGAGGGACGCGAACAAGGATTCGTTGCAGGGCAGATCCAGCTGACTCAGGATCTGTTGGACGAGCCTCCGCAATCGCTTTCCGATTTGCAGCAACTCTCGATCGAGGAACTCAATCAGCTGTTGGCGGAGCTGCGGACGCGCCTGCACGATCGACTGGCTTAGCCGATCGCTGCGTTCGTCGGTTGTATTAGATCGACAGTTCGGCGTTGCTGTCGCCGAAGCTCTCCAGTTCGATGCCGTTGCGTCGCAGCATCGATAGGTACAGGTTGCACAACGGCACTTGCCCTTCGGCCGCGAGATGGCGTCCGGATTGGATTCCGGTGCTGCCGCCACCAGCCAACAAGATCGGCAAGTTGTCGGGATCGTGGCGGTTGCCGTCGGAGAAGCTCGAACCAAACATGATCATCGAGTGATCCAACAGCGTCCCCTCCCCTTCCTGGATCGCGTCCATCTTCTGGATCATCTTCGTAAATTGTTCGACATGCCAACGGTTGATCCGCTGGTATTGGTCGATCTTCTTTTCGTTGTTCTCGTGGTGCGACAGCTCGTGGTGGCCACCTTTGACGCCGTCGAGGAACGAGAAGTTGCGTCCCGAGACGTCGTTGGCGAACATCATGCTACAGACGCGAGTCGAATCGGTTTGGAAGGCCAAGACCATCAGGTCGAGCATCACGTCGATGTGTTCGCGGAATTCGGCGGGAGAACCGGGCCGGCGGGCTGCGATCTGTGCGGCGTCGAGTGTCGGTTGCCATTGCCGCGGATCTTCGCGCATCGCATATTCGATCCGCCGTTCGACCGACCGCACCGAATCGAGATACTCGTCCATCTTGAATTGATCGTCGCGGCCGAGTGTCTTGCGAACACGGCGGGCGTCCTCCAAAACGTAGTCCAATAGATTGCTGTCGGCCAACGCACCCTTAGCCTGCTTCTGACCGAACAGACGCTCATAGACGACGCGTGGATTGATCTCTTTAGCGACCGGTCGCGACGGCGATTGCCACGAGATGTGCGAACCGTACAGCCGCGTGTAGCCGACGTTGCTGTCGATGCCGCTGATCACCGGTTCGGTCCCCAGTTCCAGCGACGGAATGGGAGTCAGCCCGCTGTTGTGTTGAGCGATCAATTGGTCGACCGAAACACCGCCGCTGCTGATGTTTTTGCCGGTCGTCTTCGCCACGGGCATGCCGGTCAGAAAGTTCGCTGTTTTGGCGTAGTGCCCGTCGCCACCGTGGCTGTGCTTTTTATCCAGCCCGGTCAGCACCAACACCTTGTTGCGGATCGCTTCGATCGGTTCCAGCGAAGGCGTCAACTGGTAATCGCTGCCCGTCTTCTCCGGCACCCAAGCCTTTTCCCAGACACCGTTGGGGAAGTAGATGAATGCGTTTCGCAGCGGTGGCGTCGCCGTCTCGCTACCTCGCAGCCATTTGCTGGACGCCAGAAACGGCAACCCCAATGCAGCGCCGGTTCCTCGCAGGAACAGACGACGGTTGACACCGTGAGTTCTCTTGGACGAAGTCGTTGCGGAAAAAGCGTTGCGGTTCATCGTGAGGCTCCGGATTGGAGAGGTTGGTTGGAAGGCGGGAGGCGTGGTCGGCTGCGTCGCAAGCGACGTCGGCGATCTTATTCGGCAGCTTTAAAATAACGATGCTGGAACGGATAACTGACGACAATCGTTTCGATGATCGCCGCGGCGCGATGGTCCTGCTCTTTTAAAGCTTTCATGCAATCTTCGATCACACACTGATCGAACTTATTGAGCCCGCGACCCAAGGCAAAGCCGAGCAGTTTTTTGACAAAGTGTTTTTCGAAATCGTGCGACCGTTTTAAGACCACTTTCTTCAACTCGCTCGGCCCGGTAAACGATTCACCCGACGGCAATTTGCCCCCGGCATCGATCGTAAATCCGTTTTCGGATTCGCGCCAGCGGCCCAGAGCGTCGAAGTTTTCCAGCCCGAAGCCCAGCGGATCCATGCGGTTGTGGCACGATGCGCACTCGGGATTCTTGCGGTGGATCTCCAGTCGCTCGCGCAGCGATACCACTTTCTCCGTCTCCGCGGCTTCCAACGCCGGCACGCCCGGCGGCGGTGGCGGAACGCGCGATCCGAGGATGTCTTCCAGCAGCCAACGGCCCCGCAGCACCGGGCTGGTCCGCCGCGGATACGATGTCGCCATCAGCGTCGCCCCAAGCGTGAGCACTCCGCCGCGTTCCGTTTCTCCCGCGTCGATGGCTTGCCAATCGGCGTCGTCCGCCACGTTCAAGCCATAGTGTTTTGCGATCCGGTCGTTGGCGTAGACGTAGGGAGCGTCGATCAATTCCAGCAGCGATCGGTCCTCGCGGAAGACGTTCGCGATCGTCAGGATCGCTTCTTCGCGGAGATCTTCGGCCAGCTGGCGATTGTATTCTGGATAGACCTCCGCATCGGGGCGGATGTTGGTCAGTAGGTTGTTGATGTTGATCCACTGCAAGCCAAAGTTCTCGCCGAGATAGCGAGCCTTCGGATCGTCGAGCATCCGCCGGGTTTCGTCGATCACTTGTTCGGGCGTGTCGAGTTCACCCGCGTCGGCTCGGGCCAACAGTTGCTCGTCGGGAATCGAAGACCACAGGAACAGCGACAATCGCATCGCCAATTGATGCGGTGTAAGTCGCTGCACGCCTCCTTCAGCCGATTCCGATTCGACGACAAACATGAAGTTCGGCGACAGGAGAATTGCCTTCAGTGGTTCGGCGATCGCTTGCTTGTACTCTTTTCCACCCGCCTGCACGGCAGCGAACAATTGCATCAGTCGATCGATCTCGTCGTCGGCGATCGGTCGTCGCCAGGCACGCCGCGCAAATCGACCGAGTGTCGTGCGAGCGGCTTGTTCGGCGGAGAGTTCCGTTCCGTCGGCAGCCTTGCCCGGCAAGGTCAATTGCAGCGGAGCGTTTCCAGTCGACGCGGGATCAGCGATCGCGCGGCCGATCACGTCGGCGGCGACAGCCAGGTATTGTTCGATATGAATCGGGGAGGTGAACAGCGAATCGCCGTTGGTATCGAAACCCTCGCCGCCAGCGCCGTCCGATGGGATTTCAAACCGCGGATCGACGGCGACTCCCGTCGCGTCGCGGATCGCGTTCAAATATTCGGTCCGCGTCAACCGGCGACTCATCACCACGCCGCGATACCACGCTTGCGTCTCCTCGTTGGCGATCTGCGAACACAGATCCTCTTTCGGTTGCGAATCCAACCAACGATGGAACGCACTCTTCTGCTCGTCGTTCAGTTGCGGACTTCCCTCGGGCGGCATCTCCTTCAGCCGCACTCGTTTGCCGACCCGTTCCCAGATCCCCATCTGCTTGGCGACTTCTTCGCCACTGGGGAATTTGGCAAGATCGAACTCTCCATCGGCATCTTCGCCGCGGTGGCACTCGATGCAACGCGACTGGATGATCGGCAGGACCGATTCATTGAAGTCCTTCTTCCATTTCTCGAGCGCTTTGGCATCGACAGCGGAGGCGGATGCGTGCCCGAGAGTGAGAGCGACAGCGATAGCAAGCATTCCGCTGAATGCAAACAAGCGATCCATAGAGGGAGGGCCATGATTCCGAGGTAGGTTACGCAGCGGGTCGGGACGGTAAGGGGAGGTATCGGTCCTTCGACCGAAAGAATGGCTGCATAGGTAACCCCATTATAGATTCGCAGCCGACAAACGTCCATCTCAAAGCATCGTTGAGAGGTTTGGCATTCGGTTTGCGTTGTCTTTTCAGCCGAACCGCTCGCCTGATGGTTGAGCCGACAAAACGCTTACCTTTTGGAGTTGCTGGATGTATCAACGATGGAAATTCCGCCACGCGCGACGCCTTTTTGTCACCGCAGCTCTGTTGGCGGTAACCGCCGGCAGCGCGATCGCTCAACCGGCCGCGGAGGGGACGAAAACGGAAACGGTTTCGAAGTCGGAAGCAAAGCGTCGCGAGATCGTCGACAAGGGACTGGCCTATCTGGCAAAGCAGGGGCAATCCGACGCCGGCACCTTCTCCGATAAAGTTGGCCCCGGGGTAACCGCCTTGGCGCTGACATCGGCGCTGCGAAACGGTCGGATTGCAAACGATCCGATGGTCGCCGCGGGGCTCAAGGCACTAGAGGGATTCGTTAAGCCCGACGGGGGGATCTACGGCAACGGTCGGCTGCGGAACTATGAGACTTGCGTCGCGATGGTCTGTTTTTCCGAAGCCAATTCGGGTGGTCAGTACAACGAAATTCTGAAGCGTGCCAAAGACTTTGTGACGGGAATCCAATACGGCCAAGGAAAACGCGATCCGTCGGATCCGTGGTACGGAGGCGTCGGATACGGCGGCGACGGTCGGCCCGATCTCTCCAACACCGGCTACTTTATCGAAGCCCTTCGCGCGGCGGAGGTCGAGCCAAACGATCCCGCGATTCAACGGGCGTTGGTCTTTATCTCGCGGTGCCAGAACCTGAACAGCAAACACAACGATACGCAGTTTGCCGGTAAGGTCGACGACGGCGGCTTCTATTATGAGATCCCAACAACCAAGATCGACCCAAGCACTTCGGACGAACGCTTTACGCCCAACGGCGGTCTCCGTAGCTACGGATCGATGTCGTACAACGGTCTGAAGAGCATGATCTATGCGGGGTTGACCACCAACGACCCGCGAGTGCAAGCGGCGGTGCAGTGGATCACCGATCACTACGACGTGGCAAATAATCCCGGCATGGGCTCGGCCGGTCTTTATTACTACTACCACACCTTCGCCGCGGCGCTGCAAACCTCGGGCATGAAAACCGTAAAGGATGCCGACGGGAAGAGTCACGATTGGCGAGCCGATCTGATCGCAGAGCTTGGCGAGCGTCAGCAGGACGATGGATCGTGGTCGAACGACAACCGCCGTTGGTTCGAGAACGATAAGAACCTGGCAACCAGTTTCGCGTTGATGGCTCTGTCCTATTGTGCTCCCGCCAAGTAACTCGGAGTCCGCGTTGATGGAGTCGTTTCAGCAAACGATCGGCATGTCCTCGCCCAAGCCTTACAGCAAGTGGAATTGCCTGTACGCGATCCAGTTGGCCGCGCTGGCGACGGTGCTGGTTTGGACGATCTTCGATCCCCAGTTCGAATCGCTCGCCGAAGCGTTGCGTCGGGGAAGCGATTCACCGATCGCAGCGCTGCAATCGGCCAAGGTGATGTTTGGAGCATGGCGGCTGGCGTTGTTTGTCGTGGTGATCGCGTTGGCGGGTGTTTCGTTAGTCGGTCTGTTCCTGGCGATGCTGAAGGGGACCGCGGCCAGCCGCCCCGTTCGGTCGCTGCGATCGCTGTTGATGTTGACGGCTGTCGTCGCGTTGTGGTGCGGTTTGGCGAGCAATCACGCTTCGTTGGCTTGGCAGGGAAAACGGCTGCGGTTAGTCGCTCGAGTCGCCGAATTGGAAACGATCGCCCGGCCGCTGCGAAGCGACTGGCCTAAGGAGGATGGCGAGTTGCCGCAGATCGGTCCATTTATGGCGTATCCCTTTGGCGAGCCCACGACGATGATCCTGCTTGCGCCACCAACGGTCTCCGGCGGGGAGATCTGTATCGCGGCGATCGAGCGCTGCGACGATGGAGCGATCAAATTGCAGCTGGGCGGTAGCAAAGCTGCCGACTGGGTCGAATGGCATCCCGAATCGAGCGAGCCCGAATCGTTTGTCGGTGGGCTGCAAGACAGCCATCACCTGCGCTCGCATCTGCGGCTCGGATCGGGCTGGTTTTTGGTTCGCTACGACGCGTAGCTCCTAGCCCTCACACCGCGTTTACGTCAGCCCCGGCATTGGATCGCCGTGATAGATCGGCATCGGGCGATCCAACAGATCGTGCCAGTAGGAGGTGCGGGGAAGCCCGAGCGCGGAGTAGATCGTCGCCGCAAAGTTCTCGGGAGTCTGTGGGCTGTCCTTGGGCCAACCGCCATGTTGATCGGAAGATCCGACCACGCGGCCTCCTTTGATTCCGCCGCCGGCCAAAAAGACCGACTGGCAAGCGCCCCAGTGGTCGCGTCCCGGGAGAGCGTAGGCGCTGGGGAGGTGCGAGATTTTTGGAGTCCGGCCGAATTCCCCCGCCATCACGATCAGGGTTTCGTCCAATTGCCCCGACGCGTCGAGATCATCCAACAGCGCCGCGACCGCTTGGTCCATCGGCGGCAAGAGATAGTTCTTCAGGTTCGGAAACGCGTTGCCGTGCGTGTCCCAGGTTTCGTTGTTGCCGAGGTTGACTTGAACCAAGTTCACCCCGGCGCCGACCAATCGTCGCGCCAGCAGCAGCGACCAACCGAAGACATGTCGGCCGTAGCGGTCGAGCGTCTTGGGATCGGCGTCGACGACGTCCAGGGCTTTACTCATCTTTCCATCGGCCAACATCGACAACGCCCGTTCTTGGAAGCGATCGAAGCTGTCGACTTCGGCTAGTTTCCGCAGGCCGCGCTGCTGCGATTGCAGTTCGGCCAACAAGTCGACGCGGCTGCCCAGTCGACCTTTGGTGATCGTGCTGGGCAGTTGTAGGCTCGGAAGGCCAAACGAGAGGTCTTTCGGATTTTCAGATCCCCGGGCGTGATGGAACCCAAATTCGGGCCACGCCCCGTACGCCTGGCGATTGGTGCTGCAGCATTCGAGCAAAAACGGATCGGTCCCCGGCCCCATCTGGCCGCCGAATTGACCCGGCAAGACGCGGCCCGATCGATGGACCAGCTTCTCCGGCAGCATGATCGCTGGCGGCAGGTTGTTGACCGATTGCGTTACCTGTCCGGCGATCGCGGCGATCGATGGATGATCGGTATGTTTGGGGCCATTGGGACTGAATCCAGTCGGCAGGTCGGACCGCCCCGAGAGCATCACCATGTGTCCCATCGAGTGTTCGTTGTGGGGATGCGTGAGGCTGCGGACCAGCGACCACTTCTCGCTGCGAGCGGCCAGCTTGGGCAGGTGCTCGCAGATCTGCAGCCCCGGCGTGCGAGTGGCGATCGGTTGGAACTCCCCGCGGATTTCCGCCGGAGCGTCCGGCTTCATGTCGAAGCTCTCGTGCTGAGCCAACCCGCCGGACAGGAAGATGTAGATCACGTTCTTTGCGCGGGCCGATTCAAACGACGCGGCACCTTCGGCTCGCAACCGATCCAGATGGGACATGCCCAGTCCAAGCAGACCGACAGCGCCCGCCTGGATCGCTTGGCGGCGTGGGAGTTGTGGGTGCTGGAACATTGGCGGGCGACTCCGTGAGGTGAGGTGGGGGGCGAGTCGTTAGGGGGGCAAGCGAAAGTGTAACGCGTTTGGCTGTGGCACGCAAAAAATCATTGGGAATTGTTGGACACCGGCGGTTTGCGGGAACTCCCTGCGGAGTGTGCGAGACGTTATAAATTGTCACTGATCGTGCGGAACGAAGCTCGACCTTGTCGCTAATCTTTATGGTTGGAAAAAACAGCATGAATGGAAATGTATGTCGTTGGGGAATCTTGAGTGCCGCAGCGATCGCAAAGAAGAACTGGGATTCGATTCGAAATTCGGGAAACGGCCAGATCGTGGCGGTTGCTAGCCGTTCGGCGGAGAAGGCCCAGGCGTTTATCGCCGCGTGCCAAGCGTCGGCTCCTGTGCCGCATGACGTCGATGCCCTCGGCAGCTACGACGATCTGCTGGCTCGCAGCGATATCGATGCGGTTTACATTCCGTTGCCGACCGGTCTGCGGACCGACTGGGTCGTCAAAGCTGCCAATGCTGGCAAGCACGTGATGGTCGAAAAGCCCTGCGGCGTGACGGTCGACGATGTGCAGCGGATGGTCGATGCGTGCGACGCCAACAACGTCCAGTTCATGGATGGCGTGATGTACATGCACAGCAAACGGATGGACGAGATGCGTCGCGTCTTGGACGATGGCAGCAGCGTCGGGACGATTCGCCGAATCACCAGCCAGTTCAGTTTCTGTGCTCCCGAGGATTGGGTGCAGAGCAACATTCGGGCGGGAAGCGATCTGGAGCCGGCCGGCTGCCTGGGCGATCTGGGCTGGTATACGATCCGGTTTATTCTGTTTGCGATGAACTATCAGATGCCGACGGAGGTCCGGGGGCGGATTTTGCATTCGGTTTGCCGCGACGGAAGTGGCCAGGCGGTACCGATGGAGTTTCAAGGGGAGCTGCATTTTGAGGGGGGAGCGTCGGCGTCGTTCTACAACTCCTTCCGAACCAACCATCAGCAGTTGGGACATATCAGCGGCGACAAGGGATATTTGCAGGTGAACGATTTCGTTCTCCCTTTCCTCGGGAACACCTCCCGCTTTGAAGTCGCCAACCACAACTTTGTCGAAGAGGGATGTCGGTTCACGATGGAACAGCATTCCCGCCAGATTGGCGTGGCGGAATACAGCAACAATGCGGCCGACGCGCAGGAGACCCAATTGTTCCGGAAGTTCTCGGAACTGGTGCTGTCGGGAACTCGCGACCCCTTCTGGCCCAAAGTGTCTTTGAAAACTCAAGCGATTCTCGATGCGGCCCTGCGGTCGGCGAATCACGAAGGGCGTGCGGAAACCGTCCCGATGTTCAACGATTAACCTCGCCAGCATCGAATACAATGGAATCGACCTTGCCGGGCTGACGACACTCTATAATGGAGTGCGGCTGGGGCTCGGCTGCGACACGCGGATCGTTTTGTCCTCGAGGGCAAGCGATCCCTGCGACCTTAAGTTTTAAAGGATTCCAAACGATGTCATTATCGCTCTCTCGACGCGCGATGCTCCGCGATACGGCTGCGGCCGGACTGGCCCTTTCGTTAGCAGCCGGTTTCGCCCCGCAAGCGGTTGCTGGCAAACGGGATCCGCGTTGGGAAGAATCGATCCAACGGGGACTCGATTGGTTGGCGAGAACCCAGTCGTCGCGGGGGCAATGGAACGCCCAACACTATCCGACCGCACTGGCCGCACTGGCCGGCGCCGCGATGATCGGGTCGGGGTCGACGACAACTCAAGGGCCTTATGCACGCCCGATCGCCCGCGCGACCGACTACCTGATCAGCAAATGTCGCGACAACGGTTTGATCGGCGATCCGTTAACCGATTCCCGATACACCTACGGCCACGGCTTTTCGATGCTGTTTTTGTCGCAGGTGCTCGGCGAAGAGGGGCTTGTCGATCGTCGCCGCGAGCTGGTCGATGTCTTGACCAAGGCGGTGCAATTCAGCGGATTCGCTCAGACGCCTGCGGGTGGTTGGGGATACGTGTCGGCTCGCGACGGCAGTAACTTCGACGAGGGAAGTACCACGATCACGCAGGTCCAAGGCTTACGAGGCTGTCGCAACGCCGGGATTCCGGTGCCTGGGGAGATCATCGAAAAGGCAAAGCAGTACATCTACGAGTGCAAAAACGCCGACGGCGGGATCAGTTACAGTTCGCGTCAGACCGGCAGCAGTCGCCCGGCAATCACCGCGGCGGCGTTGGCGGCGCTCTACAACGCCGGTGATTACGACGGCGAACATGTTCCCGACATGCTCGATTACGCCAAGAAGAGCCTGCATCGGATCAGCGGCGAACAGCAGGCGTACGGCCACTGGCACTACACCTATCTCTATTACAGCCAAGTCGTCTACCGGCAGGGCGAAGCCGAATGGGCTCCGTTCCGTGACAAGCTGTACGATCGGATCGTCGGCGAACAGAAGGCTGACGGCTACTGGGAAGGTCAGATCCACCCGGTCTACGTGACCGCATGCAATCTGATCATGCTGCAGCTGGATAAAGGGTACCTGCCGATCTACCAGCGATAGTCGGCATTCTCGCGGCAGCGACGCCGACGGTTAGCCTTCGGCGGCCAGTTTGCGTTCGAACGCTTGCAGGTCCTCTTCGGTATCGATCCCGATCGCGGGATGGTCGATCTTGCCGACCACGATCCGCCGGCCCGCTTCCAACAACCGCAATTGTTCCAGCCGTTCGGTCAGCTCCAACGGGCTGGGGGCCTGCTGAGTGAACCACTGCAGCACCTCGCGGCGGTAGGCATACAAGCCGATATGCTGCCAGCAGAGTCGCGGGTCGTGATCGACCAGCGCCTGGAAATCTTGGTCGCGAGGCAGCGGGATCGGGCTGCGGCTGAAGTACAACGCATAGCCGCCCGTCTCCAGCACGACCTTGACGCAGTTGGGGTTCTTCAGATCGGCGACGTCACGGATCGGAGTCGCTAGCGTCGCCGCGTAGGCTTCGGGATGCTGTTCCAGCAGATCGACGACTAAATCGATCGCATCGGGATCGATCTCCGGTTCGTCGCCTTGAACGTTCACGAAGACGTCGGCTTGGTCATCGGATAGCGCCGCTTCGGCGACCCGGTCGGTCCCGCTTTGGCAATCGACCGACGTCATCATCGCGTTGCCGCCAAACCGCTCGACTTCCGCCAGCAATCGCGGATCGTCGACCGCCACGATCATCGAAGCGGCTCGCCGCGATCGGCTTGCCGCTTCGTAGGTTCGCTGCAGAATTGATTTCCCCGCGACGACCCGCAGCAGTTTTTCGGGCAGTCGTGTCGACGCCAGTCGCGCCGGAATGACAATCTTGGCGTTGAGCATAAATCGGGGAGATCGGTTGCAGTGGTTTTGAAACAGGACGACAGATGTTGTCGGCCAACTCAGTCGAGTTTCTTGACGCGAAGGTTCTTGAAGTAGACGACGCTATCGGGGTCGTGCGCTTGCAACGCAAACGTCCCTTCGCTGAGCCGGCGATCAAAACCCGAATTGTCGGCCTGTTTGTTTTCCGGTTCGGTGTAATCGACCATCGTCTCGCCGTTGAGCTTCAGGACGATGTGGCGTCCCTTGACGATGATCTCCTGGGTGTACCACTCGTTGTCCTTCACGGGCGGTGCGGCGACGTTATCGACTGCGTACAGGCTGCTGCTCTTTTTTGGATCCTTGTGCGTGACGTTGACCTGGCACTCGTAGCCCTTCACGGGCCAGCCCTCTTGTTGGAACTGGGTATGGAAATAGATTCCAGCGTTGCTGCCGGGGGTGGTCATCACGTCGGCTTTGAAGTGGAAGTTCTTGAACGGCGCCAGATCGCCTTCGTAGAACAGGTGGCTGCGCGGGCCATCGCACATCAGCGTGCCATCTTTGACGGACCAGCTGTCGGTGTTTTCGGACGCTTTCCAGCCGCTGAGCGATTTGCCGTCGAACAGTTGAGTGAAGCCTTCCTCTTGAGCGACGGAAGGTTGGATCAGGGCGACGGCAAGCAGCAGCGCGATCGAGCCGCGGAATAATTGTTTCATCGGGAGAGTCTTTTGTTGGGGGACGTTTTTTTAGACGGAGCCTCACAACCACATGGGGTACGAACGTAGTATCGCGTCGGGTGCGAGGAAGCTTTACGAATGAGAAAACGCCAGGCGAAATAAATTCGTCTGGCGCTTTGATGTTCCAATTCCCTGAAGTTAGGGAAAAGCAAGCTCTTACAGGTTGGCGTCGGTCGCTGGCAATTTGCCTGCCGAGATCTTGGCGCCAAAGGTTTCGCCGTCTTTCGACTTTTCAGCGTTCACGGTTTCGAACATGCTCATCATGGTTTTGACGGCAGCGTCTTTGGTGCTGTCATCTTTGTATTGAGCCTTGAGGTCATCAATCTTGATGTCCTTGCCCTTCAAGAATGCAGCCATCGCGGTGCCGTATTCGTTCCGACCTTCGGCCGATTTCTTGTCTTTGACACCTTTCACGTGGCAGACGTTGCATCCGGCCTTGCGGGCAACGGTTTTGAAATCGCCGCTGTCATCGCCAGCATATTTGGTGGACCATTCTTTTTTCAATTCGCCGATGGCCATGGCTTGCGAAGCGGTAACCGTCATAGCGATCGTCAGTAACAAAACTCGCAACATTCGATTGATTCTCCAAGAGGTAATTTGTCGTGCGTGTTAGCGAAGTGGATACGTGCGCAGCAGTCACTCGCAGTTCGAAGCGATTCCTGCAGGATAGATTTAAGCTGCCAAACACCGCATTGTCAAATATCGGCAAGGTTTTACAGAGACTTTGTCGGCATTGGCAGCTTCGGAATGGTAGCCGGGTCAAATCCAGGAGGCAAAACCCCGTCCTGCAGATAATCGCGTGGAACGTGGGTGTGGACGGCTTTATCGCGAGGAAAAACATCGGACCAGATCACGGTACTCTTGGGGCGTTCTTCTTCGAAGCCGTCGAACCAAGTCGCCTCATCGTTCAAATCGGTCCAACCGTACTCCAGCGATTCTCCTCGGGTATCGCTGGCCCGGTAGATCACGCCCATCCGGTTTTCGTCCAATTGGTACGCGTTGTTCTTTCCCTGCATCGAAAGACATTTGGCGGCGGTCGCTTGCAGATCTTCCAGGCCAGCGATCTCGAATTGCCTCGTTTCGGGGGCGGAAACAAAAGTGCAACTGTTGGACGATCGATTCAGCATCACAGGATAGGACGCCGCCGGGGTGATCTGGACGCGGGCAAAACCTTCATCGCAATGGGCCGTAACGTGGTCCAATTTAATTTTGATCTGTTCCATCGCAAAGGAAGCCTTCGCGGCGCCACCGGTCTCGAGAAATCGTCCCGATGTGGCCAGCAGGCCGTTGGTCCATTCGACGTCTAGTCGCGACGCGCTGTCCATTCCGATAAGTGTCATCTGGCCGCGAAAGACACAGTTTTTGAGCTTCAACCACACCAGTAAGCCCGCTGACGTCGCGGTCGGAGTCCGGCTGGGCGTCGTATCGGCATTGGATTTCACCTGGAAGGCGAACACATCGCTGCGTCGCGCAAGGTTGTCGATCGTGATCGAACAATCGCTTAATTCGATCTTCTCTTTGGATTGTCCGGTCAGCCCAAAGACGGCGCCGCCGTCGCGAGCCGATCCTGTCTGCCAGAAGAAATGGACGCCTTCGAAAGCGATCCCGTGGCCACCAGTGACAATTTTTATTGGTGGTTCCATCGCCGGCATCGCATCATCTTTCAAAATGACCATGCCGGCAAAGCCTTCGGCGACGCGAATCTTCAATCCACTGCGAGGGATCCGCAGTTGACCGACTTCGATCTCATCGGCTCGCAATTCAATCGTGTCGATCGCGGCGTTCGATTTCGCTTTTTCCAATGCGTCGAGAAGCGATCGAACCGCGCGCGGATCATCGGCGCGGGCGCTAGGGTTCACGATCAGCGTTGTCCAGGGAACCGGAGGAGGATCGTTGGTGGCGTCTTTGAGTTCCGCCGCGGCCAGTCGCAGACGACTGGCTTCGGAATCTGCAGGCGAGGTCGGTCCCACCATCGCAGCAGGCGTGTCGTCGGGAGGCGACTCGTTGGACGCCAGCGAATTAGCGACCGATTGCGGACGTGATCGCAATTCATCGGGTCTCGGAATCTGTAGATCGCTTTCGCCAGCGGACATCATTTGGATCCAAACGGTGCTCAGCAACAGCAGGCTGACCGCGACGATCCATGGCAGATGCTGCTGCAACAGCGACGGCCAAACGCTGGGCGTCGGCACCGAAGTGGTCCCCATCGCGGCCGATCGAGTGAGCCCCAATTGCTTCGACAGGTGATGCAGGTCGGCGATCACGTCGGCCGGTCGTGGGTAGCGATCACTCGGTTTTTTCGCGAGCAGTTTATGGATGATCGCTGTCAGATCGGGATGGATTTCGGGACGGAAAACCGCCGGATTGGGAGGCGGGGCGTTCCCGTGGTTCATCAATTTCTGAACGATCGATCCGCCCGGAAAGGGAGGCCGACCGACGAGGATGAAATACAGCGTGCAGCCGAGCGAGTAGAGGTCGCTGCGGACATCGGCTTCGCGCGGGTCGCGAGCTTGTTCGGGAGAGATGTAGTCGAACGTTCCCAGCGTTACTCCGCTGGCGGTCATGTCGTCGGTGACCTCCACGTGTTGGGACCGAGCTAGTCCCATGTCGACAAGTTTGACCTGGCCGCTGGATGTGACCAAGACGTTGGAAGGTTTGATGTCGCGATGGACCACGCCCCGTTCGTTTGCGTGTTCGAGCGCTTCGGCAACCTGCCGCGTGTAATAAACCGCATCGTCGATCGATAGGACACCTTCCTGCGCAACCAAGTCGCGCAGGTTGATCCCATCGATGTGCTCAAAGACGATGTAGTGCCAGCCGTTCTCCTGGCCAACGTCGTAGACCCGCGCGATGTTGGGATGGTCCAGTTTGGCCGCGCTTTGCGCTTCGTTCTTGAACCGCCGCAACAGATCGGGATCTTCCCCGACACGCGGTATCACCTTGATCGCCACCGTTCGGTCCAACCGCGTGTCGGCTGCGCGGAAGACAGCTCCCATACCGCCGCCACCGATCAGGCATTGCAGGCGGAAGTTCCCCAATTCGGCTCCTTCGAGAACCTTGGCGACTTCGGCCGGCGTCGCTTGTTCCGACGGCGGAGGTGGCAGTTCACTGCCCGTTCGGCGAATTACGGTCTGAGCGGTTTCAACCCGCGATGAACCGACGGCTACCGCGGGGACGACTCCCGATTCCGAACCCTCGCCGGTGTCAGCCAAGCGGCGCACGGTCGGCGCATCGGTATCGAAACCCCCGTCAAGAGGTAGCTGAGTCGTGCGCTGAGAGCTGAACTCTGACATCTGCCACGCCGGGTGAAATCATTCGTTCGAGAAAAGGCCTTGCAACCGTCAGACTTCCGTTCTGACACTTGGAGGTTGTGGTGGATTGGAACCGCCGTAAGGCGATGTCCCACTTGGATAACCTTAATTGGAATTACCGTTTCGGTCAATCTTTTGCCCGTTCGCCAGGGCTGCCAATACTACCGTTTCGGCATAATCCGAAACCAATCTCCAATGCATACGTCTTTGCGTGCAAATTCCATCGCCAGTCCTGCATTTCTCTCCGAAGGGGAGTGTTGTCCCAATGAATGGGGGGCTATCTGCCCTTGTTCATCAAGTCCTCTTCCAGCAGATGACAGTAGCTGTCGTAGCGACGTGCGTCGATTCGGCCATCGGCGACTGCTTCTTTGACCAAGCACTGGTCTTCGTCCAAATGCAGGCAATCCGAATAGCGGCAACCACTGACATAAGGTCGCAGATCGGGCATCAAGGCGGACACTTCGCCAGGAGTGATGTCCCAGAGCTGGAATTGCCGGATTCCAGGAGTGTCGACGACAAAGCCACCGCTGGTGAGGGGGATCAGTTTCGCTGCGGTGGTCGTGTGCCGACCCTTTTGGTTCTCGCTGCTGACGTGAGACACCCGCAGGGCCAGGCCAGGTTCGATCACGTTCAAAAGACTGCTTTTGCCAACACCACTTTGCCCCACAACCGCTGTTTCTCGGTTGGCGATCACCTGGCGAAGGAAATCGATTCCCTGGCCGGTTTCCGCCGAACAGGTCAATACGCGGTAGCCCAGCTGGCCGAAGGTGCCGACCAATTGCTGATATTCCGCCGCATCGACCAGATCGATCTTATTGATGCAGATGATCGGCGTGATCCCGAAATGTTCGGCGGTCAGGAGAAAGCGATCGATCAGCCCTGGCTTGAGCCCCGGTTCGGCGGCACTGGTGACGATCATCAACCAATCGACGTTAGCGACGATCACGTGCTGTCGGCCGCGGCTGGTTCGGCTCAGCACATGCGAACGGGGTTCGACCCGTTCGATCATCCCCTCTTGATTATCGGCCGTGCGGATCGCCACGCGATCCCCGGTGGCGATCACATGCCGTTGGTCGGTGCTGAGCGACTTGAGCAACTGGCGAACGGTGCAGCTGTAAACGACGTTGTCGTCCCCAAGCACGCGACTCTGAAGCCCATGGACACTCAATACGCGACCGGTGATCAGGGAATCGTCCGAATCGAGTTGAACGTTCAGACCCCCGTTCGAATCATCAATCGCGTCGCCGAAGACAGTGCGGTGTCGGGTGAGTTCACCCTTGCCGCTGACCCGTTCACCATGCTGGGCGTCAGCAAGACGCTCGGTGTCGCCGGTTTTAAATTCGCGAGTCAGATCTGCATCGCGCGTCTTCCCCTGATGTTTCTTGCGAAACTCGGTCCGAATCTTCGAGCGGTTTTTCTTGTTACGCGCCATGGGCCAATCCTTCAGCGATCAACGCCGACCGCCTTGGCGATTGACGCCCGCAACCTTCGTCATCGCAACCACTTCACGAATTCGCATTGGCATTGGGGACTGCATCGGGACTATTGGGGACCGTGTCGGGTGCGATCACCGTTTCGCTGTGCGCATCCTTCTTGGCGTCGACGTGCACCGAAGGACCGATCAACGCGGTGAGGTCCTCTTCGGACAGTTCCTCGCGTTCCAGCAGATCGCGGGTGATCGCTTCGAGCTGGTCCTTCTTGTCGCGAAGCAGCGCCAAGGCTTCCTCGTCGACTTCGTGCAAGATTCGCGCGACCTCGCCATCGATCAACTCCTGCGTCGCTTCGCTGAACTGACGCTGTTGATGCATCTCGCGACCCAAAAACGGATCTTCGTCGCTGGTCTTGTAGCTGACCGGACCCAGCTTGGGGCTCATGCCCCAATGCGAAACCATCCGCCGGGCGATGTTGGTAGCGCGTTCGAGATCGTTCTCCGCACCCACGGTCGTCTCGTCGTAGATGATCCGTTCGGCGGCGCGGCCCGACAACAGGACGATCAATTGATGTCGTAGTTCGCGCTCGGACATGCTCAATCGATCCTCGCTAGGGATCGTTTGCGTGCTGCCCAACGAACGGCCACGCGGAATGATCGTGACCTTGTGAACGCGGTACGAACCATCGAGATACCAGGCGGCGATCGTGTGTCCGGCTTCGTGATAGGCTGTCTTTTCCTTCTCCGAATCCTGCAACACCTCTTCGCGCTTGGCTCCCATCAGGATCTTATCGCGAGCATATTCGAAGTCCTCCATCGCGACTTCGGTCTTGTTGTTGCGAGCGGCCCAGAGTGCCGCTTCGTTGACCATGTTGCGAATATCGGCACCGGTCAGTCCGACAGTTCCAGCGGCCAGCGTGTGCAAATTGACATCGTCGGCCAGTGGCACTTCGCGGACATGGACCTTGAAGATCGCTTCGCGGCCTTTGAGCGTCGGGCGTCCGACGGTCACGTGGCGATCGAAACGGCCTGGACGCAGCAGCGCTGGATCGAGGACGTCGGGACGGTTGGTCGCCGCCACGACGATCACGGCGTCGTTGCCGCCGAAGCCGTCCATTTCGCCAAGGATCTGGTTGAGCGTCTGCTCTCGTTCGTCGTGACCGCCGCCGAGGCCAGCGCCACGCTGGCGACCGACCGCATCGATTTCATCGATGAAGATGATCGACGGGCTGCTCTCCTTGGCGACCTTAAACAGATCGCGGACCCGGCTGGCACCGACGCCCACAAACATCTGAATGAATTCCGAACCGTTCACCGAAAAATAGGGAACGTTCGCCTCGCCAGCAATCGCTCGGGCCAACAGCGTCTTGCCGGTGCCGGGCGGTCCATTGAGCAGAACGCCCTTGGGAACGCGGCCTCCCAGCTTTTGAAACTTCTCCGGGCTCTTGAGGAAGTCGACGATCTCCTGCAGATCGGCTTTGACCCCTTCGAGGCCCGCGACTTGGTCGAACGTGATCGCTTGTTCGCTCGCTTCGTAACGTTTGGCAGGACTTTTGCTGAACCCCGACAGGAAACCACCCCCCATCATCTCGTTTCGCGTGCGGCGATAGGAGAACCAGATGAAGCCCAGCAGTAGCAGCGGCAGCATTAAGAACAGCATCGTCAGCGTCGGCAGTAATTGATCTGCCGGGGCATTTTCGACGGTTCCGTTTTGAGCGACGATCCGCGAATCAAGGTCTTCGGGGAGATCGCGATAATACACCAAAAATTCGGTAGGCAATTTGTCGGCTTCCGACGAAGTTGCCGTGGCGGTCTTGTCGCCAAATTTGACCGGAGGGCTCGGTGGGGTTTTGAAATCGCCGACGATGTAGCCATCGCGAACGATAATTTTTTCCACGTTCCCATCGTCGACTTGCTTCAAAAAGAAGCTCCACGAAACCGTGTTGGCAGTCCCTTCGCCGCGCCAAAACAAAATCACCGCCAAAATGGCAAGCGCCAAAAATATGACCCATGAATTATTTGATCGACCTTCAGGTTTCTTGTCTCGACCGCCCGAGGTGTTCTCTTCCCGATTCTCCATCAGTTCCCTTTCGATGCCATTGAATCAAGCCCGTCGCCTGCCAATGGCTCGACGTTGAGTGCAAATTTTCCAAGCTGCGATTCTGTTTTTCACGATCTCGGCGGTTGCCGATCGTTTG
The DNA here is from genome assembly GCF_007753095.1 of Rosistilla carotiformis. Classification (NCBI taxonomy): domain Bacteria; kingdom Pseudomonadati; phylum Planctomycetota; class Planctomycetia; order Pirellulales; family Pirellulaceae; genus Rosistilla; species Rosistilla carotiformis. The sequence goes on from NZ_CP036348.1 coordinate 1,290,209, forward strand.
CGTTCGCAGCAAATCCTGTGCGAACATTGGGCCAATTCCGTATGATTTTCTCAATTGTAGCGGGCTTGCCCCGATTAGGCTAACCACGCCCCTGGGGCCGACGCGTTTCGCGAGCCAATTGCAATAGCTTGGGATCCCAGTGGCTGGGGATCAAGCCGTCAAGAGTGGCCGCTGAATCGGTCGCCGCAGCGATGGTGGCCAGCAATTTCGCTTCCTCACCGGCTACCCAGTCCAAGGGAACCGGTCGCTGATCGCGGGCGGCGGCGATCAGGTGCGACAATAAGGTCCCCTGGTCGATCCGCCGAATCTCGCAACATTGGTCGGCGGAGTAGCCATCCTGCAGCAGTTTCCAAGTCCAGAAAGCGTCGCCATCGCCCGTCACCTGACGCGTCGGAGCTTCCTCCGGCGTGGCAGGCTTTGCTTCGCCGAAGGCGCCGCCGCCGCTGACCGACTTCGTGGGGGCGTTAGCGTCCCACAATAGATCCTTCGGTTGGCCGGAGTCGCGGTTTGCCAACGGTTTCGGTTCGCCGTGATCCAGTGCGACTGAAGCTTCGTTTCCTGATATCGGTGGTTGTGGGACGTCGTCGTCGTCGTCGGATAGCTCGTCGTACGACGGATCGAGGTCGATATCGTCGTCGGGGAGATCATCGGCTTCGGACAGTTGCGATGTGATCAACTGGGTTAACGCGTAGCCATACTGTTCGACCGTCTCGGGAACGATGCCGCGAATCGATTCCAGTTCGCTAACGCTCTGCGGCTGTTTGGCGGCGATCGCTTCGAGGGTCGCGTTGCTGACGATCCGGTAGGCGGGAACGCCCAGTTCGTTGGCCGCTTCCAGTCGCCATTTACGGAGCGTCTTCAGAAGATCGGGATTCGCTGTCGGTTTCGGCTTTTCCGCCGGCGTCTCGGCGACCTCTTCCGCTGCGGCCATCTTGCGGACCAATGCCATCGCTTTGATTTTCAGCGGCCGGGCGATCGTAAAGGCGACCGGTACCGGTTGGTTCCCCTTCATCACTTCCTGCCCAAAATCGGTCAGCTTAACCGTCGGACGCCGCTGGGTGACTTCGATCTGTTGCGCCATCCCGACGCTGCAGACGGCGTCCAGCAGATCGGTGACTTGAGCTTGTTTGAGTCCCTTCAGCAGCCCAAAGGTGCTCAAGCGATCGAGCTTCAATTGTTGCAGCTTCTTGTTTTGGGAACCGGCCAGCATTTGAGCGACCAGCCCTTTGCCAAATCGCCCGTGGGTGCGAGCCAGGGCGCTGAGCACGATCCGCACCAGTTGGGTGATCAGCTGCTGTTCCTCGGTCTCTTCAGCGGTCAACGGGACGGCGGCCGCCGTTGTCACCGCCGCATTTTTTCGGGGCTGCGTCAGGTCGCATCGGTCGCAGTTTCCGCAGACGTCGGCTGCTGGATCGCCGAAATAATTCAGCACCGCCAACTGCCGGCAGTTCGGCGTTTGCGCAAACCGGATCACATGATCCAGCTTCTCGTATTCGGCCCGCTTGCGGCGTTCGAGTTCGACGAAATCGATCTTCAGGTCGTTGAAGGGGACATCGCGTTTGCGGAAGTGGATCGCCCGGCCGCGAAACGGCGGCACGTAATCGAAGTCTCGCAACCGGCTCAATTCACGCAGCGTTCGCGTCACCGATTCACGCGATTGATCGGTCGATTTGACAATCCGGTCGAGCGAAAAATAGACATCCTCTTCGCGTCGATCGCCGATGATCTTTTCAGCCGCTTGCAACACGCGGCGGCGAACTTTGGCTTCCCGCGGCAGCATGTCGACCAAGGTCGGCAGCGTGCTGTCGATCCGGATGATCGCCTGGTTGGCGCTGCTGTCCAGCCGCTCCAGGACTCCCGTTTTGGCCAGCAACCGCTCGGCGGTCCCGATCGCCTCGCCGCCGACTTGTAGGCCGATCTTCTCGCGGATCTGATCGAGCGTCATTTCGATCGGGTCGTCGGTGCGGGAGTGCAAGAACTTGTAGACCGCCGCGACGACGTCGCGGGTCGGGTAGTTGTTCTCGATGAAAAATTCTTGGATGTAGCGGTCGCTGTAACTGAACAACAGCAGGCATTCGCTGGGCAAACCGTCCCGGCCGGCCCGGCCTGCTTCCTGGTAATAGGCTTCTAGGCTGCCGGGCATGTTGTAGTGGACGACGTAGCGGATGTCCGATTTGTCGATTCCCATCCCAAACGCGTTGGTCGCCACGATCGCGGCCAACTTCCCCGCCATGAAGTCCTCTTGGACGCTCCGCCGCTGTTGCGGATCGAGGCCGCCATGATAGATCCCGACCGGTTTGCCCAGCTTCCCCGGCAACCAGAGGGCAATTTCTTCGCAGCGTTTCCGCGTCGCGGCATAGATAATCCCGATCCCCTTCTGGCCCCGCAGGAACTCCGCCAGCCGTTGATCCTTCTCGCGATCGCTGCCGCAGGGAGTGACCGCGAACCGCAGGTTTTCGCGAGCAAAACCGGTGATGAATGGCTTTGGTTCGTGCAGCGACAACAGCTTGACGATGTCGTCGCGAACCGTCGGCGTGGCGGTGGCCGTCAGAGCGATCGTCTGCACGCCGCCCAGGTTGCGAATTCGGAACTGCCCCAGGCGAGCGTAATCGGGGCGGAAATCATGTCCCCATTCGCTGATGCAGTGGGCTTCATCGACCGCCAGCAGCGAGACCTTCGTTTTGCGAACGCTCTCCAAAAAGCGGCTGTTCCGCAGCCGCTCCGGCGCGATGTAGATCAGGTCGTACTTTCCCTCGGCCATCGCTTGCATGCGATCGAACTGTTCGGCCGGTTTCAGCGAGCTGTTGATCAGCGTCGCCCGAAAGCCTTTCTTTTGCAGCACGTCGACCTGGTCCTGCATCAGCGCGATCAGCGGCGAGACGACGATCGTCAGCCCGTCGAGCATCACGCTGGGCAATTGATAGCACAGGCTTTTGCCGCCGCCGGTTGGCATCACGCACAACACGTCCTTGCCGTCGAGGACCTGTTGAATCACCGCTTCCTGCCCGCTGCGGAATTGGGTCAGGCCAAACCGGTCCAGGAAATCGCTTGGGGAAAGTGTCGACGGCATGAACTACCACTCAATCTTCGCTTGAGGCAATTCCTGCTTCAACGCTTCGACGGTGCTCTTTTCAATGACATAGGTGCGGGTGATGAACAACCGTTTAAGTTTCTTCAATCCATACAACTTCGGCATGCCTTCATCGGTGACGCCAGTCCCCCCAAGGTGCAACAGCTCCAGATTGGTCATCGTGGCGATCGTGTCGAGGCAATCGTCGCTGATCGCGTCGCCGAGGTTATCGAGATTCAATTGCTTCAACTGGGTCATTCCCTTCAGCTGAGCGATCCCCTCTTCGGTCGCTTCGGTGTTCCAGAGGTTCAGGTTTTCCAGATTGGGCAGCTTGGCCAAGTGTTCGAAGACGGCGTCTTGAACCGGCGATTCGCTGAGGTCGAGATCTCGCAGGGCTTTCATGTCAGCAAATGCCGCGGCGTTTTCACCGCGGATGCTCGTCTCGCGGGCCCGCACCTTTTGCAGCTTCGGCAGCTGAGCCAGCAGCGGGATCACTTCGTCGTCGACTTTGCTAGCGCCGTACAGGTTGATTTCCTTGAGCTCTTTCAGTCCGACCAAGTGTTTGATCCCCTCGGGGCCAACGCGGCAATATTGCAGGCCCAGGGCGACGAGGTTGTTGAGGCCGGTGAGCTGAGCCAATCCGCTGTCGTCGACTGCGTTGGGCAGGCGGACGTTTCGCATCTTGGTCAATTTGCCAACCGAAGTCGCACATTCGTTAGTCAGCAGCGAGCACTCGAGCAGATCCAACAGCTCCAATTGCTCGGCGGCTTCGAGCGACTTGATTCCCGCGTCGGTGACCTTGGTGCGGGCGATCCGGATCTGGCGGATCGTATCGCAGCCAGCCAGAGTCTTCAGCGATTCGTCGGTGATCTCGCTCTTGATCAGATCGACATCGGCCAGTTTGGGGAGCGTGACCAGGACCGCGACCGCTTCGTCGCCGACTTGCGTGCAGTTATCGAAACCGATGACCTTCAGTTCCGGATGTGCTTTCAGTTTTTCGACAGCTTCCAGCGTCACGCCGGGGCCGCGGGCGAGGATCTTCTGCAGCTTTGGCAATCCGGCGACCCAGGCGAATTCGTCCGCTTGGTCTTCGGCAGCGTCGGGGAACAGGCCTCGAAGATCGAGTTCGACGATGTTCTCGCCCTGCTTCTTCACGGTGACTCCGCCAGCCGCTTCGATCGCGGCGACGACTTCCGCATCGTCGGGCGTCGGTTCAGCAGCTGCCGCAGCGGCGGGAGCCTCGGCTGGTTCTTTATTCGGTTGGGCAACCTCCTGCTTTTTGCAACCCGAGAGCAACAACAGCGTCAGCAGCAGGGTGGGGATGGTTCGGGCAAAGCTCATCGGTGTTGTAAATCCTTATATCGAATCGCGTTCTGCGGCTCCTGGCGAGCGGTGGCCAGGGGAATTTTTTACTGGAAATCGCCCGACAATCGCGAGCGGATGGTTTCGCCTAGTATCGCAATGTCAGGGTTCAATTTAGCATGACAAACTAGCCTAAGCAGGGCAGCCCTGCAAATAGGTATCCCAATCGCTCCAAGGATGAAAGCTTGCCATGAAATCGGTATCCGTTGCCCTGCTGCCGTCGTTGATCCAACGCGAATCGCTAGCCGATTGCACCGCGGTGGTGATCGACGTGCTGCGAGCCACTTCGGTGATCGCGACCGCCTTGGGCAATGGCGCTGCGGGCGTGATCGCTTGCGAATCGATCGATCAGGCTCAGCGGCAGGCTGCGAATTTGCCGGGGGCTTATAAGTTGTGCGGCGAGCGCGGCGGGCTGCCGATCGACGGCTTCGATCTGGGGAATTCCCCGGCCGAATATCCGCGTGAGGTGATCGCCGACAAGACGGTCGTGATGACGACGACCAACGGGACGCGAGCCCTCGCGGCGGTCGATACGGCGGCCGATGTGTTGACCGCCTCGTTTTTGAATCTGTCGGCGGCGAGCGATTATTGCGCGCAATCGGCTGATGTGTTGTTGGTTTGCGCGGGAACCGATGGCCGGATCAGTGGCGAGGATGTGTTGTTGGCCGGTGCGATCGCCAAGCGGTTGATCGCCAGCCGCGGCTTCGAAACGACCGACGATTCGGCGTTGTTGGCGATCGCGGCGTGGGAGGCTGCCGAACCGGTAGCCGCCGATCCGGCGCGGCTCGCGGAATTCCTGGCGCTATCCAAAGGGGGCCGCAATCTGCAACGGATCGGGTTCGCCGACGATCTGCAGCGCGTCGCTCGGATCGACTCGGTGCCGCTGGTTCCTCGCCGCGTGTCACGCAATCCGTGCATCTTGCGCTGCGAATAACCGACGGTGCGATGTCGATCAGGCGATCGCGTCGCGGACTTCGTTCCGATCCCAGTACGGCACGACGCCGTTGGTTACATCCGGACCGCGGTCCCTTTGGTCAATGCCATGAAGGCCGATTCGAGGTTCAGTTCCTCTTCGCGGAACTGGCGGACGCGGATGCCCGATTGGATCAACAGCGCCGGCAGGTCGCTGTAGTCTTCGACGTCGCGGTTCAGGATCACGCGGATCTCGGAGTCGCCAACTTCCACGCCGCGAACCTTGGGATGTCCTTCCAGTAGATCGGACATCTTCGTGAGGTCGACGATGTCGGCCGGTTGGACGACCAGCACGTTGTATTCACGAACCTGACGCATCACGTCGTTGACCGTCGCGTTGACTTCCAGAACGCCCCGATCGATGATCCCAACTTTGTTACAGATGTCCGCCAATTCCGGCAGGATGTGGCTGCTGACGATGATCGTCTTGCCCATCTGGCCGAGCTTGCGAAGCAGGTTTCGCATCTCGATCCGAGCCCGTGGGTCGAGTCCCGAGAGCGGTTCGTCTAACAAGAGGACTTGCGGGTCGTGCAGCAGCGTGCGAGCTAGCCCGAGTCGCTGAGTCTGTCCGCGGCTGAGCGTGTTGGCATATGCGTCGCGTTTGAAATCGAGGTCGACGATCTCCAGCATTTCGTCGCAGCGTTTGCGTCGGGCGGGGCCGTTGATGCGATACGCCGCGGCGAAGAACTCCAGGTATTCGATCACCGTCATGTCGTCGTACACGCCGAAGAAGTCGGGCATGTAACCGACGAGCCGCCGGATCTCCTTGGGGTTCAATTGGACCGCGTGTCCGCAGACATACGCCTCGCCCCAACTGGGCTCCAACAGCGTTGCGATGATCCGCATCGTCGTCGTCTTGCCGGCACCGTTGGGGCCGATGAAGCCGAACAGGTCTCCCTCGCCGAGGTCGAGGTTGATGTCCTTGATGGCAAACATGTCGCCATACTTTTTTGACAATCCAGAAGTTCTGATCACGGTGAAGGCCCTGGGGTGCTGGTTCAACGGCCCGGTGAGCGAAACGCTGTGGCGGACGATTGGAGCGATAGGTTGTGTTCGGTTTTAGCGGCCGGTCTCGACGGGCAACAAGATCCGCGCGAACGCTCGCACGGTGCCAGCCTCGGCCGCATGTTCGTCCTCGTCCAGCTGAACGATCGGCGTGTCGACGCGTCCCAACAGGATCGCGTTGTCGGTCGAAAGCACGTGGCTGAGGTCCAAGTGGTTGATGATGCGGTTGCTCAATTCGGTGTATTTGGGGCCGCCGGCGGTATCGTGGAACATCGCGATCTCCAGCAGTCGATCCAGGTCGCCTTGCATCTCGGGATTCCAAGGTTCGGTCGCCGTGGAGGCTTTGTCGACGCTGCGGCGCGTCAATCGCCACTTCAGGTTTTTCGAGGTCAGCGAGCTAACCTCGGCGATCCGTTTCCCCGCAGTAAAGCGTGTTGGTAGCAGATAGGCCCAGCCGCGATAGACCAGCAGGCCGTCCAAGAGGTCGACCGATAACGGGTTGGAGATGCTGCCGCTTAACAAGTCGGTACCGGGACGCTGTTTCAGCGAACTTTCGACCGCTGCCCGTGGCTCGAACTGCCACCACGCGGCGAGTCCCTTGGTGGCGGCTGTTGCCATTGGCAACCCGGTGGCGATGGACGATAGGTTTTCGCCGCTTGCTTCGGCGGCGATCGTGTAGTCGGGCATCTGGCGATCGCGTCCGATCGACGTCAGCCCGCCAAACTCTTGTCCGTTGACTCCCCACCAACCGGTAATCGGTTGCTGTGAATCGGGATCGGAAAACTCGGACTCGATCGTGTAGCGAAGGTTATTGCGGCCGGCGCTACCACTCAACAGCTGAGTCCAGGCGAAGCCTCGCCCCACTTTTTCGCTGGGGTCGATGTCGACAACCGAGAACTGATTCACAACCGGCTGTGCTGGCGTGGCGATCGTCGTCCCATAAAAGGCGAGTCCGGCAAAGCCCAACACGGCCAACGGGAACGTAATCCAGCCCAGCAGCGGACGCCCCAACCAACGATTGACGATCCAGTAGTCCAGCGGACCGATCAGTCCCAGGTAGAGCACAAAAAATCCAGCCAGCCATTTGAACGGCAACACCCAGTGTGAATCGAATTGGTCGATCGTGCGGCGGATCTGTCCGACCAAGTCGGTGTAGCCGGCGGCGCTGGTGTGACGTTGCGACGTATTGTTGCGAGTGCCGATCGCGTTGGGCAGGAAGCGTTCCAGCAGATTCTGGCGGTCGGCCCACGAGGCAAACGGCTCTTGGTCCAGATCCGCGGCCAGGATCAAAACGCGACCGAAGCCGACGAGATACTCTTTAACGATCGGGACGGTTTGGCGGTCGAGCGTTCTGCCGGTCAGAAGCGTGCGTCCGCCGGAGCTGGGCAGGCGCAGTGCGGGATACGCTTTTAAAGGGGTTTGCGTGTTGGTGAACGATTCGATCGCGCGCGGGTCGACATCGACAACCTCCTCCTCGATCTGCAGACCAAGCGAATCGCGAATCCACGATCCGGCCGCGACCGCCGCTTGCGATTCGCCTCCCAGCGTCAGGACCATCCGCCCGCCGCGGCGAACCCAATCGGAGAGGGCTTGTTTCTGCGAATCGGCCAACGCGTTGACGATCGCTCCCTGCGATCCTGGGAAGACGATCAGATCGACGCCGTCGTAGGCGATCCAGTGATGCGGCAGGTCCCGACCGTCGGGCAAAACCGAAACGATGGGGAAATTCCGGCGACCTTGTTGCTCGCTGGCCCCTTCGATTCCAATCGCATCACCGATCGCTAGGATCCATTCCTTTTCAAAGGGGATCGCTGCGGGGGCGTCGATGTTCGCGGATGCCACCGTCTGCCCCGCTTCCTCGGCGATCGAAACCTTCAGCCGCTGGTCGTCACGGCCGACTTGGAAATAGCACCGCAGATCGCCATCGCTGGCAATCGCTTGCGTGTAATCGACTCCCACGCCGTCGCCGTCGGCCGTGGCGACGACCACGTTGCCCGGCGCAATGCCCTGCCCCGCTTCGATGCGGCATTCAGCCCACATCCCAGCTCGTCCGCGACCATCGATTCCCGCCGTTGCGGAGAGGTCAGCAGCATCGGCTGCACGCGGGGCGGCGATCAAAAGGGCCAACGCGGCCGATGATGCCCAGGAGAGCCAAACAGTCGATTTGCGTGTTGTCCTGGCGATCACGGTTTCTCTTCGTTCGGGCAGGTGCATACCAGGCGACTGCAGCCTGGACAGCCGCTGCCATATTTTTCGCTGATCGCTTTGGATAGATCGATGTCGGCGACGTTGGCGATTGTCGCCAACCAAGCCAGCACGTCGGCGAACTCCGCCGCCAGGTTCTCGCGATCGTCGCCTCGCAACGCCGCGGCCAGTTCGCCGATCTCTTCCATCAACCACATGAAGGTGCCGTCGACCCCGCGGACGACATCCTTCTCGTAATACATCGCCTTGATCTTCTGCTGAAAATCGGCGAGCGAGATCTCGGGTTTTGGTTCATTCATCAAGTCGATTCCAATACATACAGAGGGGCTAAAATTGTAACCGCCCTGCGTTCGAAGGATAGGCTGTCTTCATTTACGCAGATAGCGAGGCAAAAGGTTCAATTGCGGCGGTTGAGCGGAGTCTCTGTATGCAGCGTTTTGTCTTCGTTTACGCAGCTGGCGCTGGAAAAGGTTCAATTGTTGCCGAGCAAAAAACGGGCGTCGGCCCAAACCGCGTGGTCCCCGCTGCTGCCGTCTCCCGCGTCGCGGGCCATCAGTACGATCAGCTTCGCATCGCCAAGGTGAATATCGAGTGAAATCGGAGCGTCGCCGGGCCGCAGCGTAGGCGACGTGAACTGCGTCCGGACCGCCTTGGTCGCGTCAGCCGTCAAAACCTGGAAGACCACGCTCCCGGCGGTGTTTGCCAAATCATCACCCGTTGCTAACCCAATCGTCGCTTGAAACCGAGTCGCATCGGGTGGGATACGGTACGCTGCTTGAGCGTTCGCATGCATCGATAGACCATGTCGGTAGCGGTATCCGGCGATGCTCAGCGGTTCGCCGCGAAGTCCGCTGTCGGTGGCCAGTGGCCATTGGAGTTCGGAGAGAGAGGCTTGCTGCTTGAACGCCAGAGCAGGCTGCTGGCTGAGCCAATGCGTTGCGCCCCGAACTGGCTGGATCGATTGCACCGCGGCGGAGAATTGATCCCAGTCGCCAGCAAACGCCAAGCTTTCGCCGCTGGCTAGTTCCAGTTCGATTGCGTCGCCGGTTCGCCGGATCGATCGGATCGCCAATCGCGTGCCATCGTCCAGGCCGAACCAGAATCCTGTTTCGGCGGGGCGGATCGGATGCAACAACGGGCTCAATACGATGCCGCGGAGGGTCGAGGCCGCGACGTCGTCGGAGCGTTCGCCGCGTTGCAGATTCCACGTCGCACCAAACGTCAGTGGTGCGTCGTCGATCGTCGGCGGAAACTGCAGCACGCCGACGATCTCGTCTCCGGCAACGCTCAGCAAGCGATCGTCTCCGCCATCGGCGTCGGTGAACGTCTTCAAGATCGAGGCCCGCGCGAGCGGCTGAGTCGGCAATTGCAACGCGATCGCGCGAACGTTTGTCAACGACAGCGTCGTTCGGAAGTAACGCCCAGAGATGGCGACCTGGTCTTTTGCGATCCGTTCGATTCGTCCGACGACCCACGATCCATCGACCATCATCAGCCCCGACGCAAAATCGGCGATCGGCTCGTGGCCATATCGGATCAATTGATCGGCAGCGACCACCAGCGGTTGGTTCTTGTCGTCGCGAAAGGTCAATTGTTCGGGCGACTCGAAATCGGAAAAGCTGACCGCAACGAGACCGCTGTTCAGCAAGAGATCTTCCGCCGGGACGATTTCCGCCAGTGAAATAGTCACGCAAAATGCAAGTACGCCGCGATGCATGAGGAGCCTTTAGGGGGAATCGATTCGAAATGAGTCCTCTAGTTTAGCCGCAATACCGTTCAACGAAGGAGCCTCGGACCGTCGAAAGAATTAGCGGCGGGACGTAGTGGACGAGGTTACGAGTCCCAGCGATTTGGTCTGATGCAAAAGGACTCGTAACCTCGTCCACTACGCTTCGTTAAACGTTTCCGGTTACCGTTGGAAGATCGGCAGCAGGCTGCGGGGAGTGTTTAAGATGATGCAGGCCATTGCCGTGGCGTAGGTGCGGTCGGTGTAATCGAGCCAGCTGCCGTCGTTTAGTTGTGCCGACAATAGAATGTCTCGCAGTTGTTCGTACCACGCTTTCCAGTCGGAGCCGCCTCGCTGCCAGAGTGCCTGCACCGAATAATAGTGTGCGTAAAAGAAGTAGTTGTTGCGTTGAGGCGAGAAGTTGTGACCGGCTCGATTGCTGAGGAAATCGTAGCCGTCGTCGAGCTCTTTGCCGCGGTAGCGTCCCGCGTTTTGAAGCGCCACGATCGCGCCGGCGGTCAGCGGGAATCGGCTCTCCCCACCGGTCAATTGGTACATAAAACCGCCGTCGGGATTCTGGCATCGCCGCACGTAATCGACCGCCCTTTCGATCGTCTCTCCCGGAACAAAGGTCCCCGCGTTGCGAGCCGCTCGCAAAGCCATCATCTGGCAGATCGTTACCGACAGGTCGGCGTCGCGCGGCTCGGGTTCATATCGCCAGCCCCCTTCGCTGTTCTGCGAGCGGACGATCAGATCGACGGCATGGTTCAGCTTGCGTTGCAGATCCTTGCGGTCGCTGGTCCCATAGACTTCGGCGAGGAACAGCGTGGCAAAGCCGTGGCCGTACATCGCCCCGCGGCTTACCGATTCGCGTCGGATGATGAATCCCGTTTCGTCTTCACACGCGTCGGCGATGTAGTCGACGCAGCGATCCAGCGCCGCGCCGTGAGGCCCGCGATCGGGCAGACTGCCTCGCGACAACATCGCCAGCCCGGCCAAGCTGACTACGGCGACGTTGCGTCCCAAGCCGGTGCCGCGGCCATCGCCAAAGCTGCCGTCGGCGGTTTGACGCGCGACCAGCGAGGCGAGTCCACGATCGATCGCCAGCGAAACGGCAGGCGTGTAGAGCCCATCGTCGCCCGTTTGAGCAACCGCCGCGACGGGCAAGGCCGATGCGGTCAGCAAGCCGATCGATCGGCCGATCAGGTCGCGCCGCGAGATCGCGCCGGTGCGTGCGAGATTGTTGGTCAAGGTTTCGCGTCCGAACCGGAGGAGAGTTGGCGGAAGTATTCGGTGATCGCATCGCGATAACGGGGCAGGAACTTCTCTGGCAACGTCGCCTGCAGTTCGCCCCGAATCCGCTCGGGCAAGTGTCCCCAAACCGCTTCACGCATGCCTTGCAAAGGGCCCGCGTTGACGATCACGTCGGTGCTGCTGCCGACTTCGGTTCCAGGCTGCGTTCCCAGTTCGGGTTGCTGCGGTTGCTGGCCTTCGCGGTTCGGATCGGTCTCCGGTTTTTCTGGCCCCGCCTGCGACATCTGCTGTTCCTGCGCACGCTGCGACGACTGGGACTGGTCTTGGTTGGCGTTTTGCCCCGCTTGATCGACGATCGTCTGCAGCATTTCCAACGCCCGTCGCTGAGCGGCTTGCGTTGCCGGTCCGGCATCCCCTTTGCCAAGCCCCGCGATCGCCTGCTGCATCTCGCGATCGACAGCCTGCAGCGTCTTCAGCATGGCATCGACCGGCTCCCCGGCGGCTTGCGGATCGTCGGTTGCCGGTTGCTGCTTTCCGTCCGATTTCGATTCGGCTTGCATCGCCTCGTCTAATAAACCGTCCAGATCGCCCAGCAGATCGGCAGCCGGCGGCGGTTGATCCCCGCTTGATTCTGGCGGCTGAGCCCTTGCGATGGCAGCCACCCCGGCGACCGCGAGCATGAACGACGCAGCAAACGCGACGGTCATGCTGCAGCGGAGGCGATTCGCAGTCGATGCTTGGCTCACGGGGAAGTTGTCCTTGCGGGGCGGATTCACGTTTTGGCGGTTCGTGTTATTGTAGCAGTTTGCTGCGATTTGAACTGGGGACGGTCCCGGCCGATCGGAATTCGAAGCTGGGAATTTGTGTCAACGCTATGTTTGGTTTGGACGTTCGCTTGCAAGCTGTCTTCGATCAGGTCCGTTGCTCGACGCATGTCGACGTCGGTTCGGATCACGCGCGGCTGTTGGCGGCGCTGCTGAAAAGTGGCCGGATCGAGCGTGGGATCGCCATCGAAAACAAGCAGCAGCCGTTTGTGAACTCCCGTCGTCGATTGGCGAACCTGGCCGCGGACGTTCGCTTTGGCGATGGACTGGCGGTCTTGGAAGCGGGGGAAGCGGAGAGTTTGAGTATTTGTGGGATGGGCGCCGAAAGCATCGTACAGATTCTCGAAGCGTTCCCTGATCGCGTCCCGCCACGCGTCTTCCTGCAGCCGAATCGGCAGTCCGAATTGGTGCGCCGGTGGGGATTGCGAGGCGGTTTTCAATTGGTCGACGAACAGATCGCCTGCGGCCATTGGCCCTATTCGATCCTCACGTTTCAGCGCGCTGCCGATCGGGACGACCCGGCTTACGATGGCGTCGATCGCGATGCGGCACTACTGTTTGGTCCGCTGAATCTGCGACGCCGGTCTGCGGTTCTGGAGCGGGTGCTGCGCGAAGAGCTGGAATATTTGCAGCGTTTCGAGCGGTTGGAGCCAGCCGGGATCCGGCGTCGCGAAACGATCGAAGCGGTGCTGGCGACGTGGAACGAGACGCAAACGCCGCTGCCGCGATAAATATGGCCAAGCGGCAGCTCTCCGCTTGAGGAATCGCTCGCCGGCAGAAATCTGCTTTGTTTTGACTCCTGAGAATCGTCGTCGAATGTACGACGCAGGTGGTCATGTTAAAGTGACGCCACCGGTTATCCGACAGCTCGCCTTCCCTCCCCTCTCCTCCCTCCCAGAGAACTCTCCTCATGCAAACGCTCGATTATGTCGTCATCGTTGTCTATTTGATCGTGATGATGGGAATGGGGATGTTGTTTAGTCGCGGGCAATCGCGCCGCGAGTTTTTTGCCGCTGGCGGTTCAATGGGGTGGATGGTGGTAGGGCTGAGCGTGATGGCGACGCTGTTTTCATCGAACAGCTTTGCGATGTATCCATCGGTCGGCTACGGCGACAGCCTTCGCGTGGGGATGATGTTGGTGGGGGCGACGCTGATGTCGCCGATCGTGATTTGGGTTTTTATTCCCGTCTATTCGCGATTGAACTGCACGACGGCGTACGAATATCTGGAGCGTCGGTTCCATGTTTCGATCCGCTGTTTGGCCAGCGGTTTGTTTATTTTGTTGCGGATCGGGTGGATGGCGTCGGCGACGTTTGCGGCTTCGTTGGTGATCGCCAGCGTCTCGCAGGTGCCGCAAGTCACGGTCATCCTGTCGCTGGGAGCCGTCTCGATTCTGTATACGATGGTCGGTGGATTGCGAGCGGTGATGTGGACCGACGTGCTGCAGTTCTTTGTTTTTGCCGGGACGATTCTCGTCGCCCTCTCGCTGCTGATCTACACCAGCGGGATCGGCTTCACCCAATCGATCAGCAGTTATTTCGAAGGCCGCTCCAGTATGTTGGTCGACTGGACTCCCTCGATGACGCTCAAGCATGGCAGTTGGGCGGTGCTGATCGGCACGTTCCTGGAAGCGCTGTCGGCCTTTGGTGCCGACCAAGTTGCGGTGCAACGCTACATCTCGGCCAAGTCGGAACGGACATCGCAGATCGGATACTTGGTGAACCTGATCGGGATGTGGTTGGTGATCCCGGGCCTGCTTTTGATCGGTGTCGGGCTGTTTGCGTTTTATGGCGAAAACCCCGCTGAATTGCAGCCGCTGTTGCAAGGCGTGAGCGTGGGCGAGCTGCCGTCGCCGCTCGAATCGGTTGCGATGCGCGATGCGGTCTTGGCGGCAGGAGTGCAGGACAAGGTCTTTCCCGAGTTCGCTCGAATGCACTTTCCACCGGGGATGGTGGGATTGTTTCTTGTCGCGTTGATGGCGGCGGTGATGTCCAGTATCGACTCCGGTATCCACTCGGTCACGACGGCGATCATTGTCGATTTTCGCGACCGTCTGATGCCCGCGTGGAAGCCCGACGACAGTGCCCACGATGTTGGATTGATCCGCGGATTGTTAGTCGTCGTCGGTGTGTTGAGCGTCACGTTGGCTTGTTTTGTCGGGCCGCTTGGTGATGTGTTTGACATCGCCAAGAAACTGACAGCCTCCTTCGGCGGCCCGCTGTTGGCTGTCTTTATCCTCGCCTTTTTCTCACGGAAAGCCCGCGCTGCGGCGGTCTTTCCCGGGACGTTGATCGCTGCCGCGGCGACGATGGCGATGATGTATCATTTCGACCAATGGTTCTCGATGTGGTTCTGGCCCGTCGGGTTTGGATTGACGTTGGTGTTGTGCTTTGCGATCAATCTCTGCTTGCCGCGGACAGCCGGATCGGGTGAAGAACCGTTGACCTTTGCAGCCGTGATGCGACAAAACCCCAAGCGTAAGCAGGAGCTTCCGTCCGAATGAAATTCTTGAATTCAACCGCCCCGGCGATCCGGGCGCTCGATCGTCAGCAGACCCTGGTTGTCCTTCCGACAGCGGCTGTCGAACAGCATGGCCCGCATCTTCCCTGCGGCACCGATACGTTGATCAGCGACGCGATCGCCGACGCAGTGGAAGCTCAGGCGGCCGATTGCGTTCTGCGTTTGCCGACTCAGTGGATCGGTGCCAGCGCGCACCATCTGCGACTCGGGGCGACGTTGGATTGCGACCTGCCAACGTACATCCAACTGTTGTGTCAGACGTTGCAGCCGCTGCTGGAAATGGGCTTCTGCCGTTTCCTGATCCTCAACGGACACGGTGGCAACATCGATCCGATGCGAGTCGCGGTGCGTCAATTGCAATCGCAGTGGCCCGACCGGTTGCTGGCTGCCGCGTCGTATTGGTCGATCGCGGAGGCGGCGATCGCCGATCGCCTGACCGGGGAAGACAAAGCGGTTGGGCACGCGTGCGAAGCGGAAACGGCGTTGATCCTGCATCTGCGTCCAGAGCTCGTCGACACCGCGGCCGTCGAGTCGGCGATGGGATGGAAGCCCGACGCGGTCGAAGGAATGTTCATCTGCCGCGATATGAAGCAGCGAACCGCCGCCGGAGCGACAGGCCGCCCCGATCTGGCGACAGCCGAACAGGGACGCCAGATGTTCGAAGGAATCGTCGATCGAGTGAGTGTTGCCGTCGACCGATTATTGGCCGAACCCCTGCCCAGCTAGCCAACGACAAGAGCGAGCGAGTCGAGGGCGTGTAACCCGGATTGGACGCGTATTCCCTGGGCGGAAGGTCTGTCTGTTATACGTAAGTCATGGTGAGTTATCGCGACCGAACGCTTGCCAGGCCAGCGGGAAGTCTTTCGTTCGTCGCAGACCGTTCCACATCGCATTTATCCGAGTCAGGGCCGCAGGCTCGACCGTTTGCATAGCCCAGGCCATCGGCCTGGGTTCTAGCGGCGATGATTGACATGGTTGGGTTGTAGGCCCGGTCGATTGCCACCCCCCCCCGGGGCGTTGCCCCTTCACCCGTTGTGAAATGAAACCGGGCACCGTCGACTGATACCCAGCCCTGCAGGCTGGGCTATGCAAATTGCTGGACCTTCGGCCCGCGCCAGGCGTGCCAGGAACGTGCCTGTCCCTTTCGCCCCTTGCTTTCGCCGTTGCCTGCGACTTGCGTATAACTGACAGGGCGGAAGGTACGGCGATTTACCTATGTAAATTGCCGGACCTTCGGCACTTTGCCTTTTATTTGCTCGACGTTTCAGCGGGCTCTGGTTTGGGAGCCGCCAGTTGCTTGGCGACTTCACCGGCGATCATGTTCTCGATCTTTTCGGACCACAGGCCGGGGATGCCGTAGTAGACGTTCGATCCGCCCCCTTCATAGCCCCCTTCGTTCAGGACGCGGCGCGAGGGGATGTAGGCCATCACGTCGTTGCTGTATCCGGCAACCCAGATCATCGACGCGCTATCCTCTGGCGTGCCGGCGGCTGTCGATTTCAATCGCAGCGCGTAATCGACGACCACTTCGCCGCCCAGGAAGACCATCCGGATGTCGTCGCCAATTTTCCAACTGGCAACGGGATAGGGATAGGTTTCGTCGAGCGTTTTCGCATCCCCCAGTCGACCCAAAATGTATTCCGCTCGGCCGCGCTCAAACTTGTTTGTCGTCGTCTCTCGCGTTTGGATCACTTCTTCAACCGTTGGCACATCGACCAACGGAAGGTCGAGTTCGGTGTAGCTGGTTTGCAGCGAGGATGCGACTGGGTGGACAAATCCTTCGATGACTTCGGCAACCGCTGTTCCCAATCGCTTGCCGTACTGTTGAGCCAATTCGATCGTACGCCGTGGCAAGGGATTTTGGTCGGCACCGCAGCCCGCCCAGAACATCGCGATCGCTTCGGGGTAACGCTCTTCGACTTCGATCTGAGCGTAGCCGGGATAGTCGCCCGACCACTGATAGATTCCCAGCACGGTGGCGTGGCAAGCGTAGCCGAAGACGACCGTACGCAGCTTTTGATCGGCGTCGCGGACCAACAAGACAGGGACGTCGTGGTCGGAGGGGCCGTTCAGTTTTCCCTGGACTCGCAGGGCGGGGACATCGTTCTGAACGTTGTCGCGTCGGTTGACGGCAACGCTGCAGCGACCGTTGCCCCAGGTGAGCCAGCTAGGCTGGAGCGATTCAAAAGAGGAGTCGACGATCGATACGATCTTCTCGATCAACTGTTGCTCGTAATCGTCCAGTTGCTGCTTCTGCTCTTCCGGCACCTGCACGTAATGCAGTGGTCCCAGGTTCGCACCGACTGCTGGGCCGGTGTGGGTGTGGGAGCAATTGATTGCGATCTGGTCGCGCGACAGATTGTGCTTCTTGCCGATCTGGTCGCAGATTTTTGTCGCGGTGTCGCGATGGATTCCGACGAGATCCAGAGTGATCAAGACGGCGGTGTGCCCCGCCGCGTCTTGCAGCACCAACGACTTGGCCCACAGGTCAGTCAACTTGCCTTCGGCTGGATGGTCGCGGCCACCGTAGCCTGCCATCCAGATCGGTTCATCGGGAGTGATCGAGATCCGTGCCGAACCCGCTTGCCAAGGCTGAGCGGATGCGGTGAGCGGCAGTAGCACAAAGAGGAAACAAGCAAGCCATTTCATGATGTGGGACCCTTTGGTTAAAAGGTTGTGTCGCGTATTAAAAACTGCGACGGCGGGAAAGGAAGGCAATGCGGCGAGGTGCATTGAGCCGGGAGGTGGGACGGCGAATCCTAGGAGATCACCGTGTTTTGTAGGTCGGATTCCGCGTAGCCGCGGAATGGCTCCAGGTCACGGCCGATGGGCCAATGCTGGATAAGGGCTTTCGGGCTTAGTGCAGCGTCAACACTAAAATTTAAGGTAGTGGACGAGGTCACGAGTCCTTTCGCGCCAGAGATTATGGGGACTCGTGACCTCGTCCACTACCATCCGTCCTAAAATCAAAGTTTGACAAACCAATAGGATCCCATCGCGACGATGGGATCGATCGGCCGAGGTTTGTGATCAGGTGTCGATGATATCTTCCGCCGAGAAGATCGGCGCTTTGTTCTCTTCGACGTTCTGTTCCTCTCGCCACGGCTTCTTGTTTTTGTAGCTGTCGAGTTCCTCTTGCAGTTGTTTCAACTGTTCGTGGCTATCCTCTTTGCCCAGGTCGACAGCTTTCTCGGACCATTCCAACGCTTTGTCGAAGTCGCCCGTTTCGGCATATGCTGCGGCGAGCGTGCTGAGGATATGAGCCTGCTTGTATTCGGTCAGCTTGGCCGCTTGTTCGGCCATTTCGAGCGAACGAGCGCCGTTGCGGACCGCGTCTTGAGGGCTGGTTGCCATCACCCAAGCCAGGTTGTTGAGGATCCCTGCTTTGCTCTCGTCGATCTCGATTTCGGCTTTCAGAGCCGCTTCGTAATCTGCGATCGCTTCCTTGTGCTCGCCAACGCTCAGCCGCGTGTCAGCTCGAATTCGCAGCGCCCGCCAGTTGCCCGGTTCGCGGCGAATCACATCGGTCGTGACGTCGATCGCTTTCCGGGGACGGTTGTCCATTTGATAGAACGAAGCCAATTGGATCGCCCAGGTGGCGTTCTCGGGGAAGCTGCGGACCAACAGTTTCATGTCGTTGATCGCATCGGGCAGCCGACCCTCTTCAGCCGACAGATAGGCTCGCAGCAGGACGCCTTGCACGCTGCCGGGGTTCAATTCCATCGCTTTGTCCAAGTCGCGACGAGCCGCGGCGGTGTCGTCGCGGCTGAGATAGATCTCGGCGCGGGCGAACAGCGACGCTGGATCGCGGGGCTGCAGTTCGATCGCTTTATTGAGGTCCGCGATCGCTTCGTCCAGTTTGTCTTCGGTGCGATAGATCGCCGCTCGCAATTGATACAGCGACGCATCGGGTTTGGCTTTCAAACCATCGTCGAGGATCGTCTTGGCTTCGTCCAAACGTTTCAGTTCGGCAAGCGCTTTGACCGCCGTCGCGGTGACGCGGGTGTTGGTTGGATCGACTTTCAGAACATGTTGCAGGTCGGCGACCGCTTCGTCGAACTTCTGTTGTTGGAAATAGAACTGCGATCGGGCTTGGTAAGCTTCGATGTTCTCGCTGTTCGTTTCGATCGCCTTATTAATATCGGCCAGCCGGGCTTCGATATCGGTTTGCATCAGCGCTCGCAGCATGTAGGCTTCGCTTTGCGCATACGAATCTTCTTTCAACGCATCGACCGCCGCGGTGGCTGCTTTTAACGCACGCGTCCGGTCTCCGCCGGGCAATGCGTTCAAGCGGGCGATCAGCGTCTGCGCTTCGGCGAGCGTAGGATCGTTGTCGACAGCGGTCTCGAGGTGCTTGAGCGCTTCGCCTCGCAGTTGAGCCAGATTTCCGGCTTGCGGTTGGCGGAACATCTGTTGAGCGATCGCCTTGCCCCGTTCCAACGCCACGCCAGCTAGCATCTGCTTGGCAAAGCCTTCGTTCTCTTTATCCAATCCCTTGGCGAGAGCCGACTGCAACAGATCGCCGATCTTATTTAGGTCGTCCAGCGTCTTGGCGTCCAACCGCATGACCATCGCTTCGTCCAAATCGGGCTGCCCCTCGCCATCGGCGAAGGCCAGCGGGGCGGTTCCCCCAAAAATCGATAGCACTGCAAGCAGCAGCGGAACGCGAATAGCGTGGTGGAACAACATAGATCCCTCTCCGTGTGGATTGTGTTTCATCGGTGTTTGGTTCGAATGGATCGCGATGCGAGAATCGACCAGTTTGGCCGGGCGTTTGTGGCAGGAAGCGGCAAGCCTGTGTTTTATTATGGCCTGTTTGGCTAAGCTACGCCAACGGTGATCTCGCCGCTTCTGACCAGAACTCGCCCGAAATTGACTCCGTCGCCCAGCTTCGGGTCCATCCCATGGGTAGGATCGGGCGGCAGAGAGGCCCAAACCGACGGTGGTGCCCGCGGGTCGTCGGCTGGTTCGGTACAATGGACCGGTAGAGAATGGAGAAAGATCGATCGCCAGGCCCCATCATTTCGCGTTTTGAAAGGCTGGCTGTATCGGTTGTTGAGACGAGACAGAACGAGGGGTTTGATGAGAAATGCTGTGGATCGACGTCGACAACCCTGTGCCAACCGCTCTTTACCCTGGTGGCGATTGGGCCCCTGTTTGTTAGCAATCGCCGCGTTGGCTTGGCTGCCGTCGTTTGGGACGCCCACTTCGACGGCGACTTCCACGGGCCAGTCGCCGCCGATCGAAGCGACTCTTGTCGCCCATTGGCAACAGCCGGCGGCCCCTCCGATCTCGCTGCCCGAAATCGATCTGTCGGATCTCGAAGCAGAGGAATCGGGAGATGGCGAACCGCTGTCGGCCTCAGGAATCGAAAAGAATCTGAAGGGTTCGATGACCAAGGAGCAGATCTCAGCCGCCGATCTGGCCGCTGCAAATCAGATGGTCGAACAGTTGACGCCGGTCGATTGGTTGGGCCCGCTAGCACCAGTCGCTTTGTCCCCCTTCTTCGGAATCACGTGTCTGTCGGGGCTGGCGCTGTGGAGTCCCGAGTGGATGCCGGGGAATGGTTTGTTGGACGCCGCGACGCCGCTGAAGAATCCGAACCTTTTCTGGGCCTTCGCCGCGTTGACGATCATCACTTCGCTGCCGCGGTTGTCGAAGGTCAGCAAGCCGGTCGCGGTGGCTGTCGACAAGGTGGAGGCTTACGCGGGAATCATCACGCTGATTGCGATTCGCTACATCGCGTCGCCGAATGAAGTCTTGGACGAAAGTCCCGAGATCGTCGAGGCGGGAATCGTTTCGGGAACCGTGGGGGCTCTTTTATATGTTGCGATGGTGATCAACGTGTTGGTGATCAACAGCGTGAAGTTCTTCTTTGAGTTCTTGATCTGGCTGACGCCGATTCCGTTTTTGGACGCTTGTTTCGAATTCGCCAACAAAACGATGTGCGCGGGATTGATGGCTTTGTATGCGCTTAGCCCGACGCTGGCGACGGTGTTGAATCTGGCGGTCTTTGTCGTCTGTCTGCTGGTTTTGCGATGGATCAACCGCCGCGTTCACTTCTACCGGCACATGGTGTTCGATTCGTTGTGGCCGATGTTCCAGAAGACGTACGGTCGGCCGTCGCGGGCTGAACTGGTCGTCTTTCCCAAAACCGATTGGAACGGCTTTCAGGATAAGGCCTGTGTCACGCTCTGCCGTCACGATCAGGGGTGGACGATGCGGCAGAGGCGTTGGTTCCGAACTCCGTTGACTAGCGATCTGCCTGCGGATGCGAAGCTGAAGATCACCCGCGGTTGGTTGACCAACACGTTGGAGATCAGGACAACCGAACCGGTCGTGATGATCTTCAGCCGTCGATATCACGGCGATTTGCACACCGTTGCCGAATTGATCGGTGCGGAGGTGGAGGTGGTCGAGGAGACGCCGCAGCCGAAGCCGGCGAAAACCGAATTCGCCTGATCCCCTGCCCGGCTTCGCGCATCGCGAACGCCCCTTTATGGTTTACTCTGGGCCGCGACGATGGGAAGTCTATCGGTGACGCGAGCCCAGGTTTTTCTCGGGACATCGGTGATTCGTGACATATCTTGAGGCGTTAACGATCCGGTTGGCTCAAGGTGCGGCAGAGCTGCCCGAAGCGATGCGGCAGCGACAGGGCGATTGGCTGTTGGCTCAACAGCGACCCGACGGCGGTTTCGCCGGTCGCGAAGGGGGCAGCGATCTCTATTACACCGCCTTTGCGCTGCGATCATTGATGATCCTGGGCCTGTTGGATGGCGAACCGGCCGATCGCGCCGCCGAATTTTTGAAACAGCGGTTGCAGGGACGCGAAGCGATCATCGATCTGATCTCGTTGATCATGGCGGCCAAGATGCTGGAGATCTCCTCGGGGATCGATGTGATGCAGTCGGCCAACGGCGGATGGCAGGATGCGATCGCCGAGCTGTTGGAAACGCTTCGCCGCGAGGACGGAGGGTATGCGAAGAGTCCCGAAGGGCGAGCGGGCAGCACCTATCAAACCTTTCTGACGCTGTTGTGTTACGAATTGATCGAACGCTCGCCACCGGAACCTCGCCAGATCGAAGCCTTCATTCGCGGCCAGGCTCAGGTCGAAGGTGGCTTCTTGGAAATTCGCGTCGGCAAGCGTGCGGGAGTGAACCCGACGGCAGCAGCGATTGGTGCGCTGCGGGTGCTACAGAGACTGGATGAACCGACACAGCAGTTGACGACTGAATTTCTCGCCGAAATGCAGATTAATGATGGCGGCATGACGGCCAACACGCGGATTCCTATTGCCGACTTGTTAAGCACCTGTACGGCGATCGTGACCTTAACCGATCTGCAATCGTTGGATCAGATCGATCGCGCCGCGGCCACGCGTTATGTCCATAGCATGGAACGGCCGGGTGGCGGGTTCGCCGGATTCGAAATGGATCCAGCCGAAGACGTTGAATATACCTTTTATGGGCTCGCCGCATGTTCGTTGCTGTCGTTGTGATCTTCTTCGGGTGGCGGGGATGAAGGAATCGACGACCGACACCGAACCGCGAGACCACACGACGGTTGCGTCGACGCAACGGCGTCGCCAAATGGTTGCTTGGCTGGCTGCCGCCTGTTTTTTGATTGGTGTCGCGCTGACCGCAAGTCGCATCGCCTTGGCCTATCAACCCCCTGGCCCGTTCGACCCTTCGCGGCAGGGCTACTGCGACTTTCACAACGGTGTCTATTTTCCGGCTCTTGCGTTTCGGGAAGGCGTTTCGCCCTACAGCGCCGCCTATGTCCAGCAGTATCCGGTCGAGCGGTCGATCCCGTTTTATTCCCCCTTGGTCCTCGCTCTCCACACGCCATTAACCTGGTTGCCGCTGCCGGTCGCCGAAGTTGTGTACTTCGTCGTGTCGCTTGGAATGCTGTTAGGGATTGCCTGGCTTTCCGTCCGCTGGACGACTGGCGGTGCCGGTGCGGGATGGCGTTGGGATTGGTTTTGGATTATTGCAAGTGCGTTGGTCTTTGCGCGAGGTGGGCAACAGACGCTCTTCACCGGCTACTTCACTTTCGAATTGATCCTAGGAGCATTGCTTGCTGTCCACTATGGCAAGACGCATCCGTGGCGGAGCGTGCTGGGGTTGGTGGTCATCTCCTGCAAGCCGACGTTTGTGCTACCGATCGCGGGGTTGATGTTGTTTCGCGGTAACATCAAAGCGGTAGCGCTTGCCGGAATGATCTCCTTGGTTCTTGCGGTCGCTTGTTTTGGCTGGTTGATCCAGTCGGGTTCGGCTTCGCAAATGATGTCCGATATCGGCACCAGTCAAGATGTCCATCGGAGCGATGATTACGAAGTACCGGCCAATACGTGGACGCGTATCGACCTCTTAGCGATCGTTGCGAAATGGACCGATTGGGTGCCCGGCGATGCAACGCATCTGGTGTGGATGATCGCGATCCTGCTGCCCGCAGCGATCGTGTTGATGGTCTACCATCGCCACAATCGCGACGACGGCGCGGCGACGGGACTCAGCGGCGCGATCGTGCTGTTGACCTCGCTGGTCGCCATTTTTCATCAGGTCTACGATGCGATGATTTTGACGCCGGTGATCGTTGCGATTTTGATCGCGTTGCGACCGGCATGGGATACGTTGAGCTGGCGAATGCGGATGTTTTTGGCGATCTCGATGTTGATGCCCGCTCTGAATTACGCTTCGAGTTTGATGGTCTTAAATCGCTTCCAGATCGACGGTTTCGCGAAGGATGTTGTCACGAGTCTGAATGCGATTTCGCTGCTAATCGCCTGCGTGGTGCTGCTGTTTTTGGCTTGGAACCGTCGTGATGGCAAGGTGAACCAGGTTTCTGTTTAAGGCATTCGCCGCTGGGCAGTTGCCTCCCGTTTCCGAGGCCGAACACACGCCAGCGGATACGGCAAATTGAAACATTGAATTGCCCTGGCGGTGGTGGCGATCGGCAATGCAACGCGTCGCCCCGCCGTCTATACTGGGATTCGTCTTGCTAGTTTGAATTTGCCCCGTTCACCGAGGAGCTGAGAATGATGAAACTCACGCGTCGCAATCTTTTGCAATCCACGATCGTCGCTGGCGTCGCCGCTTCGAGTGTCTCCACCGCAACGACCGTGTCGGCTGCTAACGATTCCAGCGTTCAATCGCTTCCCGAGGGTGCAGTGATTCTGTTTCAAGGGGATTCGATCACCGATGCCCGCCGCGATCGCAAGAAACAGACGGCGAATCAGTCGGCGGGGCTTGGCGATGGCTATCCGTTTCTGATCGCCGGTGGCCTGTTGGAGTCGCATCCGGCCAAGCGGTTGCAGATCCACAATCGTGGGATCAGTGGAAACAAGGTCCCCGATCTCGCGAAGCGTTGGCAAGCAGATTGTTTGGATCTGAAGCCGAACATCTTGAGTATCCTGGTTGGCGTGAACGATATCTGGCACAAGCTCAATGGCCGCTATGACGGTTCGGTCGCGGTCTACGAAAGTGGCTACCGCGAATTGATCGAGGGAACGTTGTCGGCGCTGCCCGATGTTCGCGTTGTCGTTTGCGAACCGTTTGTGCTGCGATGTGGTGCGGTCAACGACAAGTGGTTCCCCGAATTCGATCAGCGACGCGAGGCGGCGCTTCGCGTTGCCGATTCGATGAGCCTGACGGTGGTTCCGTTTCAGCAGATGTTCGACAAAGCGATCGACGACGCCCCGCCGGCCTACTGGGCTGCCGATGGCGTCCATCCAACCCTGGCCGGTCACACGCTGATGGCGAAGACCTGGCGAGAAACCGTCGGCGTCTAAGACGTTGTCGAGAAAAGGATATCGCTAACAATCGCTTCACCGCGTGGGAGTCTTCCCCACGCGGTTTCTTTTTTGAGGCGTTTTCAGTCGATGTGGCCGGTGGGCTTGTCCTGCACGCCCGCAATGAGTTGCTGGCGTGCCCCAACGAGAAGGATCGATCGACGACTATTCGTCGATCACATCGGCCATTTCGAAGTCTTGTTCGACCGCTTCGTTTTCGGGGAAATCGAACGACTTAATGTAGCTTTTGCCCTCGCCGATCGGCGTCCCATAGGGCGCGTATTCGGGGTTGGCATCGACGCCGCTGAAGCCCTGGATCGAGACGATTTGAGGCCCGCCGGTGAAGCCAGTTCCTTCCGTTGCGGAATCAAATTTTCCGTCGACGATCGTTGCCGATCCCGCAGCTCCCGAGTTGCCTTTGGAGGTATCCGGTTCAAACATGATCGTGCCATGTTTGACCGGCTGCCCTTGGTAGGTCACCGTGCCAGAGATCGGGTAGCGTTCGATGCCCGAAGGACCGCACCCGATCATCATCATGATCAACGGGATAACGGACGCCAAACGGAACAACGGACATGACGCACCGCAGGGGCGCGGTGCTTTTTGGATTTGGAAGTGTAGATCTATCATCGGTCTATAGTTCCAGTACCTCACCCGAGGCGCGGCTTGCGGCACTTCGGTAAGTTGTCATGTCGATGGTTTCGGATAGGAAGCGAACCGATCCGTCCATCATTCCCATCATGCATCCGCCTGGGTGTTGGGACCCGTAGCCGCCGTTGTTGAAGGTCATCGTGAAGCCGCCATTAACCGCGGCATTGATCGGCCACTTGTGATTCTTGCTGGACAGTAACGCAACGCCGTTGTACCAGTACAATCCGCGGGTCCATGCACGATAGAAACCGTATTTCTGATAAGACAGTTCGCCGATCCCGATCGTGTTGGTCGTGCCATCGAGGATGTCTGCGAAGCGAAGGTTGCTGCGCAGTTGGAAAATGCCATCGGTCGCGTATTCGCCAAAGCTTGCGTTCTCCCGCGATGTGTCTCGCGTGTAGGTCTGCCCGGTCTGGCCGTTGGTTCCAATAGGTCCCGAATTTCCATAGTAATGGCTGGTGTAACAGTCGGCTTCGTTTGCTGCGGTGCTGACCGAATAGAGCTGAGGACCGCTGGGGCACAACAGCGTGTCGAGGCGGTTCAGTGAAATCGGCAAGTTCTGAACGTAGTTCCCATCGTAGCGGACTTGGTCGAACATCGCCTGCTGTTCCATGAACGGCAGCAGTCGGACAAAGATCCCGATCTTGCCATTGCCATCGATGCTGCTCGGCGGAAAGCGTTTGTTGATGTCGTGGTAGTTGTGCAGCGCGAGACCGAGTTGCTTCATGTTGTTGGAGCACTGCATCCGCCGCGCCGCTTCGCGAGCTGCTTGGACTGCCGGCAGCAGCAAGCCGACCAGGATGCCGATGATCGCAATCACCACCAATAATTCGACCAGCGTAAAGCCTCGCTGTGGTCCATGAAGGGGATGAATTCGCTTCATGATTTGATACCTCCCAATACGAAAAGAAAAATCTATACGGCAGCATACGCCGCCATTAAATGCCCTAGTGGCGGACAGGATATCCGTCGCCCTAGCGTAAAGGGTCATGGTAACGCATGGCGGCTCGCGACGGCAACCAGAATGCTGAGCAAAGGAATCGGTACCAAGCCATCCTTTGGGACTAGCGTCCCTGGCAAAAAGAGTGTGATTGACGCCGGACTGATACGCGTCTGGGCAACCCACGCAATTGATCGATCAGGCCTCTCCGAAGAGTCAGCGAATTGCTGGAAGTTCCCTATTCGCTCGATTCAAAATCGATCATCGTCTTGGGAACGATCGCCACGCGGAGCGCGTTGAGTACCGCGACGATGTCGATCACTTCTTGGCTGATCGCGCCGGCGACGGGAGGCAGATAACCGGCCGCTGCGATCGTCATCCCGATGATGCTCAGCGCCATCCCGCCGATTGCACTCTGCATCGCGATCCGCCGCATCCGCCGACTGATGTGCAAGAATTCATCGATCTTCCGCAGCGAGCTGTCCATCACAACGACATCGGCCGCCGACGTCGTCACATCGCTGTTCTGGCCGAACGCGATCCCCACCGTCGCGGCCATCAGCGCCGGTGCGTCGTTGATCCCATCTCCCACGTAGATGCTGTTCGCCTTGGCGGTCTCGGCCTCGACGATCGCCAGCTTTTGTTCGGGGCTTTGGCTGCTGTAGACGCTCTGGATGCCCACTTGTTCGGCCAGATAAGCGACTTCCGATTCCCGGTCGCCCGATACCACCATGGTCCGCGAGATGTGATGCAATGGAGCCAGGTGGCCGATGAAGCGGGCACCGTCGGTCCGCGGAGTGTCGCGGAATCGGTAGGTCGCCGCGTACTGTTCATCGATCAAGATCACGCACTCCAGACCCGCCTGTTGATCGGGCATTTGTGCCGCTAGGTCGGGATATTGTTTGAGCAGTTTATTTCGGCTGGTGACCCGAACCGAAGTCGTCCCCACCTTGCCGCGCAAGCCTTCGCCGGGACGCTCGCTGACCTCGTCAACGTTTAACATCGCAAGCCCCGCGGCTTTGGCTGCTGCGACGATCGCTCGCGACAAGGGATGTTTGGAATAGACCTCCAAACTGGCAACCCATTGCAAAACGTCGGCTTCGACAAATCCCGACGCCACGACTTGAGCCGTCAAATTGGGTTTGCCATACGTCAGGGTGCCGGTCTTATCGAAGATCAACGTGCGGCAGGTGTCAGCCGTTTCCAACGCCGAGGGATCGCGGACGATGATCGCTCGCCGCGCCGCCAGCGAGATCGATCCGATGATCGCAACGGGAATTGCGATCAGCAACGGACAGGGAGTGGCGACGACCATCACAGCTAAAAATCGGACGGGATCGCCGGAAAACGCCCAGGCGGCGATCCCGATCGCGACAGCCAACGGCGTGTACCAAGCACCCAGTTTGTCGGCCAGTCGCCGCATCTGCGGCTTGTTCTGTTCGGAGGCCGCCATGACTTCCATGATCTTGGCGTAACGGGAATCGATCGCCAGCTTGTCGGCTCGAATCAGCAGCGCCGTTTCGCCGTTGATCGCGCCGGAGAGGACGGCTGAGCCGGGCGTCTTGGACATCATGTAGGGTTCGCCGGTCAGAAACGATTCGTCCATCACGCCGTGCCCTTCCACGACGCTCCCGTCGATCGGGCAGATCTCGTGAGGGAAGACCGAAACGATGTCGCCGATCGCAAGATCCTGCAGTGGAACGTCGACGACCGATGCTCCCTGCTTGCGATGCGCGACCGATGGCATGCGTTTGCTGAGCGCTCGCAGTACCGACGACGCGCTGCGGACGGCGTAGGCTTCCAACGCTTCGCCACCGGAAAGCATCAGCACGACTAACGCACCTGCCAGATATTCGCTTAACAACGCCGATGCGACGATCGAAATTCCCGCCAGCAGATCGGAGCCAAACTCGCGCCGCAACATCTTCTGCAGCAGATCGAAGACCAACGGCACGCCACCAAATACGAGGACCGCCCAGAGTGGAATGTTTGCCGCTTGCGGACTGCTGGCCGTGCCGAACCGCAGTACCAGATGCACGCTGATCATTGCGACGGTAAAGATCGCGATCAGCGTTTCACGCGATTTCCACGTGGCAGGTGCGGGGGATGCTGGCAAGGGAAATCTCGCATTGTGGAAGGGACGGAATCGGTTTTAGGATTCGCGATCGTTAACCTGGTGGTTGGTCAAACTTCGATTATAGGCCTAATGGTAGTGGACGAGGTCACGAGTCCCCATAATCTCTGGCGCGAAAGGACTCGTGACCTCGTCCACTACCCCAAAATCTTATTGTTGACGCTGCACCAGGAGCGCGCCGCGACGGTTGGTGCAGCGGGCTAGGAAGTTGCTTGGCGGGCTGTCTGCAGCAGTCGCTGGCGCAGTTCCGATTCACCGACGGTCAGTGCGATCTCGATTCCGACAGCTCGCAGCGGCAGGCGGCCGATTCGCGAGGTTCTTAGTTTGACGAGATCCTTGTGCGTGCAGAGGATCGCTTCAGCCGCAGGGTGTTGGTCGACCCAGGCGGTGAGTGTTTCGATATCCTCGCGGTCGAAGCGGTGGTGATCGGGAAAGGTTTTGCTGTCGATCAGCGTGGCGCCACAATCGGTGACCGTTTTTACAAACGCGTCCGGATTGCCGATCGCACTGAAGACCAGCACCTGTTGCCCGCGTAGGGTTTCGATCGGCAACGGATCGGCGGCGTGCGTCAGTAACGCCGAGGGTTCGTGGACCGATTCAACCCACGTCGCTGTGGGGGCGTACCGTTGCACCGTCTCGCGGATCTGTCGTCGATCCGCGTCGGAGGCGGCATCGCTGCGCGTCAGGACCACGACGTCGGCTCGCTTCAAGCCTTTTAACGATTCACGCAACATGCCGCGTGGCAGTTGATACCCATATCCAAACGGACAGCTAGCGTCGATCAAGACGATGTCCAAATCGCGGTGCAGTCGGCGGTGTTGGAAACCATCGTCCAGCAGGATGACTTCGGTCTCCAGTTCTTCGACCACAACACGTGCACCCTCGACACGGTCGGGATTTTGAACATGAGGCACGTCGGGCAGGCGTTCTTCCAGTTCCAACGCCTCGTCGTTCACTCCGCTCGCATCGGCGCCATAGCCACGACTGACGATCGCCACGCGAAGGCCTTCGTTGCGCAGCACGCGAGCGATCCAAGCGACCATCGGCGACTTGCCCGTTCCGCCGGTGGTGATGTTGCCGACCGAGATCACGGGAACGTCGGCGTGTTGGATCGACGAAGCGTCGCGATCGTATTTGCGATTGCGCAGCGTGGTCGCCACGCCGTAAGGGATCGCCGCGACGCGAGTCGCCATGCGCAACAAACGAGCCAGCGGATCTCTCCGCTGGCCCGACATGATAGGACGAATATCCATTTACAGCGATTCGATGACCGAGTTGAACGTTGCGCTAGGCCGCATCGCGTTGCTCAGCTTTTCTGGATTGGGCTGATAGTAGCCGCCCAAATCGACAGGTTGGCCTTGAGCATCGCTGAGTTCGGCGACGATCTTCGCTTCCTGATCGGCCAACTGGCTGGCGACGGCTGCAAATCGTTGTTGCAGTTCAGCGTCTTGCGTTTGCGCGGCCAGTGCCTGAGCCCAATAGAGCGTCAGATAGAAGTGGCTGCCACGGTTGTCGATCTCTTTAACTTTTCGCGACGGCGACTTGTCGTTGTCCAGGAATGTTCCCGTCGCGGTGTTCAGCGTTTCCGCCAGAACCAAGGCTTTCTTGTTGCCTGTCTTGGTTCCCAGATCTTCCAGCGAGACAGCCAATGCCAAGAATTCGCCTAACGAATCCCAACGCAGGTGCCCCTCTTCGACAAATTGCTGAACATGTTTGGGAGCCGATCCGCCAGCACCGGTTTCGAACAAGCCACCGCCGGCCAGCAGCGGTACGATCGAAAGCATCTTGGCGCTGGTTCCCAGTTCGAGAATCGGGAACAGATCGGTCAGGTAATCTCGCAACACGTTGCCGGTGACCGAGATCGTGTCCTTGCCTTCCTTCGCCCGTTGGCAGGCGTGCAGGGTGGCTTCGACAGGTGGCATGATCTGGATGTCCAAGCCTGCGGTATCGTGTTCGGGCAGGTACTTGTTCACCTTGGCGATCAGGTTGGCGTCGTGGGCGCGGTTTTCATCCAACCAGAAGACGGCGGTCGCGCCGGTCGCTCGGGCGCGGGTGACGGCCAGTTTGACCCAGTCCCGGATCGGCGCGTCTTTGGTTTGGCACATCCGCCAGATGTCGCCGGCGGCAACTTCGTGTTGCATCAACGTCTCGCCCTGCCCGTCGACAACGCGGACGGTTCCATCGGCTGGGATTTCAAAGGTCTTATCGTGCGACCCGTACTCTTCGGCCTTCTGTGCCATCAGGCCGACATTCGCGACGCTGCCCATCGTGGTCACGTCGAACGCGCCGTTCTTTTTGCAGAAGTCGATCGTCGCTTGGTAGACGCCCGCGTAGCAGCGGTCGGGGATGACAGCTTTCATGTCGTGCAGCTTGCCATCGGGGCCCCACATGCGGCCGGAGGTGCGAATCGCGGCGGGCATCGATGCGTCGATGATCACGTCGCTAGGGACGTGCAGGTTGGTGATCCCTTTGTCCGAATCGACCATCGCCAATTCGGGACGCTTTTCCATTTCGGCAGCGATGGCGGCTTTGATTTCGGCTTGTTTCGCTTCGTCCAGTTTACCGAGTTTTGCGTACAGATCGCCCAGGCCGTTGTTCGGGTTGAAGCCGATTTCGTCGAGCTCCGCGGAATACTTTTCGATCACGTCGCTGAAGAAGACGCGGACGGCGTGTCCGAAGATGATTGGGTCGGAGACCTTCATCATCGTCGCTTTCATGTGCAGCGAAAACAGGACGTTGTTCTGGCGCGCGTCTTCGATTTCTTTGGCGAAGAAGGCTTGCAGTTTGCTGCGGCTGATCCGCGATCCGTCGATGATCTCGCCGGCTTGAATTGGGAAGTCCTTTTTCAGCACGGTCACCGAACCATCGGCGGCAACCAGTTCGATTCGAACGGTGCCCGCGGCGGCCATTTCATGAGATAGTTCGCTGCCGTAGAAGTCACCGTCGTCCATCGACGCCACGTGCGACTTGGAATCGGCCGACCAAGCGCCCATCGAGTGTGGGTTCTTGCGGGCGTACTGCTTTACTGGAGCAGCGACGCGGCGGTCGGAGTTGCCTTCGCGAAGGACCGGATTGACGGCGCTGCCAAGCACTTTGGCGTAGCGATCGCGAATCTCTTGATCGGCATCGGTTTTGGGTTCGGCAGGGAAGTTGGGCAGTTCGTAGCCGTGCTGTTGCAGTTCGCTGATCGCGGCGTTCAATTGCGGGATCGATGCGCTGACGTTGGGCAGTTTGATGATGTTCGCTTCGGGAGTCTTGGCGAGTTCGCCGAGTTCCGCCAAGGCATCGGTCTGTTGTTGGTTGGCGGGCAGGCGATCGGAGAAGTTTGCCAAAATGCGGCCGGCCAGCGAGATGTCTTTGGTTTCGACATCGATCCCCGCAGCGGTTGCAAACGCGCGGATGATCGGCAGCAAAGAACCGGTGGCCAGGGCGGGAGCTTCATCGGTTTGCGTGTAAATGATCTTTGCTTGGGCCATGGATGTTCCTTTGGATGTCGGGCTACGGGAATGACCGCAGCGACTGTTCTGAATAACGTTGAGTGAGTTGTCGTTGGAGGCGAATGGGGACGCAGTTCCTCCGCGGCAAGGAGGGGGCCACGCATTGAACCCGCAATCGGCATCGGACGCGATTGTAACGGGGAAAGGGCGGCCGATGTAGCCGCCACGTTCCGCCGGGGACGACTTGTCGCAGGGCGAAACCGAATTGCCACGCTCCGGAATCGTCGATGTTTGTCGATCCGATGACCCAACGTGTCACGACGGCAGGCGACACTGCGGGAGTTGTCAGCACGCGTCGGCGTCGGCTGGCGAACTGCCAACCATGGCAGACGCTTGCCGGGCACGCCGCCGGTTAAAACATTGGACGATTCGACAGGGAGGCTTCCACAATGGTTCTTGATTCCGCGTTTTCAACAGTTTCGCATTGCCAAAACCAAGCCACATCGTGCGGCTTGGGACTGGCCGATAACTTCGCTCCCGCCGCCGTGGCGGCCAAAGTGCTTGCCGCCGCTCACCTCCAGCCGCGGGCGTATCAGCGGCGGATGGTGGTCGCGGCGCTGCAGATGGTTGCTGGGCGGTGGCGTGCGCCGGACGGGCAGCTGGCTCCCGCGGCGGGGCGTGTCTTAGTCGAGAGTCCCGTCGGCAGCGGCAAGACAGTGATCGGACTAGCGATTGCCCGCGCGCTTCAACGTGCGACCGGATGCCGCGTCGGCTGGGCTGCGATGCGGAGGAACTCGTTGGCTCGCGTCGCTGCGGAAAACGCGTCGCGGGATTTCAACCTGGATCTGCAAACGATCAGCATGTTCGACAAGTCGCCGGCAGAAGTCGACCTGTTGGTGGTCGATGAAGTCGAGTGTGGTGGAACGGCGCAGATCGAACGACTGCACCGGCAACTGCATCCCCGGTGGACCCTCGGGCTGGCGGCAAACAGCGATCCGATCAAGGCTTGTTTCGACCGCGTGATCCGCGACGCGGGAGTCTCGCAATTGATCGCCGATGGTCATTTGAGTCCCTACCGTCACTACACGCTGGGCGAGTATACGCCAGCGGTGGTTGCGAAGCGGTTGATTGAAGAGCCCGATCGATGGGGACGGTCGTTGGTGTTTTTCCAACGCCGACAGCAGGGACTCGCCTGTTCCGGTCTGTTGCAGGAACAGGGAATCGCTTGCGAGCTGTTGGGGACCGGGGCGCATCGGGAACGCCAGTTGAACGGGTTCGAACGAGGAAGCGTGCGTGTTTTGATCAGCACCGCGGCTGTACCCGAATCGCTCGATTGCCCCGAGCTGAAAACGGTCTTCTGTCGTCCGGCGGGGCGCAGCAGCATGTTGGACATGGCGGGGCCGGTGTTTTGCAAGTCGGTGGGGCAGCCGATCAAGCAGATCGTGCAATGTCGGCAGGCGGCTTTTCCAATGTGGAAACGGATCGAGGCGGAGGAGCAGTGGGAATGGAACCAGGGTGCTTGGCGAAGCGTGGCGGTGAACCGGCAACTGGCGCAAAGCGTCGCTCCGTCGGATCCGCTTCGGTTGGCATCGGAGTTCCAGCGGCAGGAGGATGTTTTCCTTGGGCGGGAGCGGTTGCGATGCTCCACCGTGAGTCACAGCGTTAGGTTTTAGGGTGCGTCAATTTTGCAATGAGCCGTTTTTTGATAGCACACGGCGCCGGCTGACCTTGCATCGCGGGAAGCGGTTGGGTTATTGAAGCAGGCTGTGGTTGGGATGCGGCGCGTTCGCTTCGTTTTGGGTGCCTTGGTCGCACTGAGAAGGAGGCTGCGTCCGCAGCTTCGATCGACATCCGTCATTTGACAGAAAACAAAGGTCGCAGATATGTTCGGGCTCACTTTGAGATACGCAACCGTAGGGATTCTGACTTTAATGACGCAGCATGTCTTTGCCCAAATTACCCCCTCACGAACGACTGCAGGAACCGCACAGGCGGTCGTTCGCTTAGAAGACCAATTGATCAACGGCTTGCGGGCCACGCGTGAAGAGCAGCAAGCGTTTCTGAGAAGCGTGGTCGTGCTCAGCGATCAGGGAAAGTTGGATAAGCGATTGATCAACGCGATCTATGTTTGGTCTCGTCGACGTCAGCCGCTTTATCCGTTCCCCTTCTTTGAACGAGGCCTTCGGATCGAAGCACAGAAACGGGGGATCGCTTTGCCCGTTGTCAATCTCGTGCAACGGGTTGGCGGTGTGACGCCACCGGCAAGTCTAACGCGCTAGCATTGAAAGTCAGGAATCGCCGACAGCTGGCGTGAATCGGGTGGCGGCGATAGATTGACCAGGCAACGTTGTGTTTGGTCAGGGCGTCGGCGGAGCTTTTTAGAAGGCTTGTGACGGCGGAGCGACGCAGCCACGCACTCCCTCTGTCATTTGTCGAACGTTGAAGGAAGCGATCCACTTTGATCACAAAGATTACCGGAAAACTGGCGTCACTGAGCGAAGAGTCGGCGATCTTGGATATTCCGCCGTTCGAGTACGAGGTCTTTATTCCCGATTTCACGCGGCGTCAGTTGCAGGGAAAAATCGGCACGACCATTTCGCTGCATACGTTGAATTACATCGACGGCAATGCAGCTCAGGGCGGCCGGCTGTCACCCCGCCTGGTCGGATTTGTCGCCACAGTGGAGAAGCAGTTTTTCGAACTGTTCTGCAGCGTCGATGGGGTTGGCGTCAAAAAAGCGTTGCGTGCGATGGTCCGCCCTGTCAAAGAGATGGCAGTGATGATCGAGCAGCAGGACGCCAAGGGGCTGTCGAGTTTGCCTGGGATCGGCCCGGCGACCGCAGAGCGCGTGATCGCCAAACTGCGTCGCAAGATGCCTCGGTTCGCCTTGTTGGTCGGTCGCGATGCAACGCCCGAAGGGGACGACGACCAACTGGATGTCGTGCGCGATACGTTTGATGCCTTGTTGGCGCTCGGACATGGCGAAGCCGACGCGCGGCAATTGATCGACGATGCGATGGCCAGCAAAAAGAAGTTCAAAGATACCGAATCGCTGCTGACTGCGATCTATCAAAAGAGCACGCAATAGGTGTTGGCGTGAGGTCGTTGGAGCTATGGCTTCAGGCGACCGCGCACACCCAGGTCGGCTGAAGCCTCGACTGCAGCGCTGTCTTTCTGTTTTCGGCTGCATTAAGATAGCCAGCGGCAACGAACACGTGTGGGCGTTGCCACGCATTTGCTGGAACCGGAGCTCTCCTCGGCGAATCCTCCGATTCTGCCCGAACTTCTTATTAAGAGAGCCGATCATGTTTCGTCTATTGCCGCGCGTTTTCCTGTTCGCTGTCATCACCAGTCCCGGATGGGCTAAGGAGCCGGCACAGGAAGGTCCGGAGACGGAAATGCCCGCGGTGGTGAAGGCGTGGGTAGAGAGTCACTTGGAAAACTTGATCGCCGACTACCACTGGTTTCACACCCATCCGGAGCTTTCGTTTGAAGAACGGGAAACCTCTGCTCGGATCGCTCAACGGTGGCGCGAGGCGGGTTTCGAAGTGACCACAGGTGTTGGCGGTTATGGTGTTGTGGGGATCCTTGAAAATGGCCCCGGACCACGCTTGATGCTACGGACCGATCTGGATGCGTTGCCACTGGTCGAAAAAACTGAATTGCCCTACGCATCGACCGTGACCACCAAAAACACCGATGGTACCGATACGGGGGTGATGCACGCTTGTGGCCACGATGTTCACATGACCAACCTGGTTGGCGTCGCTCAATTCCTCGCCAGCCACCGCGATCTATGGCAGGGAACTTTGATGTTGATTGGCCAGCCCGCGGAGGAACGCGGGGCGGGGGCCAAAGCGATGCTCGAAGATGGCCTGTTCACTCGCTTTCAAAAGCCCGACTTTGCGATCGCGCTCCATGTGGGAGGCAATGTCGCGACGGGGAAGGTGGAAACGTTGGCAGGTTTCGCGATGGCGAACGTCGACAGCGTCGATATCACGATGATCGGCCGCGGCGGCCACGGTTCAGCGCCTCACACGACGATCGATCCGATCGTTCAAGCTGCCGCCCTGGTGATGGACCTGCAGACGATTGTCAGCCGCGAAATCAAGCCCTTGGATCCGGCTGTGGTCACCGTCGGATCGATTCATGGTGGGACGAAGCACAATATCATTGGCGATAGCTGCCACCTGCAGCTGACCGTGCGGTCGTACGATCCCAAGGTCCGCGAGAAGCTGCTGGCGGCGATCGAGCGAAAGGCCAAGGCGGTCGCCGCTAGCTTTGCCGCTCCCGAACCGAAGATCAGCGTCGCCGAAGGGACACCTTCGCTGAGGAACGACGATCAGCTGGCTGCGCGGATCACCGCAGTCTTTCAGAAGCTGTTGGGCGAAGCGAATGTGAGCACGCCAGCGCCGTCGATGGGAGGCGAGGACTTCAGCCGATACGGCCGAGCGGGAGTGCCGATTTTGATGTATCGCTTGGGATCGGTCGAAGCGCGGCGGTTGGACCGCTACGAGGTATTAGGAACCAATCCCCCGTCGCTCCACTCGAGTCTCTACTACCCCGACATCGAACCGACGTTGACGACGGGGCTGCAGACGATGGTTGCGGCCGCGCTGGAAATCCTCAGCAAATAGCACCGGCAACGGAAGGCTTGCCAGGGCGCGGACCGATCTGTCAAACGCTTGCAAAAGCGTTTGCTAGATGATGCCGCCGTGAACGCGAACCGGCGTCATATGGCTTGGTTGGTCAAGGAACCAGAAGCGTTCCCATTCATCGACGACCTGGCGAAGGTCTTCGGAGGTGAACAGCAACTGTTTGACACGGTGCTCGGGCCGAGCCGAATAGATTGGCAGAAAGCAGCCGCCCAACGGTCCGAGACATAGTGCCAGGGCGGTAATCTGAAATAAACGTCGCATCGCCGTTCCTCCGTGAACGTCTTTGTCTGCCGTGGAAGTCCATTGTTCGGATCCGAATCTGCTCGGAATCGCAACGCAGGAAATCGATCGTACTACTTCTCGTAATCGTAATCAGCCAACGGAGCGGTCTCCGAAGGCATCGTGAGTTGTCGAATCGGCGGGCTTGTTGTGGTTGTTGTCGGTTCTTTCGAGCGGATCCAAAACGGATTCGGTCTCAAGGTTGTTAACAATGCCCGCCGTCAGTTCGGCAACACGCGACTCCATCTCCTTGCCTGGCTTGAATGTGACGACATACTTTGCCGGCACACTCACTTGTTTCCCCGTACGAGGATTCCTGGCCTTTCGGGCAGCCCTTAATTTGACTTCAAAGACACCAAAGTTCCGCAGTTCGATCCGCTCCTCTTTGACAAGCGATTCGATGATTGCGTCGAACGTTTTTTGAACGATCTTCTTGGTTTGTTGTTGAGTCAGCCCGACTTCCTCGGAAATCGTTTTGACAATGTCTTTTTTGGTCACAAACTCGATCCCCAAGACGGATGATTCAGCGTTGTAAGTCCTTTGCACGACGCTACTTAGTAAAGCGAAGTGTAGACGCAACCGAACCTGCCGTCAAGATCGACCGGTCGTAAGATCGAAACGATCGACACAACCGATACTCTCCGAATCGGCTCTCTAGCCCGCAAACTTCAACAAAGCTGTAAAGATCGTGGTACTAGACGTTGGCTAGCATTTACTAAGCCGATTCCACTTTCGGTTTGTATTTCGCTAGCTCTCACAACTCCCCCGCCGGAACGTCCTGCTTTCCTTTGCTAGCGTATGCGATACAGCCTGGTAATCGAGCTGTCTCGCTGCACTGCAACACGCCGACGGTTTGCGGTTGCGCGGTTTTTCGCAAATTGGGTCGAGAGGCTCCCGTTGCGATGGGCTCCTGAACGGAAGAGCTGTCGAGCGTTCGCTCGACGCCCTCCCCCATCAAAACCTTAGGAGTCCGTCATGAACATCGCCTCAATCGTTTCTCCACCCGTCGATCGATCGCCTTTGCGACGCGATCGGAGAACCTCAAACCTCTTCGCCGCCGAGAGTCGACAGTTGGTGGGCTTGCTGATCGTCGCAGTTGCTAGCGTTGGAGTTCTGTTTGCCCGGCCAGCCGATGCGGCCGGAATGCTGGTCGCCGACGGCGGTGCGGGGGGCGTGCTGGAGATCAAACAGCAGGATGTCCGCGTGACGATCAACAACGGGATTGCTGTCACGCAGATCGACCAAGTCTTTGTGAATACCGAAAACCGGATCGTCGAAGCGCTCTACACCTTCCCGGTTCCACGCGGCGCGAGCGTTTCAAATTTCAGCATGTGGATCAGCGGCAAGGAGATGATCGGAGAGGTCGTCGAAAAGCAGCGGGCTCGCGAGATCTACAACAGCTACAAACGGGTGCGACGCGACCCGGGATTGCTCGAACAAGTCGATTTCAAGCAGTTTGAAATGCGGATCTTTCCGATCGCCGCCGGAGCGGAGCAGCGCGTGCGGATCGAATACTACCAGGAACTCCAGCTCGATCACGACTGGGGCACCTACGTTTACCCGCTCGCAACTCAAACCGCAGGTCGCCCGATCGATACGCGGGTGCAGGGCCGGTTTTCGATGAACCTGGAACTGCTCAGCGAGGTGCCGTTGCAGGAACTGCGAAGCGAATCGCACAAGGACGACTTCGTGGTCGTCAACCACACCGAGAGCTATGCTCAGGCGAGCATGGAGCTGACCGAAGGCGATCTTTCCCGCGACATCGTGCTAGCGTTTCAGACCAAGCGGCCGCAGACGGGAGTCGATGTTGTCAGCAGTTGGCCCGAGGGAGAAGACGGCTACTTTATGATGACGATCACGCCGGGCGAGGATCTCAGCAGCACGATGGAGGCGATGGATTATGTCTTTCTGTTGGATATCAGCGGATCGATGGCGAGGGATGAGAAACTGGCGATCAGCCGCCGGAGCGTCGCCGCGTTTATCGAATCGTTGAGCCCCGAGGATCGCTTCGAATGCCTCGCCTTCAATTTGCAACCGACGCCGTTGTTTCAAGAAGCTCGCGCCGCGACGGCTGACAATTTGGAAGTCGCCAATGAATTCTTTGCCGCCCAACGCGCCCGCGGCGGGACCGTGCTGGGGCCAGCGCTGAAGATGGCTTACGGATATCGCGATGCCGATCGACCGCTGAACGTTGTCCTGTTGAGCGACGGGCTGACCGAACCGGGCGAGCAATCGGAACTGCTGCGGTTGATCGGAGCACGACCCGACGGAGTCCGGGTGTTTTGTGTTGGCGTTGGCAACGAAGTGAATCGTCCCCTGTTGGACCAGATCGCGACGCGAGCCGGCGGATTGGCGGCGTTTGTTTCGACCGAGGATAGTTTCCGTCGCCAAGCCCATCTGATGCGTCAAAAGCTGGTTCGCCCAGCGATCGCCAACCTGTCGGTCGATTTCGCCGATACGCGAATCAGCGAAGTCGAACCGCAACAACTGGGCAATCTGTTTTACGGTACGCCACTGCGTCTGTTGGGGCGGTTCTCCTCCGGCGGTCCGACTCAGGTGACGATGAAAGGCGAGATCCAAGGGAGTCCATGGGAACAAACCGTCGAGATCCCTTTGCCGACGGAGCGATCGAAAGCCTATAACAGCCTGATCGAAAGGATGTGGGCGTTCCGCAAGGTCTCGCGGTTGTTGGACGAGGAACGAGGCGGATCGGGATCGCGCCAAGCCGAGATCGTGCGGCTGTGCGAAGGCTATTCGATCGTCTCTCCCTATGCTTCGATGCTGGTTTTGGAGAACGACGCCGAATACAAGCGCTGGAAGATCCAGCAACGCAACGCAACGCGCTTGAGCCGCGATCGGGCTTCGCAAAAACAGGTCGCCGATAAACTGGCGGCTCTACGTGATCGCAGCCAGGAGTACCTTGTATCGACGCCTGCGAAACCGGCGGCGACCGATACGCCCGCTGCAAATAGCCAAGACGCTGCCAACAACGCAAGCGTCCCCGCCGGCAACTCTCCGGAACCTGCCGCGCCCGGCCAAGCTCGCTCGCGTCGCGGAGTCGATCTCGATGTGCGTCCCTTCAGCGGAGGCGGTGGAGGCGCGATCGATCCCATCACCGCCACGCTGGCAATTTCTGCTGCCGGAGCGGCCGCCTGGACACGTCGACGCCGCAACCCACCGGCGAAGGTTTGATGCTTGCGGGAAGAGTGTCCCGGCGGAAGGAGATGCTGGGACGAAGCCTTGATGGAACATGAACCGACCTGATGTGGAGCGAATCAGCGATGAAGACGATTCCTGTTCCTGTGACGATCACGATCGTCCTGATATCGATTCTTGCCGCGGTCTTTCCGAGCCTCACATCGTTGCTGGAGCTCGATTTTCAACGGGCCGCCCAAGGAGAGATTTGGCGTTGGATCAGCGGACACGTGGTCCATTTTGATTGGAGTCACTTCTTTTGGGATGTCAGCATGTTCGCCACGCTATCGGCGATCTGCGAATCGAAGTACCGCCGCGCGTACGCTCCCATCTTGGTCGGCAGCATATTGGTGATCTCTCTATCGCTAGCGATCGTGTGTCCAGAGATCCGTTGTTATCGTGGGCTCTCGGGAATCGACACGATGTTGTTCGGATGGTGGGTGATCGATTGGATACGAACCAACCTGCACGCCAAAGATTTGCCGGCGGCGGGACTGGGAGGAATGATGTTGCTGGGGCTGGTCGGGAAACTCGGCTACGAAGCGGTCTTTCACCAGACGCTGTTTGTCCAGTCGGCTGCCTTCGTGCCGTTGGTCGAAGCCCACATTGCAGGGCTGATCTGTGGCGCGACCGCCGCACTGGGTGTGCCTATCGTTCAGAATTGGACTCGAGTTCGACAGCCGATCTCAGTCTAAACGAGGCCGTTCGACCCAGCGATAGGCTTGCTTGGAATTGAGCGAGCAGAAGTTGGCGGTCGCTGTGGCTCCCTTTTCTGCGGCGTATTGCATCGCGATCCGCTGCAGGTCTTCGTAAGTGGCCCCGCGATCCGAGACGGGCCAATTGCTAGCATAGATCACGCGCGAATCGCCAAACGCATTCCAGACGACATCGAGGTAGGGGCGATAGAATTCGAGGTCCTTCGGGGCCGGTTGCTTGCTGTGATGGGCCGCGCTTTCCACGAGACCAGAGATCTTGCAGTAGACGTTGTCGTGATCGGCGGCTGCGCGAATCCCGTCGATCCATCCCTGCGGCGGTCGATCGGCTGTGACCGGGACGTTGCCGATATGATTCTGCACGATCGTCAGGCTGGGCAGCCGACGCGCCAACTTGGCGATTACCGCTGGGGTCTCGGGGCCACCGTTGACGTCGAGGGCCAGGCCGCGGTCGGCCAGCGCTTTGAGTGCCGCGAGGTCGTTGGCTTCCAACAGCTTTTTCAAAAGCCCGACCGAGATCCGGATGCCGCGAAACAGCGGGTTGGCGGAGAACCGAGCCAGGTGTTTGTCGAAGTCGGGTTGGTCGGGATCGATCCGGCCGACAATCCCTAAGATAAACGGATCGTCCGCCGCCAAATCGAGCAGCCATGCGTTGTCTTCTACCCAGACGCTCGCTTCGACGATCACGGTTCCGGTCACCGGGCGGTATTGCTTCAGCTCGCGGAGATGTTTCGGCAAGACGGTTCGGTAGAGCGGACCCGGTCCGGGCCAAGGCACTCCCTGTGGCCGGCTTGGATCGTAGAAGTGCGTATGGCAATCGATGATCTCCAGCGGCGGATCGCTTTCGGCGGCGTCGCTGGTGCCAAGACACAGCCCGGTCAACGCAACGGCACCGCTTTGCAAGCAACCGCGGCGCGAGATCGTCGACGTTTTGAGAGACTCAAGTGAATTGGGATTCATGGGGATCTCGCGGTTTAGCGGTTGAAGATGAACTCGGTTGAGTTTAGCAGACTCCAGAAGATGTCTTCATAAACGTGGGCGTCTTTCTTCTGGTCACCGATCAGACCCAGCAAACCGGACATCTCTTCGGCGGTCGGTTGGCGACAGAGAGCGGTGATGAACATCTGTTGAATGATTTCTTCCGGCGTTTCGCCATCGGCGATCTGCTTTCGGAATCGTCCGTTGGCATACAGACGCCCTTGAACCGTCGAGCCAACGCTCAGGTTTAACGTTTGCGACAACGTCGGTTCGGTCTTGGTGTCGCAGACGCAGACCGAATTGCGCCCCGCACGACCAAACGTCTTAAAGAAGTCGCCACCGAAATTTGGACGTTCGGTCGATCCTCCGGAGACCGGAAACGACTGGACCGCTCGGGTTCCTTGAGGATGTCCGTCGGGCGTCCCGGGCATGCCGGTGACATCGTTGATCGTATCCCACAGCACATCGGCTCGCAGTCGTCGCAGATGCATGTGCGAGAACTGTCGGGTGTCCAAGCGATTCGAATCGTTCGGCGTGGTGCTCAGTTGATAGACGCGGGAATTGCAGATGTCGCGGACGAGGCTTCGAAGATCGAAGTTCGAATCGACAAGACGATCGTTCAACGCATCCAACAGCGGCGCGTTGACCGGCGGATTGCTGACGCGAATATCGTCGACCGGTTGGATCACCCCGCGTCCTAGGAAGTGTGCCCAGATGCGATTGGCCAGGTTGCGGCTGAACATCTCGTTCTCCGGCGATGTCAGCCAATCGGCGAGGGCTTGCCGCGGATCGCCGTCGTGTTCGGCTGGATCGACGGTGCCGAGCGCTCTGGGCGGCATCGGGCGTTGATCGACGACGTGTTTGGCCGGCGGAGCCGATGTGTCGTAGAAGATCCGCCGTTCGCGAGGCTCGACGCCCGGCTTGCGTTTCACGCCGGAGAAGAAGCTGACGAAGCTGTAGTAATCGTCTTGCGTCCAGCGATCGAAGGGATGGTTGTGGCACTCGGCGCACTGAATTTGAATCCCCAGGAAGACCTGAGAGAAATCGGCGGCGAAGACCTTCGGTTCAAAACGCGGTTTATGCTGCAGCATCGTGTAGAGATTTGCGGGGCCGTTGGTCAGGTTGCTTCCCGACGCTGCGACCATCTCGGCGACAAACTCGTTCAGCGGACGCCCCGACGCGATCTGCTGGCGGATCCATTTTTGGAACATTGTCGCCGCTTTCAGGTGGGTTCCCACGGGAGCGTAGTTGCCGCCGATGATCCGCAATTGTTCGCTCCACAGCGTCGTCCAGTAGTCGGAAAACTCATCGCTTTGCAACAGTTCATCGATCTTTTTCTCGCGTTTCCCCGGATCGTTATCGTCCATAAATGCATGGTATTCGTCAGGCGTCGGAGGCCGAGCGGCGAGGTCCAGCGTCACGCGGCGCAAGAAGGTTTCGTCGTCGCACAGCTCCGATGGGACGATCCGCAGCTTCTGCAGTCGGTCGAAAACCAGGTGATCGATGTAGTTGTTTTCAGGGGGATTGGGCCACTGAAAGCCTTTGCTGGGCGGCAAGACAATCACTTCGGCACCGACCGTAAACCGGCTGTAGCGGGCAAAGACGTTGGTGTCTCCCGGCTGCGCGGCGGTGATGAAGCCGTCGTGGTTGATGTCGGCGACACTGGCATTGTTGCTGTGGAACAGCGCAAGGGAGGTGACGTCGCGCTGCGTTCCATCGCTGAAGTTCGCCAGCACGCGCAGTGACGATTCGGCGCCGGAGGTTTCAAACACAAACGCATCTTGCGACAGTTCCAATCCGACCGCTTCGGCGACCTCCCCTTCATCGTCGGGAGCTCGGGCGGCGATCCAGCGATGCAGCGTTTCGTAATATGGGCTGTCGGTGTCGAACAACTTGCCTCCCGAATGCGGCACCGCCCCGGTCGCTTTCTTCAACAGCAGACTCTGTTCGGGGATCGCGTAATTCAATCGCCGGCCGATCATCTCCCCCGTGATCCGGTGGTAATCGCCGCGGACGTCGTATCCGAACAGCGACAACATAAAACCGTCTTTCCCTTGAGCTGCTCCGTGGCAAGCGCCGGAGTTGCAGCCGGTGCGGAACAGGATCGGCATGATGTCCTTGCGAAAGCTGGGGACTTCGGGCGAAGCGGCCTGCAGCAGCGACGTGGTCAGGATGGCGATGCTGAAAGCGAATGTACGTTGGATATTCATCGTTGATTTTTGGGGAGTGGGAATCGGGGGAGGTCGCCAATTCAAACGCGGTCGTTTCGTTTTACTGAGGGCGTTCCGCAAGCCTGCCGAAACGAATGAGGTTCGGCAGTTTAAGTTGTTGTTTCGTTACAGCTTGGGGTCGATCCGTAAGCTCGCTTGGCC
Source organism: Rosistilla carotiformis (assembly GCF_007753095.1). Lineage (NCBI taxonomy): Bacteria > Pseudomonadati > Planctomycetota > Planctomycetia > Pirellulales > Pirellulaceae > Rosistilla > Rosistilla carotiformis. The sequence goes on from NZ_CP036348.1 coordinate 1,334,294, forward strand.
TGCGCCTTGCACGATCGTCTGCCCCGCGACGGGGACGGACAGCTGACACCGAAGTCCGCTGACCTTGCCCAGCAGCGCTTCGTCGGTCGCTTGCAATTGGAAGACCAGTTCCTTGGAGTCCTTGGTCAGCGTCGGTTGCGGATCGACAACGCTGACTCCCTTGGGAAGTCCCTGCAATTGAACGTTCGCTTCCCCTTCAAACTCGCTTTGGTGCTTCACCTTCCAAATAAACGGTTTGGTTTCCCCGCGGCGGACCGATTGGACATCGGCTGTCAATTGGACAAACGGAGCGCTCACGTCCAGTTCGAGAATATCGGAAGAGACGCGAATGTGACCGGGGCCCAAGTAAGGTTTGATCGAATCGTTGATCGTGCTGGCGATCACGACCAACGGCGATTTGCCCAACGGTGGACGCCCTTTTGCCGCCAGGGTGAGCGTTCCGGAGTTCGAACCGCTGGGGATGATTACCGGTGGCGATGAACTGATCGTAGGGTGAACGTAGCCGGTTTCCAGCAGCACCGGCCCGTCGAAACCATCTTGGCGAACGATCTCGACATCGATATTCAGTTCGCCACTTTGCACCAGAGAGACCTTGGGGCTTTCGACGACCAGCGAGAAGGGAGCCGGATCGGTGACGCCCATCATATATTGGTCGACGCGCACCGCACGCCACGCATCGCCGCCGGAATGGTTGATGAACGGAACGTTTTGTTGGCAACGGGTCGCGAGGGTCGCATCCGAATCGATCGGTCGGGCTTCCAGCGTGAAGGTCGCTCCGGTCAGCGGAGCATCGGGATCGGCGATCAATTGGACCGGCCACTTCCCCGCATCGGAGGTCAACGGTGGCGATACCAGTTGGACCCCGTCGGGCAATCCGTTCGCGATGAATTCGAATGGGCCATCGTATGTATTCCATTGGCCCTTGGGGAGCGAGACGTTGACGGTCCAGCGGTTGCCGCGCGGGATGGCGAAGCCGGAGACACGCATGCTTTCGGTCCAGTCGAACGTGGCACTGGCCAACATGGTTTGCACGATTGTATGGGGGGACTGGATCTCGATTCGATAGACTCCCAACGCGCCGCCTTGGCCGCTGGGATCGGAGACTTCCAATTGGTATTCGCCATCGGCCGCCGGTTTCCAGAGCACGCTCGGATCCAGCACCGACGTCTGCCCACCCCGGGCGCGATAATTCGTGCCAAACGTGCCCCGTTCTTCCAGCGTCGCGTCGTCGGCTTCCAATTCGATTTTGCCCAGCGTCCCGTCGGCACCGATCGGGCGAATCACGATCTTGGTGTCCATCGGAGATCCAAGCGTCGCGGAGAAGAGCCGGATGTGCAGCGGTTCTCCCTTTTTGACGTCTAATTTGTAGCGATCACGATCGTTGCGGGCATCGATCATCCCGTTGATCGCGATCGGCAATTGCGGGACTTTCGTCACCTCCGCAGTCGCATCTTCGATCAGGTTGGGGAAGTCGCTGGCACTCAACTTGATCGGTGAAGGGCCGCCGTCGTAGTGATCGAACAACCCTTCGGTCTCGGGCACCTGAACCGAATGGCTGTAGCTGCCGGCCGGATCGCCGAGTAGGACGACATCCTGTTTCGTCCCCACCTGCCCACCTGGCGGAAACGCGAGGATCGGTCGCCGATTGGTGCCGACATGCAAGCAGTACGTCGTCATCGATCGCTTGTACGCCGAACGCGTCACCTCGATGAAAACATCGCCATCGCGTGGAGCGATGATCGATAAAATCGGATCTTGCACGTGCAGTAGGTTGTCGTCGTTGGAACCCAGTTCTTTCCCCTTTTCGTCGAGGATCCGCAGCGCCAGATCGAACTCCGCATCGCCGTAATGAACGTCGGCAATCCGGGCCGAATCCAGTTCGACCGAGACGTGCTGGCCGGCCTTGGTTGGCACGCGATAGATGTCGACGTCGGGACGCTGGCTGCCCGATTGAATTCCCAGAACCGAGACGTTGGGAGTGATCGATTTTGCGGTTTCGAGCGAGTCGTTGCTGTGGTGTTCGGTTTCCTCTTCGTCGATGATTGGAAACGGAGAGACGTGGAAGGTGCCGATGCATGTCAGTTCGGTCGCCGTCAACAGCCGAAACGGGTGCTCGCCCAGCGGACAGTCCTCCGCGATTTCAAACTGACAAACGACAGCTTCTTCGATCCGTCCCCCATGCATCAACCCGCGTCTTTTGGGCGGTTCATCGGCGGTCCGAACGTTCACCGCGCGGATGCCCGGTTTGTAGAAGATGATCTCGCGGGGATCGCCGATCGAAACGCCAACGATCGTCACGTCGACGGTCGTACCACGCTGGCCGATGCGCGGCGCGGTCCCTTCGAGGTTCTTCGTCATGGCGGACGCCTGTTGCGCGACGATCAGGCAGCCGAGGATGGCAAGCGTGCGGTTGAAAATATGCATGGTGCGGTCGTTCAATGGAATGTGGGGCGGGAGCATCGCCAGGACATTGCGGTCGCTGGCGATGGTCAAACTTGCGGGATCGGAACTCGCGTGCGACTAGGCGAGCAAGCCGTTAACCAGTTTGCCTTCTTTGATGATTTCGATCGGACGGGTTCCGAAGGCTAACAGTTCTTTCGAAGCATCGATTCCCAGTTGGTGGTAGATCGTATGCATCAGGTTTTCCAACGGGACCGCATCGCGAGCCGGTTCGGCACCGGTGGCATCGCTGACACCGTACATCTGCCCACGCGTGAATCCACCGCCGGCGATCAGGTTGGAATAACAACGGGCCCAGTGGTCACGCCCCGCGTCGCTGTTCACCTTCGGCGTGCGGCCGAATTCCGTGGTGACCCAGAAGATCGTCGTGTCTAGCAGGCCGCGACGATCCAGGTCGGTGACCATGCCGGTGATCGCGGCGTCCAGTGCTGGAATCTGGTCCAGCGTGTTGCTGCGAACGTCGACGTGACAATCCCATGAGCCGTAGTTAACCGTAACGAAACGAACACCCGACTCCACCAGCCGCCGCGCGACGATCAATCGTTCGGCCAACCCCTTGGGATGGAAGCGGTTGTCGGGGCCTTTGAGTCCCACGACATCGCTGCCATAAAGTTGCCGCGTCTCGTCGGTTTCATCATCCAATGAGAACGCAGCTTGCGCCTGGGCCGAGGTGAGCACGGTGTAAGCTTGTTTGTAGAAATCGTCCATCGTGTCCAACGTGCCGCGGTCGGCTTCCAATTGGCGGATCCGTTGTTCGACGATCTGACGTGCCGATTGGCGGCGATCAAAACGCTCCATCGAGACGTTTTTGGGAATCGAGAAATCTTTGACCTGATATCCGCGGGCGCCCGGGTCCGAATCGGTCTCGAACGCACCGTAAGTACTGCTGAGGAAACCCGTTCCGCCAGCGAAGGCGTTCTGGTTTGGAATCGCGACATAGGGCGGAAGCTCGCCACGTTTGCCCAATTCGTGCGAAACGACGCTACCCATTTGAGGGAAATCGATCACGGCGGTGGGGGTGTATCCGGTGAACAGGTGATAAGTCGCTTGTTGGTGATCGGGGATCCGTCCGACGACGCTGCGAATCACCGTCAGCTTGTCTGCGACCGCGGAGGTGCGGGGAAATGTGTCGCTGAGAATGTCGCCGGTGTTGGTCTTCATCACGCCAAACTGGCCGCGGATATCGATCGGCGCTTCGGGTTTGGGGTCGAGCGATTCCTGTTGTTGGAGACCGCCTCCCAGGTGCAGTTGGATCACGCTAAGCGCTTTGGCTTCGCGTTTTTGTCCAGCGACTTGAGTGAACGCTTTGCTTTCGGCAGCTTCCATCCGAAGCATGTCGGCCATCGACAATCCCAGCGCGCCGCACACGCCGGCTTGAAGAACTTTGCGTCGAGAGGTGAGTGTTCTGTTCATAGGGAAATCCTTGTTGGGGCTTCGCTGGGCAAGGTTTGAATGATGTGGGAAGTGAGCTATTTCGAAAGCGGCCAGAAGTGAATATTTCCGTTCAGATCGCCGGCGATGACTTTCGCATCGCTGGATGTGGCGACGCTGATCGGCAGTCCTGTTGGTACTTTAATCGATCCCAGCGGAGTGCCGTTCGGTTTCCATGTCCGCACGTGTTGGTCGCGTCCGCAGGAGATCAAGTTTCCGCTGGCATCGAATCGTGCCGAGAGTACACCGTTGGGGATCTCGCCGTACGGAACGTCGGCGGGACGCGCCGGCGGGTGCGCTTTGCCGCGATTGACCACGGGAAAACCATCGCCAGCATCCCACCAGATCAACGAGCCGTCTTCGCCGGCCGATGCTAACAACTTGCCATCGGTGCGCCAGTCGAGCGAGGTGACTGTCGCTTTGTGTTCGGACAGATTTAAGAGGATCCCGCCGCTGGCTGCGTCCCATAAATGAATCGCTCCGGTTCGGTCGCCGCTGACCAGTTGATGCCCCTCGGGGCTGAAGGCCAATGAGGTGATCCAGTCGGTGTGTTTTTCCAGTTTGTGTTGCAGTTTCCCGTCTTTGGTCGAATAAACTTTCACAACGCGGCCGGTTCCACCCAACGCGACCAATGTTTGATCGGCGCTGATATCGGCAGCAAGGACCGCGTCGATCTCGTCGCCGATTTCGGCTAACCGTCGGCCGGTCTTCACATCGAACAACACAACGCGTCCCGATTCGACGGGACGTCCACCGGCAACCATCAACAGATTTCCATCGCGGCTGAAGCGGATTACATGGGGCTCACCATCGGGAAACGGCAACTGGCCGATCTCTTCTTCGGTTTCAGTGTTGAACAATCGAATATGGTTTTGGGCCGCGACGGCGACAAGAGGTGCCCAAGGGCTGGCGGCCATCGCCAGCACCGGCAGCGGATGAACGACTTTGGGAACCGAGATTTCGGGAAGCGCTTCGGGCATCGCGGGAGATTCGGGGCGGCCGCCGGCGCCCGCGGCCGGTTGGAAACTGATGTCACGCGATTTGGTCATCGACTTGCTGGTTGCCGATTCGCGCAATCCCGAATCGATCCATTGCCGGATCAATTGGACCTCGGCATCGGGCATCGCGGGACTTTCCGGAGGCATGCGGATCGCGGGATCGGAATCGGTAATGATTTGAACCAACAGACTTTGGCTGGATCGTCCCGCCACGACCAATGCGCCGCCGCTGCCGCCACGCATTACTCCGGTGAACGACTGCATATTAATGTCCGCTTGTTGGTCGTCATCGCCATGACATTTCAGGCAGTACTTGCGGAGCAGTGGTTTGATGTGGTCGTCGTAGTTCGGCGATTCCGCGGCGGCGGAAAACGATGCGAACAACAGGGGCATCGCCAAGGTGGAGATCAGGTATTTCATAAGTACTTCGTAAGTGTTTGCTATGGATGATGCGCCGCGTGAGGTAGAGCAGGCACTTCCACGTTAAGTGTTGGGTTTTCTGGCTGCCATAATAAACTCGGGCGGCCACGTTGGACGTGGGCCAGGATTTCTTCGCGCGTTAGGGCCCGATTCCAAATCGCCAAATCATCGATTCGGCCGCGGAATGACCGCGAGGGTTGGTGGTTCATCGTTGCTGGAGGCAACCAATTGCCCAGCCGGCAATGCGCCAATGAAATTCGTTCTTCTTCGACTTCGCCGCGAAACATCGATTCAGTCACCAAGCTCCCATTCACATAAATCGAATGTTTTCGCGTGGGGAACGAAGCGATGGAGACGACATGACACCATTTGTTTTGCGGTACCGGATTTCCAACCCAGCGGTAATCGCTCCGGTTGAAACCGACAATTCCACCCCGGGGGAGTCCAAACCGAGTCAATTGAAAATGCATGCCGCCGCGTTGGGTCGCATTGGAGTTCAGGATCGCATTCATCTCATTTTCGTATCGATCGGATTTGATCCAGGCGGCGACCGAGATCTCGGGCGATTCAACGGGGATATTCAGTTGAACGAAGTCCGAATCGCGGTCGAACAACAGCGCCTCTTTGCCAGGCCAGCGTCCGGCGACCCAACGCGCCCCGGCGATTCGCCCATCAGGAACCTTTTCGGAGCGAACGATGTTGGTGAGGATCGATCCATTGGCCTCTTTGACAAAGGGATACCAAGCAATTAACCCCGGATTTTGCAGCATCTGCGCACGTTGTTCGCGCCATCGCATGAAACCGATGTGCTCGGGAGTCTGGTAGCCGTCGAGATCCAAAATCTCGCTATCGAGCAGGTTGCCGTCGTGATATTGAACCGATTCGCCGCCGAAAACACTCCTCATCAGTTCGCCATTGGAACGAAGCACATTCACTTGGCCATCAAAAACATGCAGCATACTTTGGCCACCGTCACCGACCCGAACCGCAAACTCGGTGCCGACATCCACAAACTCAACTTCGGCGGTAACGATGGTGAAACCCTTGGCCGTTGGTGGGACCATGCCCCGAACCCGCCCCCCAGCCAAACGGAAATGTTGAGGACTTTCGATCCGAAACTCCGAAGGGGATTGAACGACGAGATCGGTTCCGTTGGTGAAACGTAGATGCACCACACCTTCGAGCAATTTGTAATCGCCCTGTTGAAAGCGAGTGCCGGTGGGAGCGCGACCTTTTTCGAAACGAGCACCCGCTTGGTCCATCAACATCGCCATCGGCTGCGCCGTGGACATGGTTTGGGGTTCTTCAACAGGACGACTTCTCTCTTCCGCCGCGAAAAAATTCGAACGGTCGCGACGAATTGGAATCAAATGCGACGCTACGGAGAGAATCGCAAGGAACGTGGCAGCGATCGCGACCACCCAAGGCAACCACTCACGGCGCCCGCGGGTGGATTGGCTTGGCTGGGGACGCTCCGCTGTCACCTCCGCATCGCGAAATTTCCAACTCAGCGTCGCGTGTGTATCAAAATATTCCAAATACTCTCTCTGTCGAGCGGGATCGTCCCGCAACAGGGATGACAATTCAGCGGCATCCGAACCACTTGCCGTACCGTTGATCATCGCATTGGCAAGCGTTTGCCATCGGGAGGGATCATTCATTGGAGACCCTCCCCCGCCAAACGTGCGGTAACACATTGGTGCAGCGCCGCGCGAATTCGATCTAGTTGCTTGTAGATCGCATTGGGAGTCGACGAACGGCCGGCGATTTCCGTGATCGATCGTCCGCCGTAGTAACTTTCCAGCACCTCGCGATTCCGTGGCGTCATCTTTTGCAAACAGCGCTCGATTGCTTCGATCCGTTCATCAGAACCGCTTTGCATTTTCATGCTTTCGGTCGACAAGCTGACGATCACGTCGGGATCCAAATGCAGCTGAGAATTCTCTCGCTTGCGATAGAAATTTCGAACATGGTTGTGCGCGATACCGCAGGCCCAAGGGACAAAATCTAAAGCGGGGTCGTAGCGATCCCATTGTTCCCAAAGCGTGAGGCACGTTTGTTGGAACAAATCCTCTGCATCGGCCCGGTTGGGTACCAGCGACACGATGTACCGATAGACGCGTTGCTGATTTTTCACCACGCGTTCGGCAAACTGTAGATGTCGCTGAGTATCCAGGATCGAGGCTCGATCGATAGGAGGAGATGGAATTCGGCGGAGGTACCATTATGGGTACCTCCTACTACTAAAGTGTTGTTTCGTCGCGAACAACATTCGCCATGAAACTGATAAGAAACCAAGATAAAACGCCCTCACACCGGTCTGATTGGCTGACAAGGCAACCGAAATGACAAAAGAAGGGGTGAGGTGGCCCATATCCAAAAAACAGGGGCACAAAAAAACCCGCCCAGGACAGTGAAGTCCCGAGCGGGTTTAGTTGTTTGCCGATACGCAACGGATCCCAGGTGGGACTTGAGGGTAATCTCACGTCCCGATGCGAGCCGATACGATCAGCGCACGAAAAAACCCGCTCAGGTTGGCGAAAACCTAAGCGGGTCTTTGTGACTATTGGTGGTGTGCCTCTTGCGAGGCGACTCTTATTGATAGCTTGAGATCGTTATCCACGGTATGAAATACAAAGGTCACCCTAAGTAAATCAGAAATCCTTAGAAAGGAGGTGATCCAGCCGCAGGTTCCCCTACGGCTACCTTGTTACGACTTAGTCCCAATTGTCGAGCTGACCTTAGACGCCTGCCTCCCTTGCGGGTTAGCTCAGCGGCTTCGGGCCCTCCCAACTTTCGTGGCTTGACGGGCGGTGTGTACAAGGCTCAGGAACACATTCACCGTAGTATGCTGACCTACGATTACTAGCGATTCCGGCTTCATGCAGGCGAGTTGCAGCCTGCAATCCGAACTGAGGTACACTTTTTGAGATTTGCTCCACCTCGCGGTATTGCTTCTCTTTGTATGCACCATTGTAGGACGTGTGCAGCCCTGGTCATAAAGGCCATGAGGACTTGACGTCATCCCCGCCTTCCTCCGGTTTGACACCGGCAGTCTCTTTAGAGTCCCCGGCATTACCCGCTGGCAACTAAAGACAAGGGTTTCGCTCGTTAAGGGACTTAACCCGACATCTCACGACACGAGCTGACGACAGCCATGCAGCACCTGTGTAAAGGCTCCCCGAAAGGCACCTTCCGCTTTCACAGAAGTTCCTAAACATGTCAAGACCAGGATAAGGTTCTTCGCGTAGCCTCGAATTAAGCCACATCCTCCACCGCTTGTGTGAGCCCCCGTCAATTCCTTTGAGTTTCAGCCTTGCGACCATACTCCCCAGGCGGAGCACTTAACGCTTTCGCTACGGCCGGGAGGATGTGGAAGTCCCCCCAGCCCAGTGCTCATCGTTTACGGCTAGGACTACCGGGGTATCTAATCCCGTTCGCTCCCCTAGCTTTCGTGCCTCAGCGTCAGAAAAAGCCCAGTGTGCCGCTTTCGCCACCGGTGTTCCAGATAATATCAACGCATTTCACCGCTCCACCATCTGTTCCGCACACCCCTGCTTTCCTCAAGCCTTGGGGTTTCGGGCGCAGTTCCACGGTTGAGCCGTGGGATTTCACACCCGACCTACAAGGCCGCCTACGCACGCTTTAAGCCCAGTGATACCGAATAACGTTCGTACGGTTCGTATTACCGCGGCTGCTGGCACGAACTTAGCCCGTACTTTCTCTGAAGATCGGTCAAGTAAAAGGGAGAACCCAAATACATTTCCTCCCAACTGACAGCGGTTTACAACCCGAGGGCCTTCATCCCGCACGCGGCGTCGCTTGGTCAGGCTTTCGCCCATTGCCAAAGATTCTCGACTGCAGCCACCCGTAGGTGTCTGGGCAGTGTCTCAGTCCCAGTGAGCCGGGTCATGCTCTCACACCCGGTACCCATCTCAGCCTTGGTGGGCCATTACCCCGCCAACAAGCTAATAGGAAGCAGACTGATCCTTGAGCGGAATCACACCATTTGATCCGAAGATGTTATCCAGTATTACTGCCAGTTTCCCGACACTATCCTGGTCTCAAGGGCACATATCTACCCGTTACTCTCCCTTTCGCCGCTCCTCCGTCTAGCAAGCTAGACTTGTCGCGCGACTTGCATGCCTAATCCACGCCGCCAACGTTCATTCTGAGCCAGGATCAAACCCTTCAATTGTATGCATAGACCAGAACCGAAGTTCCGATCGTGGCTAACCAAAGTAAGTTTAAGCTGAACTCGCCGGGTTGGTCATCCCGGCAAAAACTTTTCGCCATTAGTTAAAAACTAACGGTCTCAAAGCTGAACTCAATAAGAGTTTCACCAACCAAATTGTCAAAGATCAAAATTCTCAGTGCTGACTCGTGTGAGTCAGGTGGTTCGAATGTTTTAGTCGATGCTAAAGTTATCGTCAAGAGTCTGAGGACTCTTGAGTCAAAACTTTCAAGAAAGTTTTGACTCGTGTTTTGTTTTATGTCAGCGAGAGTTAGTAGCTCGGAAGTGATCGTTTCGTGATTCGCTTCTGTGCTGCCCTCGTTGGCATGGCAGAAATTTACAGGGGGTTCGCTGTATGGACAAGGGGCGTTTAAGAGATTTCGGAGAAATTTGTGCGGAAGAGTCGTTTGGGCCTGCAATTTGCCTAGTGAACGTTTTTCAAAGTTTGTCGGGCGGTTATTGAAAGCGGTCGCAACCAACCAAAATCGTTGGCAAGTTCGTCCACGCGATCCTCAAAAGGTCGTGATCGATCTCCAGGTTCGCAAAGTGTTGGTCGCTTGGGGCGTCGACATTGTGGGTTCCGGTAGCCGTTCGCCCTGCCCGGCTGCATAAGTAGTCGGCGATCGCGACGCAGCTGCTTTCGGGAAGCGGGGGGCTCCCGATCAAGTCGGGGCCACGGTGCGATTGGGTTGCATGAACAATGGACTCCGGCAGTCCCCACTCGGTAATGAGGGCTGTTCCTAGACTTTGCGTTTCGGCGCCAAACCAGAGGTTTTCGTTTCGCCGGCGATGTTGCACGGCGTTGCTGTTGGCGAGCCAGCTGGAAAACAGGGAGGGGGCCAGCTTTTCGGTCGCCAGCAGGCCGATTTCGTGAAGGGCCCCTGCCAATAAGGCATCGACGGGAGTGGCACGTGCCGAGGTGCGGGCGATAAAGGAGGCGACGACTCCGACGGCGATGCTGTGTTTCCAAAGTCCGTCGCGGCTGTAACTGCCGATTTTCAGCGGAGGGCTGTAAAAATCTCGGATCATGGCCAGGAAGGCGAGGCGCAGTATGTGATCGGCGTCGATGACCAGTGCCGCCGCCCGAAGCGATGGAAAGGTTTCGGACCAATTGAACAGCGGTGAATTGCACCAAGCGAGCAATCGAACGTAAAGCGTGGTGCCAGGCGCGATTTGCGTCAACAAATCGTCGACATCGCTGTTCGCGAAATGGCCGTTGCGAAGGAGCCACTTTGCGATTGGCGGAAGCGGGAATTGGCAACGGGCGCGGTCAGCCAGTTTTTCCAGCCGTTCGTCGGTTGGTGAGATCGATGCAGTGGTCAAGCTTGGGGGCTCTGTGAATCGGGGCTCTGAATCACGTTGGTTTCGCGACGTCTCGGTGGAAGCACGCATTCGATTGTGGGGGTCGGATCGATTGCGCGAGCGATAGAGACGCTTCGGGAGTTTCGCTTCGTGAAATAATCTAGGTCATCACGGAGAAGAGGCGTGGCAAGTTTGCTAGGCGCATTTTTGTAATGTAGTTTTCGCTGTATCGATTATTGCCCCAGTCTGTGGGCTAATGTGGCGATTGGAATTGCGATGGGACTTGGGTCTTCGCGATTGCAATTCTTTGGAGAATACAAGTGAGTTCTACGGCTCAGCAACAAGATTCCGACAGCAAGCTCGATGCACTGCTAGCCAAAATTCACGGGCTTTCCGATGGGGCGTCGCGTCAGCTACCTCCTTTGGTGCCTGAGAAGTCTGCTCCGCCCAACGTCGCTGCCGACGTCCCGCGACAGCCGCCGCGAACCGTGCCGGCCGGTGTCTCCGCGTCTCAGCCAACGCGCCCTGCCGCGGCGATTGGTTTCCAACCGAGTCGCGATGAGCCGTGGCGACCAGGCGAAGTTCGGTCCTTGGGTGAATCGCGGGTCTCGGAAACATTGCTCGAACAGATCACGATGCGTTTTCTATTGAACGCGGGGGAAGCCGATGGGCGGGCGATCGCCGAACAGTTGCAATTGCCTTTCCGGCTGGTCGAACCGGGGCTCAACCGGATGAAGATGGAGCAGACGGTGGCCTATCGGTCGTCGACAGCGGCGGGCGATTATCTGTACGTCTTGACGGAAAGTGGGCGCGATCTAGCCCGCCGGTATGTCGACGATTGCACCTATTACGGCGCCTGTCCGGTGCTTTTGGCGGATTATGTCGCCAGCGTTAAACATCAGACCGTCGAAGGGCAACGGCCTCAGAAGGACGATCTGCTGAAGGCGTTCTCCGACCTGTTGATCAATCCCAAGATGCTTGAACGATTGGGGCCGGCGATCAACAGCGGTCGTGGAATGTTCTTGTTCGGGTATCCAGGTAACGGAAAAACTAGCATCGCCGAACGTGTCACTTCCGCCTTTGGGAAATACATTTGGATTCCTCGTTCGATCTTTGTCGACGGAGAGATCATGCGGGTTTACGACCCGATGAACCATGAATTGGCGATGCCCGAGAGTGGTGGTGGGTTGTTGAGCGATGCGGCGTTTGACAAACGCTGGGTGCGAATCAAACGGCCCACGATCGTCGCGGGGGGCGAATTGACGATGGAAATGCTGGAGGTCCGGCGGAATCCCGAAAGCAACATCAGCGAAGCGTCGATGCAGCTGAAAAGCAATTGCGGAACACTGGTGATCGACGACTTTGGCCGCCAACGGATGCGGGTCGACGAATTGTTGAACCGCTGGATCGTGCCGTTGGAGAAGCGTTACGACTACTTAAACATGGCCAGCGGTAAGAAGATTCAAGTTCCGTTTGATCAGCTCGTAATTTTCAGCACCAACCTGGAACCGAAGGATCTGGTCGATGACGCGTTCTTGCGGCGGATCCCTTACAAAATCGAAGTCACCAATCCATCGGAAGCCGATTTTCGCAAGTTGTTCGAGATCATGTGCAAGGTCACCAAGATCCCGTACCAGCCCGGACCGATCGACTATCTTATTAAGAAGCACTATCTGCCGGTCGAGCGACCGTTTCGAAATTGCCAGCCCCGCGACTTGTTGTTGCAGGTCCGCAATTACTGCCTGTATCACGGGAAACCGGTCGAGCTGTGCAACGAATACTTCGATTTTGCTGTCGAGAACTATTTCTCGGTGATGTAGTCGCGGCGTTTGCATCCGCCCCGGCGGTGACCACGACGCTAGATCGGCCGTTGCGACGCATCGCTTGGCGTAGCGATCGTCGCTGAGAAGTCGAACGGCGACATGGCGCCTGGCTCTTGTCGGGGCGTGTTGCTTTTTACGAGATCGCTTCGCGGACCAGCGATTCGAAGTCGAGTTCGAGTTGTTGATCGTTTTCGACGCAGCCCAATTCGCGATACATCATGCTCGGTTGGATGTCACGGCTGTTTTGGTATTTGCTGCAGTATTCCTCGATGTCGCCCCGAACCTCGTGGTACATGATCTGGCAGATGTCGATCCCCGGATAGATTCGGATCGGTTGCACGGTGTACATCTCCAGCGTCCAGTAGCCGCAGAAGCCTGCGTCTCCAAAGCCGGTTGTCACATGCACAAACAGCCCGAGACGGCCCAGCGAGGAGCGGCCTTCGATCATCGGGACCAAGCCCCGCGTTTCGGTCCACTCAGAGGTTCGTCCGAGATACAAGCAGCCTGGTTGCAGGACCATGCCTTCGGCAGGAATTTCCAAGCGACGGTATCGATTGGGCTGGCGGACATCCAACACGACTTCCTCGTAAACCAGCAGTTCGTCGTGCAACGATAAGTTGCAGCTGTTCGGGTTTAATTTGGATTCTTCGAAGGGTTCGACGACGATCTGGTTGCCGATCCGCGACCTAATTTCTTCGCCCGAGAGAATCATGCGATCTTTGCTCCGAAAAGGACGGCGGTCAGGTGAGGGGGGAGGGGTGTGGGGGAATCGTTCGCCGTAATGCTTGATTCTCGATCATGGGACTGTCGGGTGTCAACTAATCAGTTGCTGGAAAACCGTGGGATTTCCAAAACCGGATTCCATGGGAAGCGATGATTGAATGTGGTACACTTCCAGGGGTTCTTGCGGTGAGAGTGTTCTCGCCGATCGAGCCCGCTTAGAATGACTGAAGTGTTTGCGCAACGGGGCGTGCCTGTATTTGACTTGCGCATCGATCAACAATTAAGAACGAACCTATCAATTAAATTTGCGGAGAGCGTGGCGTGAGTTCAACGAATCCCTACCAATATGATCCTGGGCAGCGTGGGTTTGGCGACAATGCGATGGCTGCGTTTGCTGAGGAATCGGCACGCGCGACCTTTATTCGCAAAACCTATCTCCATCTCGCTGCGGCGGTCTTGGGGTTTATCGGCTTTGAAACCTTACTGTTGACCGCCGTTCCTGCGGCAACCATGGAAGCGATCGTCGGCCGGATGGTTGGCGGTTACGGTTGGTTGCTGGTCTTGGGAGCGTTTATGGTCGTCAGCTGGGTCGCCCGCTGGTGGGCCGAAAGCGGTGCGTCGCGAGGAATGCAGTACTTGGGACTGGCTTTATATGTCGTCGGGCAAGCGGTCGTCTTTTTGCCGATGCTGTATATCGCAATGCGATTCGATCCCAAGACTCCCGTCATTGCGGGGATGTTGACCAGCGTGGTCTTCTTTGGTCTGACAGCGTTTGTGTTTGTCACGCGAGTCGACCTCAGTTGGATGGGGAAGGTCCTGTTTCTCGCAGGATTGGTTGCGATGGGGGCAATTGTCTGCAGTATCGTGTTTGGCTTTTCGTTGGGGATCTTTTTCTCCGCGATCATGGTCGCCGTCGCTTCGGGGTACATCTTGTATGACACGTCCAACGTGCTGCATCACTATCGAACGGATCAGTATGTGGCTGCATCATTGGCCCTGTTTGCTTCGGTAGCGATCCTGTTTTGGTATATCCTGCGGTTGGTAATGTCGTTTTCGTCGAACGATTAGCCTCCGGATCGAGCTTCGTCCAATGGGCGTTTAAATTTGTATGCGATCACCGCGCCGGGGATCGCTGGTCGGGGCGGCACTTAGGGACAGCGATTGACTCATGTCCGATATCGAAAGTCTGACGCGCTTGCCTGATCATTTTGATGGGACGGTGCGTTTGTTCCCGTTGCCGGGAGTTGTCAGTTTTCCGCATGTGATGCAGCCGTTGCATATCTTTGAGCCGCGTTACTGTGATTTACTGACCGATACCCTGGCGGCCGACCGATTGATCGCAATGGCGACGCTGGCCAGTGGTTGGGAACCCGACTACGAGGGGCGACCGGCATTGGAAGAGTATGCCTGCATCGGCCGGATCGTGTCGCATACGCCGACCGACGACGAGCGGCACAATATTTTGTTGCTTGGGATTCGCCGGGTGCGGATCCTGCAAGAGGTTGTCACGAATCAGACCTATCGGATGGCGAAGGTCGAAGTTTTGGACGACGTTTATTCCCCGCAGCTCGCCCCCGAGCGGCCGCTATTGAAGCGGTTGTTATTGGAGGAGTTTCGGAAATACATTCCCGAATCCGCCCTTGCCCAAGAGAACTTCAGTCAATTGTTAGACAGCCAGATGCCGTTGGGGATCGTCAGCGACATCATCGCCTATACCGTTGGCATTCCGGTTGCGCGGAAACTGCAATTGTTGGCTGAACTCGATGTCGATCAGCGGGCCAAGATGTTGATCGCTGCCCTGTCGCCATCGCCAAAACAAGGGGACGCTTGCGGGCCCGAAAACACATCGCTCTCGTCAGGATTTCCGCCGCCATTCAGTCGAAACTGACAGCCGATCCTGGACTTTGAGAGTTGACGGTTTGATATGGATGCCGACAGTACACGATTGCAAGCCGATCTGCGCGGGATCATCGAAGGGGATGTGTTGTGCGAGGATGTGCATCGGCAGATCTACGCCAGCGATGCGAGCATCTATCAATTGAAGCCCGCCGGGATCGTGCGGCCACGGACGATCCACGATATCGCATCGTGTGTGCAGTATGCCCGTGAACACCATCTTTCGATCCATCCCCGCGGCGCCGGAAGCGGCTTAGCGGGGGAGTCGCTCGGGCGAGGGATCGTGCTGGACATGTCGCGTTATTTGCGACGTTGGTATCGCTTGGATGATCGTTTGATTCGCGTCCAGGCTGGTGTCGTGCTGGCGCAATTGAATCGCGAACTGGGGACACACGGACGATTGTATGGGCCCGATCCTCAGGCTCGCAGCGTGACCACGATGGGAGGCGTGCTCTCCTTGGACGCCTCAGGCAGCCATTGGCTCCGCTATGGTTCGGCGCGCGACACCGTGCAGTCGATCAAAGTTGTCACTGCCACGGGAGAGATCGCGGAGTTTTCCAGCCACCATCGCGAGTCCGGAGGCGTTGCGGGGCGGCTGGCCAAAGAGGTCTCGGGGATCGCAAGCCGGCATGCCGAGCAATTGGGAAAGCTCCGCGACGGTGCAACGCACAATCATGGTGGCTATCGCTTGGACCTCGCGGTCGCCGACGATCAAGTCAACCTGGCCAAGCTGTTGGTCGGTGCCGAGGGGACGCTGGGAATCATTGCCGAAGCGACCGTTAGCACCGAACCTTTGCCAACGCACCGCGGTGTTTCGCTGCTGTTTTTCCATCGCTTAGAGCATGCCGCCCGCGGAGCGTTGTTGGCCGCCAGTCGCGGCGCGGTCGCATGTGATCTGATGGATCGTCGCTTGCTGGAGATCGCTCGCGAGACCGACGCGCGGTTCGAACAGCTGATCCCTCGCGATGCCGAAGCGATGTTGCTGGTTGAATTTCAAGACGATCAATTGACCTCGCTGCGAGCGCGTTTGCGAGACCTAAACGAGAGCTTGTGCCGGACGGAAAAGTTAGCCTTCGGTTCGCGGATGACGGTCGAACGCCGCGAGCGCGATTTCTTTTGGTTGATCGTGCGGCGTGTGATCCCGCGACTGTATCGGTTGCGCGGCGATACGCGTCCGTTGCCGATCATTGAAGATATCGCGATCGAGCCTGAAAAATTGCCCGATCTGATGGTCGAGCTGCAGAACATTTTGAAAGAGCACCAGATCACCGCCACGATGTTTGCGCACGCGGGGCATGGGCATTTGCATATCCGTCCGTTTTTGGATCTGGCAGATCCCGGCAGCCCGCAGGTCCTGCGGGAATTGGCTGAATCGATCTTCGAGAAGGTGCTGGAGTTTGGGGGCACGATCAGCGGAGAACATGGCGCGGGGCTCAGCCGCAGCTGGTTCCTGCCGCGGCAATACGGTTCCTTGTGGCCAGCGATGATCGCGGTCAAACGGGCCTTTGATCCGGCGGGATTGTTGAATCCGGGCAAAGTGGTGGGGTTGCCATCGCAGGGACCCGATGAGAACTTGCGTTCGGTGACCGCTGCGATTCATGTCGGGCCCGAGTCGATTGCCGAGGACGATGAAGAAAACGATCCGGTCTCCGAGCCGATCGTCGCCCGATTGCCTGTATTGCAGTCGTGGGCCGATGAACCGATCGAGATGGCGACGCGAAACTGTAACGGTTGCGGGCGTTGCAAAACGTTGGCGCCAAGCGAGCGGATGTGTCCGGTCTATCGGGTGATGCCGATCGAAGAGGCGTCGCCGCGGGCCAAGGCGAATCTGTTGCGTGGGGTCTTGGCGGGCGAGCTGTCGGTCGATGCGTTGGCGACCGACGAGGTCAAACAGATCACCGATCTTTGTTTCGGTTGCCATCAGTGCCGGATCGAATGCCCCGCGTCGGTCGATATCCCGAAGATCGTCAACGAGCTGCGCGGACAATACGTCGCCACCAACGGGCTTTCGGTCGCCGATTATATGCTGACGCGGATCGAGTCGATCGCGCCGCTGGCCAGTCGCGTGGCAACGGTTTCGAACTGGGTGCTGAAGAGTCCGCGTTGGCGTTGGGTTTTGGAGCGGACGATGGGACTGGCCCGCGGACGCCGGATCGCTCCCTACGCGAAGCTCAGTTTCATGCGTTGGGCGGCTAAGAAACGGCTGACGCGGCCGCTGCAAAAAGGTGGCCCCAAGGTTGCTTATTTCGTCGACTACTTCGCCAACTGGCACGACCCCGAACTGGGGCAAGCCCTTGTCGAAGTGTTGCGACACAATCGCGTTGGGGTCTACGTGCCACCGAATCAGTATTCGTCGATGATGCCGCGGATCGCGGCGGGCGATTTAAAAGGGGCGATGCACGCGGCGACTCACAACATTCGTATCCTTGCCGAAGCGGTTCGCCAGGGATATCAGATCGTCACGACCGAACCGACCGCAGCGCTCTGTCTGATCCATGAATATCCCAACTTGATCGACAGCGAAGACGCTCGCTTGGTCGCCGAAAACACCTACGATTCCTGCCGCTATCTGTGGGACATGCATCTGCGGAACGAACTGTCGCTGGACTTTCGTCCGGTCGCTGCCAGTGTCGCCTATCACCAGCCATGCCACGTTCGCGCGATCGATTCGGGCAAGCCGGCACAGCAGTTGATGGATCTAATCCCCGGGCTGCGCGTTCAATCGATGGAGAAGGGGTGCAGCGGGATGGCGGGGCTGTACGGAATGAAACGGGAGAACTTCCGCAACAGCGTCCGCATCGGCTGGAATCTGATCAGCGGGATGCGAAAGGCCGACATCCAGGCGGCGTCAACCGAATGTAGCGCTTGCAAAAATCAGATCGAACACGGCAGCAACCGGACGACGCTGCATCCGATCAAAGTGTTGGCCTACGCCTATGGGCGGCTTCCCGCTCTGACCGCTTTGAGTTAGAAGTTTATGAAGGTAGGCGGCCGACCCACGGTCCCCTGCCCCGTTGGATTTGTTTTCCCTGAGCCGTTGTTTTCCGTCGATGACCGATTCCCAAAGCACGATCGAAGTGGCGATGTTTGCCGCCGCCAAAGCGTTGGCGGGATCGGATTCGCTGACGATTGAGCTCTCTGCCGGCGCAACCGCTGGCGAGGTCTTGGTGCAATTGGGGGAGCGATGTCCGGAACTGCAAGGCTTGTTGCCCGCCTGCCGGTTGGCTGTCGATCTGCAGTACGTGGCGGCGGACCATCTGATTTCGCCCGGTGCTCAGCTGGCGTTGATCCCTCCTGTCAGTGGAGGTTGAAGCGTGGAACGCAGCGCCGAAACGCGAGTCGTCGTCGAATTGGTCGATCGGCCGATCGAGAGCGATCCGATCTTGGACGCGCTGTCGGATCTCGATGCCGGTGCTCACAGTCTGTTTCTGGGGAAGACGCGCCGGCGAACGGCGGATAAAGAAACCGACTATCTGGTCTACGATGCCTATCGTCCGATGGCGCTGACCGAACTGCGCCGTTTAGCCGATGCGGCGGCGGACCGTTGGCAATTAAAACGTGTTGTTGTGATCCATCGCTTGGGACGGGTCGATCTGGGCGAGGCGAGCATCGCGATCGCCGCCAGCGGTGGGCATCGCCGGGAGGTGTTTGAAGCGATCCCCTGGCTGTTGGATGAGATCAAGTCGGACGTGCCGATCTGGAAGCAAGAGCATTGGTCCGACGGACTGACGGAGTGGGTGCATCCATGAACCAACGGATCTATTTGGATAACGCAGCGACCAGCTGGCCGAAGCCGCCCGGAGTGGCGGAGGCGATCGCGGCGGAGATCACTGAAATTGGAGCCGCTGCCGGGCGCGGGGCCTACGCCGCGGCGATGTCGGCGGAGCAAGTGGTCGCCAATTGCCGCGCAGCGCTCGCTCAATTGATCAACGCTCAATCTGCCGAGATCGCGTTGACTTGCAACGGAACCCACGCGTTGAACATTGCGATCCAGGGTGTGCTGCGCCCCGGCGACCATGTCGTCACGACGCAGGTCGAACACAACAGCATCCTGCGGCCGCTGGCCTGGTTGCAGGAAAGCCGCGACGTGTCGGTGACGGTTGTCCCCTGCGATCGGTTTGGATTTGTCGACGTCGATGCGATCGCTGTGGCGATCCGCGAGGAGACGCGTTTGGTGGCGGTCTCGCATGCGTCGAATGTGACCGGCGCGGTGCAAGACATCGCCGCGATCGGAGCGATCGTGCGGCAGTGCCCTGCCCTGTTCTTGGTCGACGCGGCGCAGTCGCTTGGCCATCTGCCGATCGATGTCCAGGCGATGGCGATCGACATGTTGGCAAGTCCCGGGCACAAGGGTTGCTTGGGACCGCTGGGGACGGGAGTTCTGTATCTGGGAAATTCGATTCAGTCCCAGGTGCAGCCGTTGATGTATGGTGGCACGGGGACCGATTCGGATCGAATGGAAATGCCGGCAGGGCTGCCGGGACGTCACGAAGCGGGTAATCTGAACGTGCCGGCGATCGCTGGATTGTTGGCGGCGCTACGTTGGGCGGCCAACAGCGAAACGGAAGATTCAAGCGGCCCGTTGGCCGATCGGTTGGCGGAGGCGCTGGCGGCGCTGCCGGGCGTGCAGGTCTATCGCGATCGGGCGCGGTCGCATGTCGCGGTCGTCAGCGTGGCGATCGACGGCTGGCAACCGACCGATGCGGCGGGAGTTTTGGACGCTCAGTTTGGGATTCAATCGCGAGCCGGGCTGCACTGTTCGCCGCGAATCCATGAAGCGTTGGGGACCGATGGCGGCACGTTGCGGTTCAGCTTGGGACGCTTCACCACCTCCGCCGCGCTCGACCGCGTGATCGATGCCGTTAGCCAATTGGTTGGTCACGGGTGACAACGCGATAAACGAAAACAATACAAATTAAAGACCTTAGCCGGCGGGCTCGACTCGTTGGCGAAACTGGAACACTTGGACGAAGATCGATGGCAGGAAAACCTTGGTACAAAGATGGCTTGCGATTTGAGTGCACGCAGTGCGGCGCATGCTGCAGCGGCGAGCCGGGCTATGTCTGGGTGAACGACGACGAGATCGCCGCGCTGGCTGTGCACATGCAGATGACGATTGACGATTTCGAGCACAAGTTCGTTCGCAACGTCGGGGCGGCCAAAAGTCTCGTCGAATATTCCGACGGCGACTGCATCTTTTTGGATCCCGACACCCGTGGCTGTTCGGTCTACGAAGCACGCCCGATTCAGTGTCGCACCTGGCCGTTTTGGGACAGCACGCTGGAAGATAAAGCGGCTTGGAAAGAGACCTGCGACATCTGTCCCGGCAGCGGTGTGGGCAAGCTTTACAACTTCAAACAGATCGAAGCGCGTCGGAAAGAGAAGAGCGTCTGAGGACGCGGCAGTTGAAAATTGCAGCGCATCCGCTGTGAAAGCTCGGTTGTCGCGAAAAGGGATCGGCGGCAGTCGCCGCTGCACCCGTGCGCGGTCATCATTTGCCGAATGTGCTGCTCTCGTCTTCCCTAGGATGGATTTGCTAATCTAAACGGGCATGATGGTGCAGCCGTTGGCACCTAGCTATTTTTTGCTTTTGCCCGCCCCTTGGGAAATCCGAATGGACCAGACATTTTCATATTCCGCGACGATTCGACTGACCTACGCAAACGATCGCGGCATGTTGGGCAAGATCGCAACTGCGATCGGTGAGCAGGATGGGATGATTGGGGCGATCGATATCGTCAGTTCCAGCGGGAGGGGGATCACGCGGGATGTCAGTGTGAACGCCGCAAGCGCCGAGCATGTTCAACGGATTGCGGAGCATCTGGAGGCGATTCCGGGGCTGGAGCTGCAGACGGTTTCCGACCAAGTGTTTCTGAAGCATTTGGGGGGCAAGATCGAGGTCGTTTCGAAGACTCCCATCAAAAGTCGCGATGACCTCTCGTCGGTCTACACGCCCGGTGTGGCTCGGGTTTGCATGGCGATCCACGAGGACGTCGAATCCTCTTATAACCTGACGATCCGAAAAAATATGGTCGCCGTCGTCAGCGATGGTTCCGCTGTCTTGGGGTTGGGGAACATCGGTCCCGAAGCCGCGATGCCGGTGATGGAGGGGAAGGCGATGTTGTTCAAGGAATTTGGCGGCGTCGACGCGTTTCCAATCTGTATCGCGACGCAGGATGTCGAAGAGATCATCGCCACGGTTCAGCGTTTAGAGCCGACGTTTGGCGGGATCAATCTGGAGGATATCTCCTCGCCGCGATGTATCGAAATCGAACGACGTCTGAATGAAACGATGGATATCCCCGTGTTTCACGACGACCAGCACGGGACGGCGATCGTGACGTTGGCGGGGCTGGAAAACGCGTTGCGTCTGGTTCAAAAGAAACTTTGCGAAGTCAAGATTGTCATCAACGGTGCAGGAGCTGCCGGAGCGGCGATCGCCAAGTTGTTGCAGTTGGCTGGAGCCGAACATGTCGTCGTGTGCGATCGCGAAGGGGCTATCTTCGCGGGGCGAACGACTCGGATGAATCCTGTAAAGGATGAACTGGCCGCGGTGACGAACCAGGCCGGCCAACAGGGCTCGCTGCGAGATGTCGTCCGCGGGGCGGATGTTTTTATTGGCGTTTCGTCTCCCGATGTGCTGACGGTCGACGATGTCAAAAGTATGGCAAGCGATCCGATCGTTTTTGCGATGGCGAATCCCGATCCCGAGATTCGTCCCGAACTAGCCAATGGGCACGTCGCGGTGATGGCGACGGGGCGTTCGGACCATCCCAACCAGATCAATAACGTGTTGTGCTTCCCTGGTCTATTCCGCGGCGTTTTGGATGTGCGCGCGAGCGAAGTCAACGATGCGATGAAGGTCGCGGCGGCCAAGGCGATCGCTGACATCATCACCGATGATGAACGCTGCAGCGATTACATTATCCCCAGCGTCTTCGATCGACGCGTTGCCATCGCGGTCGCCAAAGCGGTGGCGGAAGCTGCAGCGGAGACGGGCGTTGCCCGGCGTCGTCCCAAAAATGCAGGCGTTGGGCTATAAGAAGTCGGCCGTTGTTCCCGGTGCGATGGCACCGGGAACTCTCGGACGTGCGATCGGTTCGGGGGCGTCGATGGTTCCCGTGTGGAAGATCGGAGCTGTGACGGAGTTTCGAGGGCATGCGTTCAACGAAAAAAGGGACAGGTCGAAACCTGTCCCTTTGATTCATTTTGTTTATGCAACTGGCCGCTCGCCAATCGCCGTGATCACTACGACTTATTGGTTGGCGTTTCTGACGCTTCGCCCTTGGTCTTGTCGTCGTACTTCGCTTCGGGCAATTCGTCTTTCGCGGGAACCAAGCTGTGGTCGACTGCGAAATCACGCGAAGCATTGCCGCCATCGGCCTTCTTCTCAGCCTTCTCTTTCGAGACGGTCGCATCGGCGGTGATCATTTCGATGACTTTGCGTTCAACGATTTGGTTACGCAACGCGTCCATTTGGCCTGTTTTTTCCAGACGGGCTCGGACGCGGCGTTCGGGCTGGTCGCTCTGTTCGGCGATCAACGCGATTTCGTCGTCGTAATCGCTAGGTGCTGCATCGATATCTTGATCGTCGGCGATCTTCTCGAGGATGAAGTGCTCACGCAGTGCCGCTTCGGTTTGGGTTTGTGCGTTTTGTCGCGCCATGTTGACCATGTTGCGAATGTCTTCTTCCTGGAACCCGCTGCGACGCATTTCGAGGATTTGACGTTCCAGTTCGCGACGCGTTTGACGGCGTACGAGATCTGGCGGCAATTCCCAGTTGGCATCTGCGGTCAATGTCTTGGTGATTTGGCTACGCAGCGAACGCTGGCGGCGGTAATCGATCTGACGTTGCAGGCTTTCGGAAATGAATTCGCGAAGTTCTGCTTCGGTTTCGAAATCGCCAAGCTCTTCGAGAACCGCGGGGGTCAGTTTAGCGGCCTCGTTGCGGCTGACTTCGACAACCTTGAATTCAGCTTCTACTTCCTTGCCACCCAATTCGGGGTGAGCTTCTTGGCTGAGTGTCACCTTGCCGGTTCGCGATTCGCCTTCGCGAACGCCTTCCATCAACTTGCCGAAATCTTCGCAGCGACCGTCGGGGAAGCTAAGGCCTCCGCCCAGTTCGACATGCTCTTCTTCCATCTCCGACAGGACTTCGCTGCCGTTGCGGAAAGTGGCGGTGACCAGCAGGCGGTCGCCCGATTTCGCAGCGTCGTCGACCGCTTCGAACTTCGAATAGCGTGACATCACGCGAGCGATCGAGGCATCGATTGCTTCGTCATCGACTTGTTCGTCCGGTTCGGTCAGGCTGAGGCCTTTCCATTCGGGCGTGTCGAATTCGGGGCGGACTTCGACTTTGAATTCGAAGCGGAAATCGCCACTTTCAGGCAGTTCGACCGATTCAAAATCAAAATCGGGTTCGCTGATCGCCGAGAACGCTTGTTCTTCGGTGACTTGCGCGAGGCTGTCCATCAACAGCTGCCCTTTGACTTGGTCCGCAACGCGATCCTTGAATTGCTTCTCTACAAGTTTCCGTGGCGCGCGACCAGCGCGAAAACCTGGGACGCTGGCTTCGGGAGCCAAATCGTCGTAGGCGTTCTTTAGGTAGCGTTCGACATCGGCTCGAGAGACGGTCACAACAACGTGACGAAGACAGGTCTGCGGCGCGTCGACCGCAACGGTCAGCGTCAGTTTGGTGTCTTCGGTGGTTTCGGACGAATTTGGGGCATCGGTTGTGGACATGCCGTTGGGGGCCTCTCGAGAGAAAAAAGAGAGAAGAAGAGCGGGTGATGGGATTCGAACCCACGACAACAACGTTGGCAACGTTGTGCTCTGCCAACTGAGCTACACCCGCCTGGAAATTTCTTTACTCTGAAAACTGAATACGGCTGAAACTGGGCCTCGACATGACGGAAAGTTTCCGAGGTCGGTTTGAGCCCGTGATGCTGTTGGCAACATCTGTGTCAGCGTATTCGTGCCTTTAAAAGGATGCTTTTCGCTATCTCTTCGACGCGATCACCTCTGTGGCATGAGGGGAATTATAGAACTCCCGCCGAGGCTTGCAAGACCGGGCAGCAAAGTGTGGCCGAGAAAATATCAGATTAACGGTTAATGGTAATTTACCGACCGGTTGTCGGAGGGGAGAACGACGTGATACGCTGGGCGACGCCGCGTTGAGTTCCCTGTTTTTGCGGCAGCTCTGGCGTCGATTGAAGTCACGATTCTGTCTGCTCGTTTCCTGAAGGTTCCACGTGCCTTACGCCCAAATCGGACCGATCGCAGTCCATCTGCCGGAACGCGTTGAAACGAACGCTCAATTGCAATCGGAGCATCCCGATTGGGATCTCACGGTGATCGGCGAAAAAACGGGGATCATGCAACGCTACATCGCAGCCCCCGGAGAGACGGCAGCCGATCTAGCGGTTCAGGCCTCCGAAAAGCTGTTTGCTGAGCACGGCATCGATCGATCGAGTATCGATTTCATCATGCTGTGCACCCAGACCCCCGATTATCCGTTGCCGACGACAGCCTGTTTGATCCAACAGCGTCTCGGGCTTTCACCGACGTGCGGGGCGATCGATTACAACCTGGGCTGTTCCGGGTTTGTCTATGGTCTCGCGATGGCCGACGGTTTGATTCAATCGGGGGTGGCCCGGCGAATCTTGCTGCTGACCGCCGAAACCTACTCAAAATATATCGATGCCGATGACCGCAGTTTGCGGACGATCTTTGGCGACGCCGCTGCGGCAACTTTGGTCCAAGCCAACGACGAAAAGACGTTGTGGGGATTCCAGTTTGGCAGCGATGGAAGCGGAGCGGACACGTTGTTGGTCGCCGACGGGGGAGCTCGGTTGCCCCAAGACGCCCACAAGCCGCGGCATCGCAAACGTTGGAAGAGTCGGCTGTATATGGACGGCCCAAGTTTGATCAATTTCACCGTCGGTGCGGTTCCGAAGTTGATCGAAGAGATTGTCCAGCAGAACGATCTGACGACCGACGACATCGATCTCTTCCTGCTGCATCAAGCAACCTTTAAAATGTTGGAGCAGTTGCGGATCAGCATGGGGGTCGACGAAGCCCGTTTGCCCATTCGGCTCCGCGACGTCGGCAATACGGTCTCGGCGACGCTCCCGCTTCTGATTGACGATCTGCGGCGCGATGGTACGCTTTGCAAAGACGACACCAACGTGTTGGTTGGTTTTGGCGTCGGATGGTCGTGGGCAGGGTGTTTGTGGAAAGACACGTTTGGGCGAGTCGGACGATGACACAACTATTGAATGGGAAATTTCTGCTCGCATCCCCCTATCTACCCGATAGCAATTTTCAGCGGACCGTTGTCTACATGGTGAAACATGATGTCGACGGAGCTCTTGGGTTGGTCCTGACCCGACCAAGCGATCTGCGTTTGCAACAATTGCTTGAATCGACAATGGGTGGCACCGCGCTGCGTGAAGATCTTGTCTATCTGGGAGGTCCTGTCGAAGGGCCGTTGTGCGCATTGCATGAAGACGCCAATTTGGCCGATCTGGATTGCGAAGGGGGGCTGTTCGTGACCAGCGAACAGGAATCGATCATCCTGTTGGCGAATCGTCCACAGGCGCGAGTTCGTTTTTTCGCGGGTTACAGCGGCTGGGGCGCTGGTCAATTGGAATCCGAGCTTCAGTACGGCGGTTGGTTAACTTGTGATGCAACACCCGACGAGGTCTTTGGCGATTTTGAACCGCTTTGGGAATCGTTGGTCAAACGGGTGGGACGCTCGATCATCGGCGAAGCGGTCCCGTTTGCAAGCAATGTCGATTCCCAAATGAACTAGCCCCGAAAGTCGAGTACGATGCCGGGACGGACCATCGCTTTTGGAGACATTCACGGCTGCAGCCGAGCGTTGCGGACGTTGGTCGAAACGATTAACCCAACGGCCGACGATACTCTGGTCTTTCTGGGGGACTACGTCGACCGCGGATCGGATAGCCGCGGGGTGATCGATTTGCTGATCGATCTCCAGCAACGCTGTACGTTGGTGCCGTTGTTGGGCAATCATGAGATTATGTTTCTGGGCGTCGTTTGCGGCGGGATGGAAGACAAAATCTGGAAGATGTGTGGTGGCAATGCGACGCTAGCTAGCTACGGCGGGGCGCTGCATCATATCCCCGCGCGGCATGTCGAGTTTCTGAAAACCTGCCGCGCCTACTGGGAGGACGATCGCAATATCTGCGTTCATGCGTCGTATCTGCCCGACCAACCGATGAACTGTTTGGGGGAACAGCATTTATTTTGGGAGCACCTTCCGCCGGTCGCTCCGCTGCCCCACCACAGCGGCAAACGCGTGATCGTCGGGCACACGCCGCAAGCGAATCTGGAGGTCTTGGACCTTGGCCATTTGGTCTGTTTGGATACCTACTGTTTTGGCGGCGGTTGGTTGACGGCGTTGGATTTGAACACGGCCGAAGTTTGGCAAGCGAATCTGCACGGGCACGCGCGGCGTCAATTTGGACTTGTCATGATGCGGCGGATTCGGTCGGTCGTTCAGTATTTCAGCCAGCACCTCACCCCGCAGAAGCCGACTTAGAAAACGCTTGCACCGGCATCGTTGTAAAATGGACAACTCCTCCTTGATCGACCGGTTCGAAGCCGCCTGGCAGCAGCGGGATTACGGCGCGATCGATTCTCTGTTGTGCGATCCGACGCTTGCAATCGACGACGCGGCGGAATTGGCGATGATCGATCTGGAATATCGCTGGCGGTTTCCCGTCCCGGTCGGCGTCGAAACTGCGATTCCCAACTCACCGATCGTCGAAGATTATTGTCAGCGGATGCCAGCATTGCCCGCGGGCTATCGTCAGGTCTGGGAATTGATTGGCGAGGAGTATCGCGTGCGGTTGCAGTGGGCCACGGCCCCGACGATTGACGATCTGTTGCTGCGATTTGATGCGTATTCGCGTGAGGTATTGGAAAAGATGATTGGCCGCCTGCAGCAGGAGGTGCCGCATCTATGGTTGGTGATTGTGCGTGGGGAAACCGAGTTGTCGCGAACGCGGTTCCATCGGACGTTGGACGTCGGCCGCCAATCGATCGGCCAACCGCTCCCTTTCGCGGAGATTCCCGTCGCGGATTACCGCAAGCTGATCATCGCCGAACTCGATAACGTAACGGTCTCCCGCAATCAGCTGCGGCTTTCGCGCTCTTCGGTTGGGGTGCAGCTGAAAAATCTTTCCAGCCAGGTTGTCGTCAGGTTTGGTTTTCGGTCGCGGTTGCTCCCCCGCCAATGCGTCGAGAGTGTCGTCCCGGTGACGCTTTCGATTGGCGATTTGGAACTTCACATCACGCGCTGATGCTTGCAAACTAGTTCAGGAAATCTACGGCTTCGTGGCAATTCCGTTTGGCCTGATCGCAGCGGTCGTTCCGATAACGAAGAGGATGCACGCCCGGTGCCCAACGTGTCAGGTCGCGTGGATTGTTCGCCGTTGAGATTCATTGGGGGTGTCGGCTGGACAGCGTCCAGTGAGATTTCGAGCTGATTGAAGGTCGTGATTCCCATGGCAACTGTGTGTCGCCCAATTGTATTGATTCAGATGTTGGTGGTCTTGGCGGTGGCCGGTGCGACGCTAGCCTGGGCGCAAGGTCAAGCGAGCCCGGTGCGGTCCAATCCGTTGGTCGTCAGCGAACCCGATGCGGGTAGCATCTTGGTTGATGATGTGCCCGATCGCCAAAGGCCGATCGTTTCGCCTCCGGCTGCGCGATCGGAACCGACGGTCACCCCCCAGCGTTTGCCTCCTGTCAACGATTTGCAGACGCCGCACGCCGTGGTCCCTCACCGTTTGGAAGGCGAGTACTCGATCCGCAAGCAGTCCGGTGCGGATTCGGGGATCAATCAAAAGCCGATTCCAGCGATCGAACGGACCGACGCCCAGGAAACGCTGCCACCACCACCGGCGGTCGAAGTTCCCGCAATCCCCAGCCGCCGTAACCGGTTCGCTGAGGATGTGTTGCCCCCGAGTCGCCAGATTGAAACGCCGCAGCCGCAGATCGATGAGCCCGTCGAACCACGGCAACCCGATCCGACCTGGGATAAGCCACGTGTCTATAGCGATATGTTGCCTCAAGTCTTGCGTTCGGGTGAATCGAATGACGCGCTATCGAATTCCGCCGAATCGAACGCCCCGCCGATGCGTGCCGATCCGATCGGCAAGGCGACGTTAACGCCGTCGTCGCAGTTTGGCGATTCCAGTGTGCCGCTGCCCGCCAAGGAACGCGTGATTCAGGAACCGGTGGGAGATTTCCCGTTGGCAAGTCCCGTGGGGGCCTCGCTGCCGTGGTCGCCGTGGTGGCAAACGCAAGTGCAAACGGGCTGCCACTTGGATGATCCCCAGAAGGTGGCTGTCGATTTAGACCAATTGATCACGATCGCGATGCAGCATTCGCCCCTCTTGGAAATCCTCCGGCTCGATGGAACGGTTCCGCAGCACGGCGGTTCGGATCTGTCTTGTTTGACGCTGCGTTACAGTCGCCCTTCCCCGCCCGGTTGCGATCCGACCTTGAATTCCGAGCTGGTTTTTGTCGCCCGCCACCGCACCGCGGCGTTTCGTGGCGACACCTGTGCGAAAACCGCGGATATGTTGCTGCAGATCGCCGACGCGTATTGGAACGTTTATCGTCTGCGGGGACTTGTTGCGATCGGCCAGCGGCATCATGACGCAGCGCTCGCGTTATATGAGCAATCGTCACGGCAGTTCGCTTCGGAGCACGATCGCCAACGGTTCGTGATGGTCGAAGCGACGATCCGCCAACGCCGCGCGGATGTGAATTCGAAGCGGATCGCGCTGAAGCAAGCTCAGAATGAATTGGCGTTTTTGGTCAGCGTTCCCGGCTGGCAAAATGAGATCGAACTGATGCCGCAGGACGTTCCTTGTGAGTGTGATCTACAACGCAACGAGACGCAGGAATTGGAACGTGCGTTGGTGCAGAGGGCCGAAGTGCGAGCAGCGATCGCTCGGCTGGAGTCTTATGGTCCAGCTGCGCAGCATCAATTAGTGAACTCGCGGATTCCAACGTTGCCCACAGCGGGCGCCCAGGCGTCGCAAGAGCTGGAGGCGGTGATGGATCTTGTCCGCTTGGATGTCAAAGACGCGATGCTGAAGCTGCGTGGGAATTTCGCTCAGATGCGGCTCGAAGCCGAAACGGCGGAGAAGGTTGCTGAGGAGTTGGCCGTGATTGGTGACGGCGATGTTGCGGCGAAGCTCGAAGCCCAAGACCGTTTGCAAACGGCCGAGTCGAATTACATCACCGCCCTGACCCGGTACAACGTCGCCATCCTGCAACTGCGTCGCGCGAACGGTTTGCTGTTCGTCGAAACGCCGCTGTAGCGCGATCGCGGTGCCGGTCGGGCCCGTTGCAGATCAATTGTCCAAATGTTCGGCAGCCTCCCGCATTTTTTCGATCGCAACCGATTGGATTTGACGGATACGTTCGCGGGACAGTGACATCGTCTTGCTAACTTCCAATAGCGTCTTCGGGCTTCCGTCATCCATTCCGTAACGCAGTTCGACGACGCGGCGTTCCCGCGGCAGCAGTGCATCGAGCACCGACTGCACCGTCTGGTCGAACTCCTCACGCTGCAACCGCGAACTCGGGTCGCTCGCCTGCGATGGATCGGGCAGCATTTCGGCGATCGATTGTCGCTGCATCGCCATGCTGTCGTCGATCGAGACCATCTCGCGCATCGCTTCGATCGCGCGGCGGGCGCTATCGACCGACTGCCCCGTCAGCTTCGCCAACTCTTCGATAGAGGGTTGACGTTCGTGCGCATGCACGAACAGCTCGCTCGCCTGACGGACGTTGCGGACACCTGCCAGAACGGCGGTCGGAATTCGAACCGCGCGGGCGTGCATCGTGACGGCGCGGGAGATCGCTTGCCGGATCCACCATGAAGCGTAAGTGCTGAAGCGGAAGCCGCGGTCGGGATCAAACTTTTCAATCCCTCGCATCAACCCAGCGTTCCCCTCTTGGATCAGGTCGGAAAATCCGAGCCCGCGGCCCCGGTAGCGTTTCGCAATGGGGACCACTAGCCGCAAATGGTGGGTGACAAATTCCCGCTTCTGCCGTAGCAACGATCGACGTAGCGCTTTGACGCGGCGTCGATTGGTTCGCAAGGCGGGGCTCTTTTTGCCGCGTGTCGCCGTCTCGTACGCCTGTTCGAGCACCTCCAGACGCAGCGGCAGGTCGTTGACCAACCGGCGACAGACGCGAATGCGATTGCGTACTCGATGTTGAGCGGCGGCGCGTCGTTTTGGGGGCGTTCGCTGCGAGTCGATTATTTTCTGATCGAGCTCGTTTTCATGATCGAAGCGAAGCAGTGACTGTGTCGCCACGGGCAGTGCGCGTCGCAATAACGCGACACGTGTCCGATCGTGAGGCGCGACGTCGATGATCGCATCGATGCGGTGATTGCTTTGCGTTGCTTCGTTGAAGACGCCAGCGATCGCCGCGATGATCGAGACGTCGGCAAGCATCGCGCGGCGGTACGCATTGCGAGTCCGCTTGATCCGCTGCGTTGCCCGAACCTCTTCTTCAGGAGTTAAAAGATTAGTCCGCGAGACCGCTTCAAAATATTCAGTCACCCCTTCGCTATCGTTGGGGAAGTGTCGTTTCGAGAGCATCGGCGACCGGTTCATCCAACCGCCACCGCCTTGTTGGTTTGTTTTTTCCATGATATCGCCTTTCCAAATCAAGTTGGCAGAGCCAAGTGCAAGGCGACAGAGGTGCAATCGGCATGCCGGAAAGCGAAAATCGCAGCCCTTGAGCATGGGGCGGAGGCGTTTCAGCTCGATTTGAGGGTTGGGGCCCGATCGACAATCGTCGGTGGGAAACCGTACTCCTGGCAGAGTTCGAAGCCCCTCAAAGGTTTCGGTTTAGCGAAAGCGAAGGCGAATCGGCAGGCTGGCTGCTAGGGCAAGGCATGCCAGCGGTATCAGGCGTCGATTGCCAGGGCTTCGTCGATTGGCGTGGGGGATGGTTGGGTGAAGCGGCCGATGATGGCGGGGATGCTGTAGCTGGCCACTGGGTAGACAAAGCAGACTTCGAAGGTGCCCGATCTCGGTTGCCCAAAGTCGTAATTGGTCATGAGGGTCCAGAAGCTGAGGCAGAGCAAAGCCAGTAGGACGAGCGTCGCCAGCGGCCACCGATAGGTGCGATGGCAAAACGAGGAACACCCCAATAACCAACCCGCTGTCCCGCCGACACACAGGATTGTCATCGCTGTCAGATCGCGCTGCGATGGGGCGAGTTGTTTGAAGAGCGTGAACAGCACGGCAATGCAAGTCGTGAGGATCAACAGGCCGCGAATCGAATACTGGGATCGCGCTGCCGGATTGGGATCGTTTGCCAGCCGCCAGGCGGGAAAGCCCGCAGCAAAACTCAGCAGCCAGGCAAGCATCGCCGACGACAAAAAGAAGGGTGCAAAAAATTGGACCGTGTCGCCGCCCAAGACCGACGAGGTTGCCGTCGAAAACAAAATGGTGACGGCAAACAATATCAAGCGGAGCGGTAGGTGTGGGCCCTTGGCCAAGCAGCAGGTGGCGACGGTCGCATTCCAGCTGACCAGCATGCCAATAAATGCAAAGATGAACCAAGAATTGGGGTCTCGGTTTTGGATCGCACCGGACACGATGCCCATCGCGAGGATAACCGCTCCTAAGAAGGCGATCGCTGCGACGGTGCGAGACGAACAGATGGGGCGTGTCGCGAGCGGCGTGGAATCATTGCCATGGTCCATTTGCATTTGCCTGGTTCGTAGCGCGTGGTGCGAAGTGGCGACGAGAGCTTTTCTGCCACAGGTCTAGTTCTGATCGCGTGGACTCTCCTGGAACGGTTCCCAACGCTCGTCGGCGATCGCCACCGCGACGACTTCAACTTCGCTACTGCGAGCCACCTCGGCGACTCCCACGATTCCCAGCCCTTGGTTCGTTTCGACGAATTGTGTCGCTTTCTGGATCCCGTCGACAAACAGCCCCGTCGCCAGCGCGTCCGATTCGGCGGCGACTTTCGCGATCAGAGTCAGCGACAGCAGATCGCCGCCGGGCCAGCCGGTTCGCGGGTCGATCATGTGGCCGAGTCGTTGGCCGCGATAGTGGAAGAACTGTTTCCCCGAACCGCTTGTCGAAAGCGATTCGTTCTGCAGCCACACTCGGCCGAGCTTGCGTTGCGGGCGGATCGGATGGCTCAGCGCGATCGGCCAGCCCGGTTCCCCAGGCCGCCGGCTGCCGCGGGCCACGATGCTGCTCTGCCCGCCATGGATCAGGAAGTTTTCTACGCCCGAGGTGACCAGCATCGCAACGGCTTGGTCCAGGGCGTAACCTTTGCCGATCGCCCCGAGGTTGATCCGCATCCCCGGCTGTTTGAAGCGGATCGTTTGCTGGTCGGCGTCGAGTTCCAAGTTTTGGTATCCGACAGCCTGTAGCGCCGCGGCAAGTTCTTCGTCGCTCGGCTTGCGTCCGCTGCGGTTGGTGAATCCCCAAGCGTCGACAAGCGGCCCGGCGGTGATGTCGAATGCGCCGCCGGTCGCTTCGGAGATCGCGACCGCTTGTTGGACGATCTTGAAGAGGTGCGGATCGACGCGGACGGGCCTCTCGGCAGCTTCGCGGTTCAGCTTGGAGATGTCGCTGTCGGAGCGATAGACGGAAAAGATTCCTTCGAGCGTGCGAATCCATTCGAGCGCTTCCAACGCGATCTCCGGCGCCTCGCGATCGACGTCGGCCGGCATCAGCACCTCAAACTCCGTCGCCATCGCGGGGCGGATGACCGAGATCAGTTCGCCGGGGCGGGCGATGCTGGGAGAGTTTTCCGAAGGAGAAGCCGCGTTGTTCAAGGGATTGGCCGCTGAGTTGGATTTGGGGTGGAGGACGTTTTTATTTTAGTAGCTTTTGCAGGCGGTAGGCATAGCCCGCGTGAACGGTTGGCCCGCCGGTCTGTCTATTGTCGATAGACTTGCTTTTGCTTTGCCGGGTCGCATGCGGGACTCGAATCGGCGATAAAGGAAGCCTTGCGCGGCGGCGGTATATGCGCAGGAGGGTTCGCGACGGCGTCGCGAGGCCACGGGGTGCGAGTTCACCGGAGACGCGCCCCGCACTCAACTGGTTAAAAACTTTTACAGCTCTTGGATCGATAGGATTGGAATGAATACGGCGCAGCATGATTTGGTTGTCTTGGGCGGTGGACCCGGTGGATACGTGGCAGCGATTCGCGCCGCTCAGCTGGGAATGAACGTCGCCTGTATCGACGAAAATGAACGCTATGGCGGCACCTGTCTCCGCGTCGGCTGTATCCCCAGCAAGGCGTTGTTGGAATCGAGCCATCTGTATCACGACGCCAAGACGTCGTTCTCCAATCACGGTCTGAAGATCGGCGACGTCGAGTTGGATCTGCCGACGATGATGAGCCGCAAAGAGAAGGTCGTCGACACGCTGACCGGCGGCATCAACATGCTGCTGAAGAAGAATAAGGTGACGACTTATAATGGCCGCGGCCGCTTCATCAGCTCCGACACAATCGAAATCGAAGGCAAGTCGCCCGCTCGCGTCAAAGCGGCCAAGACGATCATCGCCGTCGGATCGCGGCCGATGTCGTTCCCGTCGATCGAAGAGGATGGCGTGCGGATCGGCAACAGCACGATGGCGCTCAGCTTTCCCGAAGTCCCCGAGCGGTTGGTTGTGATCGGCGGCGGCTACATCGGGCTGGAACTGGGGAGCGTTTGGAATCGACTGGGCAGCAAGGTCGTCGTGCTCGAAGCGTTGGATCGCATCCTGACCGGGATCGACAGCGAACTGGCGTCGATCGCCAAGCGGACCTTCACGCGGCAGGGCTTGGAATTCAAGATGTCGACGTTTGTCGAATCGGCCAAGGTCCAAGGCGATCTGTGCGTGATCAAGACCAAGGCGGGCGAGACGATCGAAGCCGATCGCGTGCTGCTGGCGACCGGCCGCGTTCCGTCGACCGACAAGATCGGATTGGATGCTGCGGGCGTCGCGACCGACAAACGCGGGTTCCTGGAAGTCGATGCCAACTACCAAACCTCGGTCCCGGGGGTCTACGCTCTGGGCGATTGCATCGGCGGCGCGATGCTGGCTCACAAAGCGATGGAAGAGGGTGTCGTCTGCGTCGAGCGGATGACCGGCATGGGGAGCCACTTCAATTACGATGTGATCCCGGCGATCGTTTATACACATCCCGAAATCGCTGCGGTCGGCAAGACCGAAGAACAGTTGAAGGAAGCGGGGATCGAATACAAGAAGGGAATGGCTCCCTACGGTGCCAACGGCCGTGCTCACACGCTGGGCGAGACCGAAGGCCGCGTGAAGGTCTTGGCCGACGCCAAGACCGACCGCGTGTTGGGCGTTCACATCATCGGCGCTCGAGCGGGCGATCTGATCGCCGAAGCGGGAGCGGCGATGGAATTTGGTGCCAGCGCCGAGGATATCGCTCGCTGCTGCCACGCCCATCCAACGCTCTCCGAATCGTTGCACGAAGCGGCACTGGGCGTCGACGGCCGCGCCTTGCACACCTTTTAAGTGAGCGTGCACAGTTTGTTTTTCGGTTGATCGGCGAGGCTCTCTGCGGGCCGCGCCGATGGAAGCGCGGGGCGATGCCCGCGCGGTTAAACTAGAAAAACACTGTGCTGCTTGATGTGCTTAAGCATTTGGGGCGGGAAGCGTTCGAGCTTGCCGCCTCGCCGATCGCCGCGAATCGTTTGAGCTAACCGACCTGCGTTTTTAATGCCAAATTCCACAACCGAAGCGATCGGCCATCTGGCCAACTACCCTTGGTTGTTGTTGGCTGTGGTGTTGCTGCCGCTGGTGATCGTCGCGTTGGTTCGCAAGACCTATCCCAGCCGGTTGTGGATCGGGTTATTGATCATCCCGGCGGGGCTCAGTCTAGCGGTGACGCTGACCGACGCTTGGGCTTACGCGGTGATCGCTGTCGACGCGGTGATCCTGGTTGTCGGCTTGGTCGACTATCTCATGTTACCCGGATCGCGCGGCCTGACGGCTCAGCGGCAATTGGTTCGAACCGCGTCGATCGGTGCGCCGACGTCGGTCGATCTGACGGTCATCAATCGCGGGCCGCGGTCGCTTCGCGGCAGCGTGCGGGATGATCTTCCCGAAGGGTTTCTCAGCAGTCCCGAACAGCATCCGTTGACGCTGCCGTCGCGCAGCCAGTTGACGTTTCGGCGTCGATTGACGCCGATGCGTCGCGGCGTGGCGGAGCTGACGACGGTCTATCTGGAAGTCGTCAGCGGGCTGCGGTTGTGGCGGCGGCATATCGAATTGCCGTGCGAATCGAAGCTGAACGTCTACCCCGACATGAAGCAGTTGAGCGATTACGCCTTGCTGGCGCGGCAGGATCGACTGAGTCTGATCGGCGTGCGGCAGTCGCGACGGATCGGCCAGGACAACGATTTCGAGCGGTTGCGAGATTATTCCCGCGACGATAATTATCGGCACATCGATTGGCGGACGACCGCGCGGCGGAACAAGCTGACCGTTCGCCAGTTTCAAACCGACCAATCGCAACGGGTGATCTTCATGCTCGATTGCGGGCGGATGATGACCAACGAGCACGACGGGATGACGCTGTTGGATCACGCCCTCAATTCGTTCCTGATGATGGCTCACGTCGCACTGGCTCGCGGCGACGCCGTCGGCATGCTCTGCTTCTCCGATCGAATCCACGCCTACATCCCGCCTCGGACCGGCAAGGCGCAGATGAATCGGCTGCTGCAGGCCGGCTTCAACCAGTTCCCTCAGCTGGTCGAATCTCGTTTCGATAAGGCGTTTTTGTATCTCTCCAATCACTGCAAGCAGCGATCGTTAGTCGTGATGGCGACCAATGTGATCGACGAGGTGAACGCTGGTCAGGTGACCGATTACCTGTCGAATCTCGTCGGCAAACATCTGCCGCTGGGGATCCTGTTGCGTGATCATCAGTTGTTCGACGCGGCCGATCATCCGTCAAACGATCCGCAGCGACTGTATCGGGCGGCGGCGGCGGCGGAGATCCTGTGTTGGCGGAATCAGGTGATCCAGGACATGAAACACGCCGGCGTGCTGGCGATGGACCTGTTTCCCGAACAGATGACCGCTCCGCTGGTAAACCAGTATCTTGAAATCAAAGCCAAGCACCTGCTGTAGCGGCGGTTCTGGTGGCTCTGCCGATCCGACAACGGCGAGTTACCGTCAATCCCCTGCCCCGACGGGTTGTTTCGGTGGTGACCTTCCCGGCCAGAGGATCGCAAGTAAAATGCTCGTCTAGATCGTTTTCACCGGACGCGTTCCGGATCCTCCCAGCATTTCAAAAACGCCTCAAAAGGTCACTAAATTGTTACGTTCGCACACATGCGGCCAGCTTCGGTCGCAGGATATTGACACTGAAGTCACACTTTGCGGTTGGGTTGAAAGCACGCGGGACCACGGCGGTGCGGTCTTTATCGATCTCCGCGATCGCTACGGAATCACCCAAGTGGTTGTTGGCCCCGAGTGCGGTCAGGCGGCTGTCGACGCCGCCGGGCGGCTTTCGAACGAATCGGTGATCAAGGTCGTCGGGACCGTCGCGGCGCGGTTGGAAGGGAAGCACAACGACAAGCTGGCAACCGGCGATATCGAGCTGCGAACCAAGGATTTGGAGCTGCTGAACAGCTGCCAACAGGCTCCGTTTGTTCCGTCGCAGCAAGATCTGCCGGGCGAAGATCTGCGACTGAAGCATCGTTATTTGGATCTCCGTCGGACCAAGATGCTCGACACGATGGTCCTTCGCAGCCGGATCATCAAGCTGATGCGCGACTATTTCGCCGATCGCGACTTCATCGACGTCGAGACGCCGATCCTGGGCCGCAGCACTCCCGAAGGTGCTCGCGATTACCTGGTTCCCAGCCGCGTGCATCCCGGCGAATTCTACGCGCTGCCGCAATCGCCTCAGCTGTACAAGCAGATCTTGATGGTCGCCGGCTTCGACCGCTACGTGCAGGTTGCCAAATGTTTCCGCGACGAAGATCTTCGCGCCGATCGCCAGCCGGAGTTCACGCAGTTGGACCTCGAGATGTCGTTTGTCGACATGGACGATGTGATCGGGATGATCGACGGTCTGGTCAGCGTGGTCGCCAAGGATGTGTTGGGGATCGACGCGCCCGCCAAGTTGCCACGGATGACGTGGGACGAAGCGATGACCAAATACGGAACCGACGCTCCCGACCTGCGGTTTGGGATGGAGATCGTCGACATCAGCGATATCGCAGCGAACGTGGAGTTCCGCGTCTTCCGTGGTGCCGTCGACGCCGGGGGCAAGGTCCGCGGCATGAACGCCAAGGGAGCCGCGTCGAAATATTCGCGGCGTCAGATCGATGAGCTGACCGAATACGTCAAGCAGGACTTTGGGGCCAAGGGCTTGGCTTGGTTCCGCGTCGAAGACGATGGATCGCTCTGGTCGCCGATCAGCAAGAATCTGGAAGCGGAGCAATTGCAGGCGATCGGCCAGCGGTTGGAAGCCGAGCCGGGCGACTTGTTGCTGTTCCTTGCCGATTCGTGGGAGGTGACCTGCCGCGGTTTGGCCGGTTTGCGAAAGCGATTGGGTGCGGAACTGAAGCTGTACGATCCCAAGGCGATGAGTTTTTCGTGGGTGATCGAGTTCCCGATGTTCGAACACGATGCCGAAGAGGACCGTTGGGTCGCGATGCATCATCCGTTCACCGCACCGCGGACCGCCGATTTGCCGATGCTGAAAGAGGATCCGGCCGCTTGCCGAGCGATCGCTTACGATCTGATCATCAACGGCAGCGAAGCTGGCGGCGGAACGATCCGGATCCACGATTCGGGGATCCAACAACAGGTCTTTGATCTGCTGGGGATTTCGCCCGAACTGGCGAAGGAGCGATTTGGGTTCCTGTTGGACGCGCTGCGTCTGGGGGCGCCACCGCACGGCGGGATCGCGTTGGGAATCGATCGCTGGGTGATGTTGTTCGCCAATCTGGACAGCATCCGCGACTGCATCGCGTTCCCGAAAACGCAGAAGGCATCGGATCTGATGACCGAAGCACCAAGCGAAGTCGACAAGAAGCAGCTGGAAGAGCTGTATTTGCGAACGACTCCGCCAGCCAGCAAGCAGCAAGCTTAAGGCTGCATTTGACGGCGGGCCAGCAGATGACGCTGCTGGCCGAAGCGGTCATATTCACGCTGAGCGATCGCGGCGAGATCGCTCGGCAATTCGCCGATCGCGCGGCGGTAATAATAATCGGCTGCCTTCAGGTGGCCTTCTTGCACGCATCGCCGGGCGTCGCGGACCAGCTGTTTCGCTGCCTCGACCGGATCGATCGGTTTCGGCGGGACAACCTTGGCCGCCGCGTTTTCTTTGGCCTTCTGTTGGCGCAGGAACTCCGCCGGTTCGGCGCCTAGCAATTGACGATCCATCTCGGCCAAGTCGATGATCTGAACGTGGGCGCTCATCGTGCCGCGAGAGATCGAGCGGCCTGTCGATCGCGAACCCCAGCCCGAGTTGCGGCTGCTTTCAGCCGACCGGCCGATGCTGCCCAAATGAGCCGATCCGCCGTCGGGAACCAAGACCGATCCCGAATACTGAAACGTGTCAAACGTCGGCAGCATGACGACCTGCGCGGGGCAGGTGTTGGCGGCGAGGATCGTCGCGACGACGGTCAGGATCAAGATCCGCATCGATCGGCTCCGTTGGTTCGCGAGGATCAGCCCTCATCCAGGAAAAGGTAAGAGGGATTCGAAAGCAGATACCACTCTTTCCAAGCTTTGACGGCCGCGTCGACTTGTTTGGGCGTCGGGTCGTCGGGCAGGCCAAAGCCTTCGAAACGGCGGCTGACAAAACGCAAGCCATTACGCGCTTCGCGTTGCACCGTTTTGTCGGGGTCGGTCAGAGCGAAGATCAGCGTCGGCACGATGTCCATGTCGCTGCTCTGCCCCAGCATTCGAGCCGCCGCGCGGCGGGTCTTGTAGGGGCCGCCTTTGACCATTCGCTTCAGCCGCTTCAATTGGTCGGCTCGTTCCTGCGGATCTTTCGACAGGATCAGCGAATCGTAGATCGCCTTGTCGTCGACATCGTCGCCACCCTGTTCGAGCAAATCGAGCATTCCGCCAACGCTGCCCGCCTTGGGAGCATCGATCAACTGGCCCCCCTTGGTCTGCATCCCCTTGGTACTTTTGGGAAGGCCGTACCCGCCCTGCATCGTCCCGGTACTCAGCTGGCCAATGGCTTTCTTCGTGCTGCGAATCAGGAACAGAACTGCGAAGGCAGTGTTTTCGCTCGGAGAGAGGTGAGGCGACATGCCTGCCTTGCGGGCAGCTGCTCCTCCGAACCCTCCGTCGGGGTCTTGGTGCCGTTTTAAATCTTCGACGCCCTGGTTGTACCAGGCCGGCTCGTTTTCATATTCGCCGCGCGAGTTCTCGACGAAGCTCATAAACCGCTCGTGGGCGTAGAGCGCGTAGTAGTAAAAACCCAGTGAGTTAGGGAAGTTTGAGAACTTAAACGCTGTCTTGTTGTAAAAGTTCATCGAGCGGCCCACGGCCGTTTCGATCATGGGGGGCTTCAGTTGCGATGTTTTTACCGCAGCGGCCGACTGTTCGGACTTCTCGTCGTGGATCGCCAACGCGGGGGGCAATCCACTGTCATTGTCGATTTTCTGCTTGCGACGCGCCCGGTCCTTGTAGAAATCAAAAAAGTCGCCTGCGATCAACAGACTACCTGCGCACGCGGACGTCAGTGACAACCGCGTTCGTTCCTGCTTGACCAATCCGCGGTTGCCGATGATTCCAAAATAGCCCCACATTCCCGATGGATCTTGCGTTTGCAGCAGGTAGATCGCCAGCCGTTCCATGATTTCCGGGGGGACTTCGAAGCCCGCCTTTCGTAGCGACCACATCGACAGCACCGCATATTGGTTCTGCGAATTGTCCCCTTCGGGGCCATTGGGGTACCCGAAACCGCCGTGTGGCTTTTGCAACCCCAAGTAGTAGCGGGACATCCGCTCAATCGCGGATCGGTGCTTAATCGGGTCGACATCGATCAACAGCAGCATTGCGAACGCGCCGGCGTACGACATGTAGTGGTCGACCGATTTCGCTTTCGTTTGTTTTTCGATGTATGCCACTGCGGCTGCCACACCCTCGCGGACCAGCGGGTCGTCGGGTTCGTGATTCACCTTGTAGATGGCATAGGCCTTCAACATTTTGGCACCTTCCTCGTGGTGCCCATGTTCCTTCTCTTGCGAACGCAGGAATGCGATCCCGCGATCGATCATGCGGACCACATCTGGATGTTCAGGCGAATATGCAGACGCTTCCTGAGTGGAAGTCGTTGCCAAAACGACTACCATGACCACCAGAGTGAAAGCCCAAGGTTTCCGAACCATTCGTTTCAGATTGGGTAACAGCATTAACGTCAAACCGGAATGAGATTTCTGCAGCAGGTACATCAAAGATTGTTTAGTATAGCATTCCAGGCTTGCTGGAGGCAAAAGGGCACGGAGTTGACGCACCTGTGAACCGCCATTTGACCGTCGCTCCCCCAGATTTTCATTTCGAATATGTCCGCAGCGAAAAAGGTTTGTTTTTTAGGTCTGAATGCCTATCCGGCGATTCAAGGTAGATCGGGAACAACGGTCGGGGGGCTCGAGTCGGGGATGTGGACGATTGCTAGGACGCTGGCTTGCGCTAGCGACGACTTGGCGATCTCCATCCTTTTGAGCGAATCGCGACGACCAGCCAACGCGGTCGTGGATCATGTCGAACTGCATACCATCCTGGACCCGCTCAAAAGCATCCGGCTTCAGGTGTCGCAGAGTCTGAACCTGCAAGCTCTCAAGCAGGTTCGCGTTCGGTCCTTGTTGCGATTGGCGTGGCAGGTTCCCTTGCTCGCTGTCACCCGTCCGTTTCGAGATCGTCGTCCGATAGCAACCCACATCGCGGAGCACATTCGCCAAATCGAACCGGCTATCTGTTTGGTGTTTGGGACGGGCAGCGACCAACTGGCTTGCATCCGCGCAGCAAATGAAATCGGGGCAAAGTCGATCGCATGCATCGTTTCCAACGCGGACGCTCCCTCCTTTTCTGACGACATGCAGGTCACCGCACGCAATGAATACGGGGAGACCGTGCAAGCCCGTCAGGAGACACTTCGCCTCGCCTCGGCAATCATCTGTCAAACTCAGTGGCAGCAGGATCAGGTGCGGAGGACGTTGAACCTTGAAGCCCATCGCATCAAAGGGGGCATCACGATTGACCGCTGGGCCCCGTTGAAGCCACGCATGCATTCCAAGGGGCCTGTGTTATGGATCGGCCGGTACGATACTTGGCACAAGCGGCCTTGGTTGTGCTTGGAGATTGCGAAACGATGCCCCGAGCTGCAGTTTGAAATGATCCTGAACCCA
Source organism: Rosistilla carotiformis (assembly GCF_007753095.1). Taxonomy (NCBI): domain Bacteria; kingdom Pseudomonadati; phylum Planctomycetota; class Planctomycetia; order Pirellulales; family Pirellulaceae; genus Rosistilla; species Rosistilla carotiformis. The sequence continues at coordinate 1,376,009 of NZ_CP036348.1, forward strand.
GGAAGCGTGATTGTTGAACAAGAGCTTCGCGAGGCGGTGCCCGACAACGTGAAGATTCTTGGTTTCGTGCCCTACGCCGAGATGCCCCAGCGCTACCACAATGCCTTAGCCTACTTATCAACAGGGGCAGCCGAATTTGAAGGCTTTCCGAATGTGATTCTCGAGTCTTCTGCAGCGGGCACCCCGATCGTTTCCCTCGAAGATTTCGACGGCTATCTTTCGGCGTCCGGAGCCGGTTGGGGGACCGACAACGACCTCGACGTTGCCGCTCAGCGGCTTCGCGAACTCAATGAGAATGCTGCGACCTGGCAGCGCTGCTCCGAAGCAGCCCAGCGCTGGGTGCGTTCAGAGCACTCGATCGGTATCAATAGCGAACGCTACAAAGAACGGATCGATCAGCTGCTCGAGGAAGCTTCGTAAAGAATTGCGAAAGCGGGACAAGGTTTTCCTGGCGGCTACGATTCGTCACCGAGGCAGTAGAGTCTTTCCTGGCGACCGTTCTCACCCTCGACTCCCACACGCATGTAGATTCGGCTATCGTCGATAGCAGGAGAGGCAAAGCAATCGGTGCCTAGGTGGTTTTTGGCAACTTCTTTGAACTCATCGGGGTTGGCTTCAAAAACGGTCGTGTCCCCCACAACATTGGTCACATAGATCAGCCCGTTGCAGGTCCAAGGGGACGCGCTGAAGTTTTTCCCCAAGCGTTTCCTCCAGCACTCCTCTCCAGTGGACGCTTCCCAACAATACGCGATGCCATTGTCGGTGACCGCGTACAGGTATCCTTCGACGTACAAAAGCGAGGGTTCGTAGACCTTCACCTGATTCGTCCAGATCGTCGTCCCGAGACGATCTAAACAGATCGTCTCGTTCCCAGGGACGCCCCCCGACGCAAACGTGTAATCGCCACCACAAATCATCGTTCCGCAGGTGACATCACATTCGGAGTGAGCGACCCAGTTGATCTTCCCTGTTTCGGGGGCGTAGCTGGTGATTCCCTCTCCTCCGCTGATCAGCAGCTGAGCATCCCGGTCCTCACCGAAGAAGCAAACATTGGCGGACGAATACGTGTTGTGGGCACCGCGGTCGGTGCGCCAGACGACCTCGCCCGAAGCACCGTCGATGGCGACGATGTTTCCGCCGCCGTTGTTGTCCGTTGGGCAGATGACGAGTGACTTGTAGAGCACGGGGGAGGCGCCAAAGCCATTTCTCGACTGAAACTTGCTCACGTCGGTTTGCCAAAGCAACGTTCCATCGAGTCCCAACGCCGAGAGAACAACCTTCGCATCGTTCAAGAACACTGCGAAAATTTGCTTGCCGTTGCAGGCCAGCGTTGAATTTGCCTGGCTGCTTTTTTGATGCAACTGGCTCTCGTCGACAAAGTTCCCCTCGTGGATGACGCGACTCCACAGCTCACGACCATCGGAGCGATCATACGCGATCACGAGCTGCCGTTCCTGTTCCTCCATCGCCGTCGGCAACACCACCATGTTGTCAACAAGAATCGGAGATGCATGCCCAAGGCCAGGCAAGTCTCTCGCCCAGAGAACATTTTGGTCCTCTCCCCATGAGGTGGGCAAAGGCTGGTCGGGGGCGTGTCCTTCCATGCCCGGTCCACGAAACGACCCCCAAGCGGCCGTGTGCGGAAGCTCCACGATTGGAACGTCCTTTATTTCAGGCAACTCGGAAACGACTTTTTCAGGGGCGCGTTTGCATCCCCCCTGACTCGCAGCCAGGAGAGTCGCGGCAATCAAGGAAGCAACCCGGACGTTCATCATCTCCACTCTCCACGCCACAACTCCCTAAAGTGAGAGACGTGGTATTATACGCTTCGAAACTCGTTAATCGGCAACCGACGGAGCTTCGATCGTCGTTCTCGATCCGTCTATCCTATCGAATAAATCGACCGCAATACAGCAGCACCATGCACTGGCTAAACAACATACGTCTTCGGATGGGGCTCGCTGTCCTGGCTCTCATGGGCCTCGCGGTCGTTTCTGTTGCCATCTGGAATCGCTTTGCCAAGCCGACGACTCCGGATCCCGGATTCGATACGACGATGCGCGAGCCTTCGCAGGCGGTTGCTGGGCTCGATGTCGCGGAGGGGCTGACGGTGACGCTATTTGCCTCCGAACCTCAGTGTATCAACCCTGCCAGTATCGACATCGACCACCGGGGCCGCGTTTGGGTCTGTGAGATCGCCAATTATCGCCAGCATCACGAAGATGCTCGTCCTCAAGGCGATCGAATCGTCATTATCGAGGACACCGACGCGGACGGGGTTGCTGACAAACACAGCGTCTTCTACCAAGGTCCGGATATCAATTCGCCCCACGGAGTCTGCGTCTTAGGGGAGCACGTGTTCGTGTCCGCTGGAGACAAGATCATTCGATTTACCGACTCCGATGGCGATGACAAACCAGATGAAAAACAGACCTTGTTTTCCGGCATTTCGGGAGTCCAGCACGACCACGGAATCCACGCGGTTTCGTTTGGTCCGGACGGCAAACTTTACTTCAACTTTGGAAACGAGGGCCGGCAAATCAAGGATAAGGAGGGCAAGCCGATCGTGGACCTCGCTGGAAATGTTGTTTCGACGCAACAGCTTCCCTACCAAGAAGGGATGCTATTTCGATGCGATCTCGATGGCAGTCATTTTGAAACGCTCGGATGGAATTTACGCAACAGCTGGATGGTGGCCGTCGATTCTTTTGGCTCGATGTGGCTGTCCGATAACGACGACGGCGACGCTTCGGTGCGTCTTAATTATGTTCTGGAATTCGGTAACTATGGCTTCCGGGATGAAATGACCGGGGCCGGTTGGCATACGGAAAGGACGGGGATGAGCGCTGAGAAACCGCGTCAACACTGGCACTTAGACGACCCTGGTGTGGTCCCCAGCCTGTTGCACACCGGAGGTGGCGCCCCGGCGGGGATTACGTGCTACGAGGGGGAGCTTCTGCCGCAATTGCTGGGCAATCTGATTCATACCGATGCCGGGGTGAATGTTTGCCGAGCCTACGATGTCGAAGCGGACTTGGCGGGTTTCCGTTGTCAAGGAAAGGACTTGTTGTTGGGCGCGCGCGACTCATGGTTTCGCCCCACCGATGCCAAGGTGGCTCCCGACGGATCGATTTTGGTCGCCGATTGGTACGATCCAGGAGTCGGCGGTCACATGATGGGTGACACCAAGCGGGGACGCTTGTTTCGGATCACGCCCGCCGATCACGATGGAAGCTATCGTATCCCTTCCTTGCAACTAGACGATGTTCCCGCAGCGGTGGCCGCCCTGACGAATCCGAATGCCGCGACGCGCTATCGAGCTTGGCAAGCGTTGCAAAGCTTTGGGGATTCCGCTGTGGAGCCCCTTGGGGAACTGGCTCAATCCGACAACCCCATCCATCGCGCTCGGGCCATTTGGTTTTTGGGGAATCTGCCCGACCAAGCTGATAAGGTGCTCGCTCAAGCAGCACAGGACCCGGACCCCAGAATTCGCATCGTAAGTATCCGGCTAGCGCGTCAGTTGCAGCGAGACGTTTGTGATGCGTTGCCGTCGTTGTTCCGCGACCCTTCGCCGCAAGTGCGCCGTGAACTTGCGATCGCCTTGCGTGAAAGCGAATCCCCTGCTGCGGCAACTCGTTGGGCCGAGCTGGCGCAACAATATGATGGAGAGGATCGTTGGTATCTGGAGGCATTGGGAATCGGATCGGATCAAAATGCGGATGCATGCTTCGACGCGTGGTTGGCCGCGGTGGGATCGAATTGGAACAGCCAGGCGGGGCGGAATCTTGTTTGGCGTTCGCGAGCCCGCAAGGCCTGTAGCTTGCTGGCTGAAATCTTGAATTCGCCACAGCTTCCGCGCTCGGAACACGCACGCTTTCTGCGTGCGTTCGACTTTCATTCGGGAATTGAAAAACAGCTCGCGCTGCGAAGCCTGGTGGACCAGGGCTACGACGTCCATCCAGAAGAGGTCTTTACCAGGCTCAATGCCCGCGACGCTTCCACTTCCGCCGTGGCGACGGACGCTTTGCTGCTGTTTGTCCGGTCCAACGTTTACACATCCCAATCGCTCGATCTGATTGAACGGTACGCAATCGTCGATGTCGCGCATGAACTTGCCACGCGTCTGTTGGACGATGCAAGCGGCACCTTAAGTGTCCGGGCGGCCGAGGTGCTTTTCAAATTGAACGCGGCACAGCCGCTGATCGATGCGATGGAATCATCCGAACCGGAGCGTGCCGCCAAAGCGATCCATCTGGTCAGTTTGACGGCTGGCAAGCAAGCCGTTCCGCTGCTGATGCCTCTGGCGTTGCGGTCCAAGTTGCCAATGGAGCTACGCATTGCGGCAGCGGACGGATTGGCGGCGCGGACCGACGGACAAGCGGCTTTGTTAAAACACCTTCAGACAGATGATCTGCCGGCACCAATCCAAGTTTCCATCCGCGATGTGTTGTTGGCGTCTCCGGTGCAATCGGTCGCAGACGCTGCTGCGGAAAGGTTGGCGTCGCAGGAGTCCGGCGAAGCGATGGCGATGCCTTTGGTGGATCAGTTGATTCGCGAACGAGGGGATGCGGCCGCGGGCGCTATCGTCTTTCGCGATGCCGGTAATTGCGCCAGCTGCCATCGGTACAACGGAATCGGAAAAGAAATTGGTCCCGATTTGACCGACATTGGGAAGCGTCTTTCCCCTTCGGCACTCTACTCCGCTATCCTAACTCCCAACGCGGCAATCACTCATGGCTATGAGACGCACACGTTATTGTCGTCCGACGGCCAGATTGTGTCGGGAGTATTGATCAGCCAAACCGACGATGCTGTCACCATTCGAACGGCTCAAGGGATCGATCGGACGATTCGGCGCGACGAGGTGGATGAACTGCAGAAGCAACCGCAATCGATAATGCCCGCCAACTTGCATCTGAAACTCACTCGCGGACAGCTAATTGATCTGGCCGAGTACTTGATGGCCTCCCCCACGAAAGCTCAGCCGCCCGAATGAGTCCCGTCCCTTCATTAAAAATGAACCGCCGATTGGCTGCCTTGGCGAAGCGATTCCAGCTCGACCGGTCTTTGCTTTGGGTCCTTGCGGCCCGCATCTGGCAGGTTGTGTCGGGGCCGCTGACGATTTGTCTGATCGGGATTTATTTGTCTCTCGACGAACAGGGCGTCTATTACGGAATCTTCAGTTTTCTGACGATTCAGGCGTTCTTCGAACTGGGCCTGTTGAGTGTGCTGATTACGTTTGCTGGACATGAGGCCGCGTCGCTGAACGTTCACTCTCCTCCCGCGTTGGAAGACGAAGCTTGGCAACGCGCTGCAATGCGGATGGCGGAACTGCTGCGAGCATCGCGACGGTGGTTCGCTGCCGCCGGTGTGGTCTACGGGGGCGTGGCGCTGTTGATGGGGTGGAATGTGCTAAGCGATTTGGAGTTCACCAATCCGGTCGCCTGGCATTGGCCCTTGGTGCTGGTACTTCCCTGTGCCGCGTTGACGGTCGTTTGGTCTCCCGATGTCGCAATCCTGGAAGGGATTGGGCTCCGCGAAACGGTCTATCGGATTCGCCTGCTGCAGGCGTTCTCGGGCAGCCTCGTCGTCTGGGGTTGCTTGACCATGGGGCTGGGGATTTGGAGTGTTGTTGCCGCAACGGCAACGCAGACCCTTTGGACGGGGTACTTGGTTGCCGTCCATGGGCGACCGGTATTCAAGCCGATCTTGGCTCAAGTGGGCCAATCCGCGGAGTTTTCGTGGCGGAAAGATGTCGTTCCCTTCCAGTGGAAGGTGGCCGTCAATGGCGTGCTCTACTACGTTACCACGCAATGTTTTGTGCTGATCATCCTGTGGTTCAGCAAGGACAGCGCCGAGGCGGGACGATTGGGGATGACGTTAACCGCGACCGCAGCAATCCAGATGCTTGCGATGGCCTGGGTGCAAGCCAAGTACCCGGTTGCTGCAAGTTTGCATGGGGCTGGCGAACGAGAACAAGCCGGGACGATGTGGCGGCAGATTGCAATCAGTTCGTCCGCCTTGCTGGTGTTGGCTTTCGTTGCTTTAACCCTTCTGGTCATGCTGCTGCCTTGGTTAGATTCCCGTTTCGAGAACCGCTTTGTGTCGCCTGAGATTGTTGCGATGTTAGGGCTCGGTTGCTTGGCAAACCATCTGTCAGCGATTCAATCCTTTTACATCTTATCGCGTCGCTTTCCGCCATTGATGATCATGATCCCGGCAATGATCATTTCAGCCTCATCGATTTGGCTGGCGGGCTATTTCTATTCGACGTGGGGCATCGCGTGTGCCTACGCAGCTTCGTTCTGGTTGGTCTTACTTCCGCTGCAAACCTGGGGCTATCTGAAGCTTCGAAAGCGGTGAGTCCATTCTTCTGTCGGCGCATAAAAAAAGAGAGACCCCGGCCACAAATGACTTTCGCCGCACGCGACGCTTGCCATTTATTGAGTCTCTCCTGAACGCTTTTTTATGCTCGATTGAAATTTGGTCAATAGTGATCGCAAAAAATTTTACGGTCGACGTTGCGCGTTCGACTCACGCGATCGCAACCCTTTGGCTGCCGCGACCGCAGGGTGGTTGGGATGGTTTGTTCCGCCGCACGGCGCGACAGCTGTATCGCATCGCTCGAGGATCGCGATTGAGAGCGAATGCCAATGTCGCGATGTGACGTTTTGCAGTCGCTCGCTGCGCTTCGCCAACAACCACTCTTGGCGTACCCGATGCCATGCAGAATCTTCGCAAATTGTGGCGATCTTTTGATGATCTCGCTTGCCATTTTTAACCCCGGCTGCGCACGATAGGGGCATGGAAAACGCAAGTAAAAACGATGGTTTGGGATGCCATTACCACTTCATTACCGGCCGCCTCGCCGAGCATTCGTTGAGGCAGGTTGTTGAATCGGTTGCTGCTCGCGCTGGGTTCGATTATTCGATCGGCGTGATGCCGATCACTGTGGCGGCTCTGATTACGCCAAAGTGGCTTGCACGACATTTGGATGTACCGGCGCAAGCGACCGAGGTGATCCTGCCCGGCTACTGCGTTCGAGGTCTTGCGGAGATCGCCGCGATGCTGGATGTGCCCGTCCAATGCGGTCCCAAAGACCTTAGCGATCTGCCAAATTTTTTTTCGCTTTCTAGCAAAAAAAGATCGCTCAACGACTTCGATATCGAAATTGTGGCGGAAATTAATCACGCTCCCAGTCGTCCCGTCGACGAGCTTTTGGCGCTCGCAAGTGGCTATGCCGCATGCGGCGCCGACATCATCGACTTGGGATGCAATCCCGAACAGCGATGGGATGGTATCAAACGAGTCGTGCCGATGTTGCGCGATCTCGGCTTGCGCGTCTCGATCGATACGCTCGATCCGTTCGAAGCGGCCGGTGCGTGCGCCGCCGGTGCCGAATTGGTCCTTTCGGTCAATCGCAGTAACCGCGAGATGGCAGTCGATTGGGGAACCGAGGTGGTCGTGATTCCCGACACTCCCGATGCGATCGAAACGATGGACGAAACGGCTGAATATCTGACGCAGCGGAACGTGCCGATCCGGTTGGATCCGATCTTGGAACCGATCGGATTTGGGTTTGCCGCAAGCTTGAATCGCTATATCGAAACGCGGCGGCGGCATCCCGACGCGGCGATGATGATGGGGATCGGAAATCTAAGCGAATTAACCGACGTCGACTCCGCCGGCGTCAATTTTCTGCTGCTGGGGATCTGTCAGGAACTGGGCATTCAAAGCGTGTTGACGACCCAGGTGATCAATTGGGCTCGCAGCAGCGTCGCCGAATGCGATCTGGCTCGGCGGATGGTCTATGCGGCTTGCAAAGAGCGGATTCCGCCAAAGAACCTTAGCGATGCGTTGGTGATGTTGCGCGATCCGCGTCTAAGCGAACTGCCCGCCGGACATACCGAGCAATTGGCCGATCAGATCAAAGACAACAACTTCCGGTTGTTCGCTCAGGGGGACGAGATCAGGTTGGTCTCTCGCGATCTGCACCTGGTCGGCGACGATCCGTTTGAGATCTTCGAAGCTCTGCTGGCAACCGAGCAGGGGGAAAAGGTCGACGCTTCGCATGCCTTCTACCTCGGCTTTGAGATGTGCAAGGCGCTGACGGCAATCACGCTGGGGAAACGTTACGAGCAGGATGAGTCGCTGCGTTGGGGACATCTGACGCGCGACGAAAAGCATCACCGGCTCAGTGGCAAGCGTCGTCAAAAAAAGTCAGCTGATTAAATCCCGCTGCGATCCGTTTGCGGGACGATTTGCGTTTACCGGACTGTGCGTTTTCGGGCGTGCTCGGTTGGGAAGCGTCATCGGTGCGGTGATCGTTCGACGATGTTTCCTCGTCGGCATCGCAGACCGCGACGATCCCTTCGCATGGATCTTCGACCTTTAATGGATCGGTCGCTAGGTAGCGATCGGCGCACGAGACCGGGAACTCGCTGCCCAACAGTTGGCGGTGCGTTTGCAATGCGACGTCGGGAGCGTTGTTTTCGTCCGACAGATGCGCCAGGCAGGCCCACTGCAATCGGGAGCTGTCGGCGCGCTGCAGCAGTCGCGCCGCTTCGAGATTCGAAATGTGGCCGCCGGGACCGCTGATCCGTTCCTGCAGCGCCGGCGGGTAGGGGCCTTCTGCGAGCATGACGGGATCGTAATTGCTTTCAATCAAGACCGCGTCCAGCGAGGCGACTGCGGCTTCGAGCCCATCGAAGACGTGTCCCAGATCGGTCAGGATCCCGAATCGGCGACGCGAGTTATCGATGATGAAGACGACGCCGTCGGCTCCGTCGTGAGGCGTCGAGAGCGTTTCGACAGCGACCTGCCCGAACCAGAGTGTTTCGCCGGCATCGAAGTGGCGGACGTCGGAGACGCGCCCCAACCGTTTGCGACGGTCGACGATCGCGTGCGTGGCGGGGGTGCAATAGATCGGCAGGCCAAATTTGCGGTGATAGACGCCCATGCAGCTCGTGTGGTCGCTGTGATCGTGGGAGATGATCAAGGCATCGACGCGGTGGATGTCTTTGCCATGTTGGGCCAGTCGCTCTTGGGCTTGGCGACCACTGATCCCTGCATCGAACAGCAACCGCACGCCGTCGGTTTCGACGTACACGCAATTGCCACTGCTTCCCGATTGCAACGTGATCACTTCCATGGCCGCCAGTATAACGGTCGCGCGGTGTGTGGATACCTGTCGAGAGCTTCGCGCGCTGTGGCCGCGGTGCCATCCCCTCTTCGTCGCTCTGCTAGCTCGTTGGGGCACTCTAGGTGCTGGCGGATGACTGGCGTAAACTTGGCAATTCTCGTGGCGACGCCGCGTGAAGCTTTGGTTCGTCGCGACCGCCGACGTCGCGTCACGTATTTGTAACTCAGCCACTACCCTGCGATGCGGGGACTCAACGGAGCGATCGTTTTGAAACCTTGCAGCATCTTGTTTGTATGTATGGGGAATATCTGCCGTTCTCCGGCGGCCGAAGGGGTGATGCGGCGGTTGGTCGAAGCGGAGGGCCTCGAAGACCGGATCACGATCGATTCGGCGGGCACGATCGGCTTTCACACCGGGAAGGCGGCGGATCGCCGGATGCGAGCCGCCGCGCAACAGCGGGGACTTGAGTTGACGAGTCGAGCGCGGAAGGTGACGGCGGATGATCTAAAGGACTTCGATCGTGTCATCGCCATGGATGCCGAGAACGCTCGCGATCTGATCGCTCTCCATGGCGGTTCGGACGCCCGGATCGAAATGCTCAGCAGCTATCTGGATGATGCGTGGCCGGGCGATGTTCCCGACCCCTATTACGGCGGTGAGGAGGGATTTGAATTCGTCTTGAACATGCTTGAGGCCGCTTGTCCGAAAATCCTGGCGTCGTTGACGACGGAATCTAGTTGAGGGGCGGTGGGGATGAAAAAGTTGTAAAATCGAACACGATGCCAAGCCACGCTCCATCGGCGAATCGTTACGATTGATGCAATGGTTGCAGCTTTCCTGGCCAGATCCGGCAATTTGGTTTCGGCTGGGCAAGCAAAGGGCTGACAACGCCCTTACGTCGAAGCATACTTCGAAGGTCCTCTCGTCCTATTCCGAAATTCCAGCAGACTGCGTCGAAAACATGAATGTCGTTCACTGCCCCGGCTGCGCCCAATCGCTTCACCTGCCCGAATCTGCGAGTTCTGATACGACGCTGCAGTGTCCTCACTGTGGAGCGGTTCACCAAGTCGAACAATTTTTGCCTGCCTCGCCGGAAGCGGAGCTTGACGCGGCAGAGCCGGAAGTGATCTTCAACGAGCACGCGCAGGATGAGTTTTCCCAAGGCGAGATTCTCGCCGATGCCTCTGACAGCGAGACCGAGGCGGACGATCAAGGGCTCGAACTGCTGAGTTTCGATGAGGATCGCGAAGAGCTGCCGATGCTCGACCTGGAAACGGATGACGAGAGCGAAGAGCTGCCGATGATGGAACTGGACGCGGGGGACGAATCCGAGGAGCTGCCGAGCTTGGAGTCCGAACCGATCGCGTTTGACGAAGAGCCAGCCGACACCGATTCACCACTTCCTGATGCGTCGGCCGCAGCGCTGCCGATGATGGATTTGGGCGACGAGGACGAATACGAGGAACTGCCAAATTTTGAGTCGGACCCGATCGCGGAGGATGCTTCGGATGACGACTCGATGCAACCAGCAGGTGATGCGGACGTTGTCGCTCCCGGATTGTCGGGGATCGATTCCGAAACAGACAACGACGAAGACGATTCGCTACCGATGATGGAGCTGGAGCCGGAAGAATCGGCGGAAGCGAGCATGGATTCAGAGCCTGTTGCTTTTGCTGCCGAAGCGGAATTGGATGCCGAAGCGGCAAATCTTGTCGACAATATCAGTGACGAAGATGGGATCGAATTGCCGAGCATGGAGTTTGAGTCGATCGATGGCGACGATGAATCGGATGCCGCGTCGAACGACGATGATGCCTTCGCGGCTGCCGCATTGATCGGGAGCGTCGATTCGGAGGAAATCGAATCCTCGGACAGCGAAGAACCGCTTGCCGCAGAAGAAGAAACCATTGGAATGCCACTTGGGTTTACAGAATTCGATCGCGAGTCTGCGGTGGACGATGTCGACGACAGCGCAATGGAAGACGAATTGGAGCTGGACGTTGCGACGAAAAGCGTTCCTGCAGCCCCCAAACGTTCTCGAGTCGCGAGTCTGGTGACGCAGGTCGTTTGCCCCGAGTGCAACGATCCGGTGCGGATGCCCGAATCGGCGGCGGGAACTGACGCCGTGGTGCGTTGTCCTTGGTGTGGCCAGACCAATGCATTAAGTGTCTTTGCGAATCAATTGGCGCCTGCGTTGGAAGTGGTTTCACCGGGATCGGGGCCCGCTCACGCGGCCGTCGCTGCGATTGACGCCAGCGCTGCGACAAGTGGCTGGGGAGGGGGAACCGCAACGGAGGTCGAATCGACGGAGTCCGCGGAATACGAATCGAATCCCTACCCCGGATTCGATGATGCCCCGGTGATGGAGCCTGCCGGTTTTGACATGTCCGCCCATGGACTGCAGCCGCGTGCTCGGCGTCGCCAAAAGCCATCGATCATCAAGATGTTGATCCAGTGGTTTGGGGGCGGTGTGTTAGGGATCGGCGGTGCCTTGGCGATCCTCTACTTTGGCTTCCCCGAGAAATTTCCAAAGTTCTTGCCGTTCCAGCCACCAAGCAATCGCAGCAGTTCGGTCGTGGGCGGCAGCGGCGAATTTGTGCCGATGAACGTTGATCGGAATAACGATTTCGGTGGGTCGGATTTTGTCGTCAACAACGAAAACAGCGAACTGCTTGAATCGATCGACCTGCCCAACGTGGACGATTCTGAATCGGTCGCGGCCGATGATGCTCAGATGCCTGCGGTAGCCGCTGACGAGCCTACGGCGATCGATCCCGAACCCGCACCGTCGGTGGTCGAACAGCGGCTGCAAACGGCGCGCGAAGCATTGGCCCTAGCGATCGAAACCGAGAAGGGGAGTTCCGACTTTAATGTCAACCGAAACTCGCTGTATCGTGGCTTGGCCGATTTGGCGGTATCCGTTTCCGACAATCCATTTTCCAAGCACCCGAAGAAAGAGGCGGCGCGGTTGCTCGCCAGTCTGGGGGAAGATCGACAGCTGATGACATCGTTGGCGGGCTTGGCGCCTCAGTGGTTGTCCTCTTCGCGGCGCGGCAGCGACGGGATTTTTCTTGTCGCCAAATTGGGCAGCAAGACCAAAGCGCAATCACGTCCGGGATACCATTCGATTCAATTGGCGCGGTACATCGGCGAATCGTCTCCCGCCGAACCGATCACGCTGTTTGGGTTGTTGGATGATCTGATGCCCTACCAAGATCAAAACGTTATGATACTTGCGGTGATTGAAAACGACGCTGTGGATATCACCGGTGACGGAAGTCTCTTGAAGCTATCCGCCATTCAACCGTTGTAGATCTTCGCTTCTTCTAGGAGTCGACGCTGTGCCTTTCGATCCTTCCCAAGCCAGCAGCGGTGGCGACGACGAAGTAAAGTCGGACGATACGGCTCCGGTGGTGCCCGATCTTGCAACGCAGCCCCAATCGCTTCCCAACGGCCCGGAAAGTTTGGACTCGCCCGCGTCCACCGCTCCTTCGGGCAGCCTGATCGATACGCTGCTTTTCGGGTTGTCGCTGCCGGAACGCTCGGCACGGACGGTTTCCGCGTTGGTTGGCGGCTTTGCCAGCGAATCGGCCGCGCGGTTGATCCCCGCGGCGTTCCGGTCCTCCAAAAGTTATCGGGTCTTCGTCCAACAGTCGTTGGATTTTGTGGTCCACGATGTCGGCGGGGTCGTCTCGCACAAGCCGGCTTCGGCCGACGCTCAAACCGAAGGTTTGATGGCTCGTCAGACCGTCGGCGGGATGCTCGATTTCGCCGGAATGGCGACGCTGCACATGTCGCCGATGACGGTCTTGGCAATCATCAGTGACGTCGCGTATGGGTCGAGCACGTACATGCGTCAGTTGAGCGAAGAATTGAAACGCAAGGGATTGATCGATCAGGAATCGACGATTGATCACGTCACCGATCTGATCGACGCGTTGCAGGAAACCAGCGTCCAAGGGGCCGATGCCTTTAATGCCCCGCCGATCAATCTGCAAGGCTTGCAGCAGACGATCGATAAGACGCGCGCGGCGCTGAACCGCATCGATCCAACGACCACGATTCCGCAAGCCGAGATCAAAAGGATCTGGCAGGAGATGGAGACGGCGGCGACCAAGGCGGAGACGTCGGTTTTCGATGTCGCCACAACGATGACGATGTTCAGCATGAACCGCCTGTCGTTGGTCTCCCAGGGGGCGCTCTCGTCGGTCGTGGTCGCGGGCAATCTGATCGATCAACATATCGTCGGTCACTACGCCGATGCGTTGACCGAGATCCAGGTTCGCGGTTTGTGGACGACGTTGGCCGAATCGAGCCAGCCCTATCTGGAAGCGATCTGGAACAACTTCGACGAGACCAAATCGACGCTCACTCAAGATCTACTTAACGGCACCCTGATCGGCAACGCTTGGAGCGGCTTGAGTCGCTGGTGGCAAGGGACCGACAAAAACAAGACGCCGCCAGCGGAAGAATCCCAAAGCTGATGGCGTCCTTGAAAATAGAGCTTAACCCGGCTTAGACGTTGGCGGGGTTCATGACGGCGGTGATCGCTTCGCTGAGCAGTTTGATGCCGTCGCGGATTTGCGATTCGGGCTGGACGCCGAAGCTGAGTCGGATCGTGTTCTTCCGCACCGCGGCTCCTTCGCTTGGGTAACAAAACTCGCCCGGAACATACAACACGCCGCGCTCGATACATTGTTTCCAGAGTGGCGAATCGGAGCCGGCATCGACGCCCGGCGGCAGTTCCAGCCAGACGTATAGGCCGCCGATCGGTCGCCGATATTCGACGCCTGGGATTCCTGCCAAGTGCGTATCGCAGGCCTCTAACATCACTTGCAGTTTGCCCGCATAAGCGGTCTGCAGTCGCTGGACCTGTTCGTCGAAGCGACCCGATTTCAAAATGTTCAGCATCAGTTGCTGGTTCAGGTGAGCCGAACCAAAATCGATCACCGATTTGAAGCGGCGGGCCGAATCGAACAGCCAGCGAGGCATCACGCCCCAACCGACGCGGATTCCGGGGCCGAAGTTTTTCGAGAAGGTCCCGCTTTCGACGGTTAATTCAGGGTCGGCACCGAGGTCGGTCAGCGTCGGGATGTCTTCGCCCGAATAACGCAAGTCGCGATAGGCGTTGTCGACCAACAACAGGATCGGCGATTGCTGCTGCCACTTGTTCATCACGGCGATCAGATCGTGGCGCCGCGATTCGGGGACCGTCGAGCCGCCCGGGTTGTCGCAATACGGAATCAAGTAGACCGATTTGACCCGGTGCAGTTCGTTGTTGGAGGCCAGTTGCTGCAAGCCTTGGTCCAACGATTCGGGGATCATCCCTTGGTCATCCGCTTCGATACCAAAGGCGCGGACGCCCATATCCTTCAACAGCCCCAAGAAGACGAAATAGGTGGGCGCCGCGCAGAGCACGATGTCCCCTTCGTCGAAGACGCATTCGGCGACCAGGTGCAGCAATTGGTTGCTGCCAGCGGTCAGGATCATCCGATCGGCCAGATCGTCGGCGTTGTTGCTGAAGTTCCGCTGCGCGATCGCTTGGCGAAGTTCCTGCGGCCCGTTGTTGGTGCCGTATTGCAGCGCCAACCGCCCGGTGGCGGTGTCGCTGAGCACGTTTTGGGCGGCTTCGGAAACAAACTCCAACGGCAGCGTGGCATTGTCGACAAATCCCGCGGCCAAGGAAATGATTCCTGGGTTGGCCAAGGCGGCAGACATCAATTGGCTGATCGGTTGTTCCGAAGCCCGGGTGCCGCGGGGACTGAGAAGTTGCTCGTGCGTGGAGTTGTGAAGGTTCATTCGCTGAAAAACTCGTTTGATATCGGATCGAGTGAAGGGGAAGGATTTCATGTTAGCGAATCTATCGGGGAGAGGATTCCCCAGATTTGTCGCTTGGCTCGGGTAATGACAAAAGTTTTCATCGCGGGTTCGGCCGCACCACGCTGCGACGTCGTCGAAATCGTGATGCAGGGAACGTGCCCAGGGGAAAAGTTTTCATCGCGGGATCGGACAACCGCAGACTTCTCGCGTTATAGGTGGGATGCACGTCGGAGCGGCGTGCTCGTGTGATCCGTAAAGCGGGAGGAACGCGTGGCGGTCCAGCGGAAGTTTCCATCGATGGCGGCCAAGACGTCGCCGCAGTCCGCGGTGAGGAGCGGTCTGCGCGACGGAAACGCTTGGTCGCGGCTGCCGCTGTCGGTTGCCAACGCCTTTCTCGAAATGGTCTATCCGCCCACCTGCACACTGTGCGGTGGGGCGCTCTTGCCGACGCGGAGCGTCCAAATGTGTGATGCTTGCATCGACGCAGTTCGGGGCAGCTGCCGGCATTGGTGCCGTCGCTGTGGGATGCCGATGGAACCGATGCGGTTGGAGGAGCGGAAGTGCAATCGATGCGGCAAGCAAAAGCTGCCGTTTGAGGAGGTTGTCGTCTTGGGACGCTACGAAGGGGCGATGCGTGAGGCGGTGATCGCTGGGAAAAAATACATTCACGAGCCGTTGGTGATGGCTTTGGGAGAGCTGTTGGGGCAGCAAATCGCGAGTCGATTGGATCCCATCCCCGAAATCGTCACCTTCGTTCCCTCGCATTGGCGACGAAGGCTTGGACGTGGTACGGTGCCAGCGGCAACGTTGGCCAAGCAGGTCGGCCGTGTCTTGGGGCGGCCAGTGCATACAGCAACCCGCTGCACTCGGGGGACGACCAAACAGGGAAAGTTGGCAGCGGATCAACGGGCTCGCAATATTTCCAACGCCTTTGCTGTACGCCGACGTTACCACCCCAAGGGGCGTACTTATTTGCTGATCGACGACGTAATGACGACGGGAGCGACGTTAAGCGAAGTTGCCCGAGTGTTGTTGGCGGCTGGTGCGACGCGAGTTTGCGTTGCGGCCACTGCGCGCGGCGTGGGAAAAAACTAAGCTATATCGAGATCGCGCGGTTCGGCAACGAACTTTTATTTTCTCGGTCCCCTATAAAAACCTAAGCTATGGCACGGCAGGGCCGATGTTCGATCGAAGGTTGCGCATCGGCGCCTGCTTGAATTCCATTTTTGACGCAAAAATACCAGCAGTTTTGTATGAACCCTTCGAACACTGACGAGCTATCGCCAGCGGGATCGCCGAGCACCGCGACCACCTTTCGCCGCGCAATCTTGCACGGCTTGGGAATCGTCATGCCGCCGTTGTTGACGATTTTGCTGTTCGTGTGGGCTTGGAACACGACCGAAAATTACGTCCTCTCACCGCTGGAATCGGGAATTCGGAATGTCCTGGTCTGGAAGATGCAGGACATCCACGATACCAAGCCCGCGGGGGGCGATTATGTCGCCGATTCGACGGGAAAGAAGTTTCTGCCCAGTTATGTCGTCGCTTATGTCGACCAAAACCTGCATCGCTTGGGCCCCTACGAACCGGTGCCGCAGACGGCGTTGGCGTATTGGCATCGCTACGTCCAATTGGTCTACCTGCCGCGTACGGTGGTCGTCCCGTTTTTCTTGTTAATGTTCCTGATCCTGCTGTATTTCCTGGGAAGGATGTTTGCTAACGGGATCGGGCGATTTTTTGTCCGCGCGATGGATCGGTTTATCGGCCGCGTGCCGGTCGTCAGCAACGTCTATTCGTCGGTCAAACAGGTCACCGATTTTGTCTTCAGCGAACGGGACATCGAATTCAACCGCGTCGTCGCCGTCGAATACCCACGCAAAGGGATTTGGTCGATCGGATTTGTGACCGGTCAGAGTATGGCGGATATCAGCGCGGCGGCGAACGAGCCGGTGCTGAGCGTTTTGATGCCGACCTCGCCGATGCCGGTGACAGGGTTTACTGTCACGGTGCGTAAGAGCGAAGCTGTCGATTTGGACCTGACGATCGATCAAGCGATTCAATTTATCGTCAGCTGTGGCGTCGTCGTTCCGGCGAAACAGCAGCAAGCGTTCAGCCGTCTGCAGTTGAATTTGCCAGGCACGGGGAAAGAGGCATCCAACGCGACACCAACCGGAGGTGGCGACACGGCCGGCCCCTCTGCGTTGACCGATTGAACGTGGCAAAGCCCCGTTCGCGCGTCATGACGCCGCGATTTCCACGATGAAGATCTCTGAATCATCGAACACGCCCCATCACACAGCAACTATAATCCGGGTCCTGTGCTGGCCGCATCGAGGGCTTTCGTATCCATGCGAAAGGTCCCCGTGCGCCATTTCTTCTCGTGTTGACCGGATTGACCTGGGCATCTAACTCATGAATCGCTGTCTGTTTTTATTGTCTGTCGTCATTACGTTGTTGGCGGTTTCGGAGTCGAGTGCTCAGTTCGAAGGGATGAAGTACCGGATTCCTGCGGATGCCAACACGTTGATCTTGATCAACGCGGAAAAGGCGTTTGGATCGCCCGTTTCGGATCGCGAGCGTTGGGTGGCGCGACGCAAAGCGGCCTACGACGCGGGTGTTTCGGCGCTGCCGCCAGACGCGACCGAAGTCATCTTGGCCGGACGATCGGATCATGAGTTTGGCAAATCGGTCTGGGAGCTGGCGTTGGTGAAACTCACCGGAGAGCGGAACGTCACGACCGTGGCGACCCGTTTTGGTGGCAGCATCGACAACATCGCCGGCCGCAGCGCAGCCCGTTTGCCCGACGATCACTATGTCGTCCAGGTCCGGCCAAATCTGATGGGAACCTACACTCCGGCAAACCGCCAGGACGTGAGCCGTTGGCTGAAGTCGACCGATCTGGACACCGGCCAAAGGATGTCTCCTTATCTACAGGATGCCTTCGCTTATGCGGCCGAAGTCGGTACGCCGATCGTGATGGCGATGGATCTTAGTGGGTTGGTTTCGCAGGGGGCTGTCACCCGGGCAATCCCAAACTTGGAATCGTTGAAAGATTCGGGACTCTCTCCCGCCGCGGTTGCGAAACTGATCAGCGGTGTGCAGGGGATCACGCTGGGAATCACTTTGGAAGACCAAACGATCGGCGCGATTCGAGTCGATTTTGAAGCTTCGCCGGAAGCTTTGGCAAAGGTGGGCAAGCCGCTGTTGATCGAGATTCTGGGCAGCCAAGGCGCGATGCTTGAAGACATTCGCGATTGGGCCCCTTCGGTTAGCGGTAACACCTTTTTTCTCCGTGGCAAGCTTTCCGCGACCGGCACGCGTCGGGTCTTGAGCGTGCTGGAACTGCCACGCTCGCTGGGAGCCGCTGTTAACGATGCTGCTTCATCGGGATCCGATTCCGAAGAATCGGCCGCTCGCATCGCATCGCAGCAGTACTACAAGAGCGTCACGACGCTGTTGGACGATCTTCGCGACAAACCGAAGACCGATCACGTCAAGACGTTTGGCCAGGCGGCGATCTGGTACGACAAATACGCCCGCAAAATCGATGGTTTGCCTTTGTTAAATGTCGACCCCGCGCTGCTGAAATACGGACGTGATATCTCGGGGATGTTACGCGAGGCGGAGATGTCGATGAAAGGTGTGGGGATGCGATCGTCGGTGCGGACCGGGATGAACAGTCCAACATCGTACGGATACAGTTCCTATGGCGGCGGATACCGTGCAGGAAGAGGCTACGACGGTGCTCTCTACGGTCCTCAGGGATATTCTGCGAGCGTGGGAGCGGCGCAGGCTTCGGTCCGCGAGGAGGGCCGCACCGACGCGGTGATTCGGGGGCAGGAGCGAACCAAGGGGGCGGCTTCGGTGCAACAGATCTGGCAGGACATCGACTCGGCGACGGCTGAAATTCGCCAGGTGATGACCGGCCGATACAGCGCCGAATTTTAGCTTCTCGGGCGTCGCTTCCAGGTCGACCAGTTTCCAGCCTCTGCGACTTGGTGAATAATACGCCCCTTGTTGCAACGAGTATTTGAAACTACGGACCGAGAATGACGACTCTATTGATAGCGTTGGGCACGATGGTGGCCTATCTGATCGCTTACAACACCTACGGGCGTTGGTTGGCGCGGAAGATTTTCCAGTTGGACGACAATGCGGTCGTCCCCAGCGTGGAATTAAACGACGACCGCGATTTTGTTCCGACGGATCGTTCGGTGCTGTTTGGCCATCACTTTACGTCGATCGCTGGGACCGGCCCCATTGTGGGTCCTGCGATCGCTGTCATGTGGGGTTGGTTGCCGGCTCTGGTTTGGGTTTTACTTGGATCGATCCTTGTCGGTGCGGTGCACGATTTTGGCGCCCTGGTCGTCTCGATTCGCAGCAAGGGTCAGACCGTGGGCGACGTCGCCGGTCGGGTGCTGAATCGCCGCGTCCGGTTGTTGTTCCTGCTGATTCTGTTCATGGCGCTGACGATCGTGTTGGCGATCTTTGGTTTGGTGATCGCCGCGGTCTTCAAACAGTACCCTGCATCGATCATTCCCTGCTTGGTGCAGATCCCGATCGCGATGGCGATCGGCGTGTGGTTGCATCGCAAGAACGTGCATCTGTTGCTGCCATCGTTGATTGCGTTGATCGCGATGTACTCGACGTTGATCTACGGGAACTCAGGCGTCTTGGGGACACTGAACCAATCGATGGCCGAATGGTCGGTGATCACGTGGGTGTTGATCCTGTTGGTCTATTCGTATGTCGCGTCGGTGCTTCCGGTTTGGATGTTATTGCAGCCGCGCGACTACATTAATTCGTTGCAGCTGATCACCGCCCTTGGCTTAATTGTGGTGGGACTTGGCGTGGCCGGTTTGTTTGGTGGAGCCCCGTTGTCCGAAGGAGGCGATCGGGTGCCGTTGGAGATCTCAGCACCGGCGGTTCGGGCGAATCCAGAGGGAGCGCCGGCGGTGATCCCATTCCTGTTCATCACGATCGCCTGCGGGGCGTGCAGTGGATTCCATTGCTTGGTCTCGTCGGGAACGTCCAGCAAGCAGATCAAATGTGAGACCGACGCGCAGTTCGTTGGCTACGGTTCGATGTTGACCGAAGGTTTTTTAGCGACGCTTGTGATTTTGGCTTGCGTGGCGGGCATCGGATTAGGTGTCACCGAGAAGATGAGTGGCGGTCCGGTCGTAACCGGCGCGGCCGCTTACGAAGCCCGTTACCAGTCGTGGCAATCGGCTCAAGGTTTGGGAGCGAAGGTGGGCGCATTCGTCGACGGCTCGGCCAACTTTCTCAAAGCGTTGTCGATCCCGCCAGCGATCGCGATCGCGCTGATGGGCGTCTTGGTCGCGTCGTTTGCGGGCACGACGTTGGATACGGCGTGTCGCTTGCAACGCTATGTCGTGCAGGAGCTGGCCGCGACGTTTGTCCGCGGATCGGGGGCTGAGGATGTTGCGGTGTCGGCGAATCCGATGACCTGGTTAACCAATAAACACGGGGCCACGATTTTTGCGATCACCCTGGCCCTGGCGATCGCGGCGTTGCCAGCGCCCGGAGCCGAGATGACGCTGGCCAACGCGGGCAAAGGCGGCCTGATTTTGTGGCCGCTGTTTGGAGCGACCAATCAATTACTGGCTGGCCTCGCGTTCTTAGTGATCTCGTTCTTCCTGTGGCGTCGCCGAATTCCGGTTTGGTTCGTTGTGATCCCGATGGTCATGATGTTGATCATGCCGGCTTGGGCAATGCTGATCGAACTGCCAGGTTGGTTGAACCCTCCCGAAGGGCAATCGCCCAATTGGGTCGTGATCGTGATCGGCTGTGCGACGTTGGTTTTGGAGGCTTGGATGATTGTCGAAGCGATCATCTTGTGGCCGACGGTGCGTGGAATTGTCGAAGAGGCGGCCGTTGCCAAGCCATCGTCTTAGGCTACGATAACCACAGCCATGACCGCATCACAAAACGCATCTTCGAACGCTCCTCAGGAAGCGACCGATCCACGGCTCGCCGGTCGTGCCGGCGCGTCGGCATCGGCGGACGTTTCGACCGACGAGGCCGCGGCGCTCTCGTTGCCCGAGATGCTTCGCGTTCTGGAAGTTGCCCGTCAGATGCGCGAGGATCGGCAGACAGCCGAAGTGGCGCTGCGTCGCGATGAGGTGCGGACCGAGATTCGACGCAAATTGATCGAATCGGCCAAGGTGACCGGAGAACAGGTTAGCGACGCGGAGGTCGATGCGGCGATCGAACAGTACTTTGACACGATGCATGTGTTGAAGGAGCCGAAGTTCGGCCTGGAATCGATGTTGGCTCACGCGTATGTGCTGCGGCGACGCGTGGCCGCGGGCGCTGCGGCGGTGACGGTGGCGTTGGCCCTCACATGGTATGCGTTCATGTCTCCTTGGGCGCCGTTGAGTCCGACGGTGAGGGCGGAGCGGGCAGCAGCGGTTCAGGTGGAGCAATCGCAAGTCCTCTTGCAACAAATCACTTCGATTTCGGTCGATCAGGACGCGACGGCTGAAGCCTCGCGGTTGATGGCCGAAGTGCAAGCCGCCGGCGCGGCCAACCCCTCGGTGGCCGCTGCGGCCCACCAGCGGCTGAATCAATTGTGGGAACAGATGCAAACCCAGTACGAAGTCCATATCGTTTCGGGTGGCAGCGAGATGTCGGCTTTTGAACGCGATTTTTCGGATGACCAAGGGACACGTCAGGCTGGTTATTACGTGGTCGTCGAGATGCGTTCTCCCGAGGGGCGAGTGCTGCGGCAAACGATTCGCAATGCGGAAACCGGCAAACAACAGTTGGTGGCTCGGTGGGCTGAACGCGTTCCCAAAGATGTCTACGAGCGATTGCGGGACGACAAAGTGTCCGATGGCGTGTTGAACGAAACCTTGTTTGCGGTGAAGCGTCGCGGGGAGACCCAAGAGCAGGTTCAGATCCCGACCCGCAGCGGCGAAAAGCTGCAGCGGTCCGCTCAGATTACCAATTGGTAGCCAGTCGCAGGATATCCATGCCAACATCCGGTTCCGAAGTGCTTCGCGAGATCTCGCTTGCGATTCAGAATGCCAAACGCCAACGCGATGCGTTGCAATCCCAACAACGCGAGCTCTTGCAGCAATCGGATGCCTTGGTCCGTGAACGCGGGAAGACGTTGGTTGAACTGGCGGAAAACTATCTTCCCGAACTCAGTCAGGAAACGGTTCGGCAGGTCTGGCGCGAGATCCAGCCTGCGATCCGGGATGTGCTGCTGCGGAAAGAGATGCGGCAACGCGAGTTGGAGGAGGAGCACGAACGTTTGGAATCGACGCAGGCTCAATTGCGGCACGATCTGGAGACGCTCAATCACAAACTCGAAACCGTCTGCGGCCAACGCGATACGCTCAGCAAACAGCTCAGCGAACAACTTGCCGGCGATCCCGCTTTCCAACAGCTGACCGATCAAGCAGCGGTGGCGGAGATCAACCTGCAGCGTGCCGAATCGAGCTTGGACGAAGTCGAGCACGATGTGATCGCCAAGCTGCCGGCGTATCAACGCAGTCGGTTGTTTCAGTATCTGCACAAACGAAAGATGGGAACGCCGCAGTACACCGCGCGGGGATGGCGACGGCGGATGGATCGTTGGGTCAGCGGACTGATCGATTATCCGAAGGCGCGGAAGAGCTACGAGTTCTTGAGCGAGGTGCCCGAGAAGATGCGGGAATTGATCGCCGAACGTCGCAATTCGCTGAACCAGTTGTTGGATCGGTTGGAGCGGGCGCAGCAGAAGGTGTCGGCGGAGCTGGGGCTCGATAAGGTGCTGGATCAGATTCACTCCCGCGAAGCCCAACGCGATGACCTTCTGCAGCAGTTGGAACAGACGGTCGTGAAGACCCACGAAACCGGAGCCGAAATCGACAAGTTGTTGGATAGCGAGGGGCCGTTCTACGCCGAGGCGGTCGAACATTACCGGCGTTTGTTGGATCAAACCCAAACGCTGACCTTGGAGCAGCGGGCGGCTCAGTCTCCCGATCCGGTCGACGATCAATTGGTCGCGCGGCTGAAACATTTGGACGAAGAGATTCGCCGGTTCCAGCAATCCGCCGATTCCCGCCGCCAACAGCTCAAAGAGGCCGAAGACCTGGCCGAAGCGATCCACTATCTGGCCCAGCAGTTTCAGCGGGCTCGGTTCGATGATTCGCGCAGCTACTTCGACGACCAATTGAACATTCGTGAATCGCTGCAACGATTGATCGATGGCCGCGAACGCCCCGATCTCCTGTGGCAACACATCCGCCGCCATCAACACACGGCGCCGAACTGGTACGAGGAGAATTCGCGCCGGGTCGCCAACGCCGCGAATTCGCCGATGGGGCAGATTTTGCTGCAAACGATGGCGCACGCGGCGGGAGCTGCGCTGCGTGAAAGCGCTCGTCGCGCCGGTTCGCGACGGATGAGTTATCCAACCTCATCGACGCGAAAGACGAGCCGACCAAGTATGCCCACACCGCGACGCTCCGGATTTAGCACTCGGAGAGGGTTTTAGTTTTCGTGAAGCCGACGTCCCATGGCACCCCCCTCCCGTCGCATCCACAGTCTGAGCAGCCCCTGTTTTAGCCTCGTGTGTGCCCAGACGCCTGCGTGACCTGCCACGATCCGCCTCGCGAATTTCGCGGCTATTGCCTCCCACGATCGATCGGGAGACCGCGGATCGACTTTCTCTAGGGTGACAAATCACTTGCGGGCATGATGCCGTCGGACGTTGCCCGTTGGGGCGGATCGCTGCGCCGGCACCTCACCATCTCTCCCTCCTTGCGGGAACGCTGTGTGTTTGTGCTAAGTGCTTTCGGGTAAACGGCTTAGGTTTTTTCTGTCCTCGGCCAGGCGTGTTTGGAGGCCTTCACCGTCGCGACGGGAAAGCGGCGACGGTTGGGGGGCGTTGCATGGTGTTGGTTCGCGAGGGCGACTTGGGATTTAGGCGGCCCGAGAGGAGCGTTGCGGTCGTAACTTGGGAACTTTTGCTGCCCCCGGCCGTCAAAAATGCGTCTTTTTTACGGAATGAAATCGCCGGTTTTGCTGGCGAACGCATGCCGTTCCGGTTGCGCAAGTTGCGCAATGAATACGGATTGCGCCGATACACTTGGTCTTGTCACGGGAAAATTTCCGATTGAGTGAGTTTGGGTGAGTTGCGCGATTCGGTATTTCCGTCCTGTATTAGGCTTAGGGGACGGAGTCGACGACCTGAATTCGCTTGTCCCTGGTGGATTTTTTCCTGATTGAACTGCTGACAGCTATGACAAAACGATCTTCCGAATCTCGAAAGCCACAATCCAAGACCCGCTTGCGCCGTTGGATTCATGCCCTGCTAGGACCTGCCGAACCGCGAACCAGCGGTTCGCGATTCCTGCGGCTGGAACCTTTGGAGCATCGTCAATTGATGGCCGGAGATGTCGATCTGCTGCCACCGATCGCTCCGGCAAGCGACGAAACGGTTCAATACGCGTTGACGTCGAGCGTGACCGCCGAAGGGGAAACCACTCCCGAAGGGGAAGCCGCGCCCGATCTTGTCGCTTTTGCCAAAGCGCTCAGTGATGGTGGAGTTGTCTTCTTCGGAGCGGCCTGGTGTCCGAACTGCACCGACCAGAAGGAATTGTTTGAAGACGGTCAGAACTACCTGCCGTTTGTCGAAGTCACCAATCCCGATCATTCGCTCAACGCGACCGGAACTGCCGAAGGGATCTCCAGTTTCCCGACTTGGCGCTTCCAAGACGGAACCGAGGTCGAAGGCGTTCTGTCGCTGGCCGACATCTCCCAACGCAGTGGAATCGCGATTCCGCAGGGGGAAACACCTAGCTTTGTCCCAGTGGGCAATCAAACGGTGGGCGTGGGATCTCCGCTGCATATTCCGATCGACGCCTATGATCCCGATGGCCAACCGTTGACCGTGACGGTGACCAGTTCGGACCCGAGCCTGTTGGAGGCGTCGGTGATCAGCGGCAATCGCAGCTTGCGGCTGAAGATCGCCAATTACGGCGACATGGTCTTCGAGTTGTACGAACAACGGGCCGAGCGGCCGACGGCTCGGATCATCGAATTGACCGAGGACGGATTTTACGACGGGATCACGTTCCATCGCATCTTGGACGATTTTGTCCTGCAGGCTGGCGATCCGACAGCGACGGGCGCTGGCGGTTCGGACCTGGGGGATTTCGACGATCAATTCCACGAAGATCTTCAGCACAACGCGACGGGCATCCTTTCGTACGCGAAGACGAGCGACGACACCAACGATTCGCAGTTCTTCATCACCGAAGGGGACTCGCGACACCTCGATTTCAACCACTCGATCTTTGGTCAGTTGGTTGAAGGGGAAGCGGTCCGCGACGCGATCAGCGAGGTGCCGACCGACAGCACTGGCCGCCTGACGACAGCGTTTGCGAATGCCTTTGGCCAGATCACGATCGAAGAAGCGTCGATCTTCACCGATAACGAAAACTCGGTGATCATGCTGAAACCGACCGGCAGTGGCACCGGGCCGGTGAACGTCACGATCACGGTCACCGACAGCGACGGCAATCAGACGTCGCAAGTGATCACGGTGAATGTGACCGCCGACAATCAATTGAATTCTAACGGTAAACCGTTTCTGGGTGATCTGAGCGACGTTGCGACAACCGCTGGTCAGGCGGCGACGATCCAATTGTCCAGTACCGATGTCGAAGGGGACGCGGTCACCTACGCTGCGTTTAAGGTCGGTTCGGTTGGCTACACGACGTCGGTCAACCAATCGACGGGCGAGGTCACCGTGACGCCACCGGCTGGTTTCGTCGGTACGTTTGAGGTGCAGGTCGGTGTTAAAGCGGCCAGCAGCACGGTGACGCAAGCCGATTCGACCGCCTTCGATCTGCAGACCCTTAGCGTGACCGTACAGGCGTCGGCGTTGCAAGGCGTCACCCTGAATGCGGCGAGCGACACGGGTGTCAGCAACAGCGACGGGATCACCAGTAGCACCAACCCAACCTTCACGATCTCCGGCACGACCGCCGGTTCGACCGTGGAGTTATTGTCCGGTAGCACCGTGATCGGAACGGCGGTGGCCACCGGCACGACGACCCAGATCACAACGACGCAATTGGCGTCCAATGGTAACGGTACCTATTCGATCTCGGCGCGGCAGACCAGCGGCGGCACGACCAGTGCGGCGACCAGCCCGATTACGGTCGTCTACGATTCTTCGGCTCCGGCGGCGATCACCACGCAAATCGCAACTCAAGCGACTGCGGGATCGCTGTATACCATCGACCTGACACAAGCTGAAGAAGGCAACGGCGTCATTTATTCGCTGGCCAATGGGCCCGCGGGGATGACGATCGACGCTCAGACCGGCGTCGTCACCTGGACACCGACAACGTCGCAATTGGGCGATCAGACCTTCTCGGTGAAGACGACCGACCAAGCGGGGAACAGCCGCGACAATTCGTTCAGCGTCAACGTGGGCAGCGAGACGACGGTTTCGTTGGAGATGTCGTTCACCGATCTCGCGGGCAATCCGATCACTCAGTTGCAACGCGGTGACGAATTCCTGCTGAACATCACTGCGATCGATCATCGGCTGATCAGCTCGCTCAAGGGAGTTGCCGCTGCCTACTTGGATATTCTTTACAACCAGAACCTCGCCGAACCTGTAGGGACGAACCTGACGATCAATCCGACCGATACGGCCGAGGACATCGCCGCATCCCCCTTCACCTTCACCTCGCTCTTCAACGACGCTCGGCTCGGTTCCGCGGCGACGCCCGGTTTGATCGATGAACTGGGGGCGTTTGCTACCTCGCAACCTGGTTTGGAAGCGGGGCTGGTTTCGATTCATTTTCGAGCCTTAAATGCCGGGGTGTTGGTCTTCACCGGTGATCCCGCCGACGGAAACGGAACCGAAGTTCTGGTCCATGGTAGCGACGACGAATTGGAACCGTCGGAAGTCAATTTTGGGACCGCTTCGATCGAAATCGTTTCCACGTTTGTCGCCGCCGATGACATCTACAACTTCGACGAAGATAGTGCCAACAACGCGATGGACGTGTTGAGCAACGATCAATTACTGACCGCTGGAACGACGTTGACAATCGTCGGCACCAGCACGCCGCTCAACGGTGGCACGGTCACGATCGTGGAGGGCGGACAATCGCTGTCGTATACCCCCGCGGCCAATATCAATGGCGCCGATGAATTCACCTACACGGTCGAAGATCAGAACGGCTCCAGCCAAACCGTGACGGTTTCCGTTGGGTTGCAACCGGTCAACGACGCGCCGACCGCCGTCGCTGACACGTTCGACAACATCAATCGTGGTAGCACGGGGAACGTCTTGGAAGTGTTGGACAACGATATTATCACTCCCGATGAAAACGAAACGCTGAGAGTGATTTCGGTCGGCACGACCAGCAACGGTGGAACGGTCACCATCGCTTCGGGAGGCAGCTATATCCAGTACACTCCGGCCACCAACTTCTCTGGGACCGAAACCTTCAGCTATACGATCAGCGATCGCACGACCGGTGGTCTGACCAGCACCGCGACGGTAACGGTGAACGTTTCGGCGTTGAGCACCGGAACGCATACGTTCACCGTCGTGGAAGATGCCGCCGCGGCGACGTTCGACGTGTTGACGGGCGACCGCGCTGCCAATCCCGACGAATCGAACATCACTTTGCAGTCGATCGTTTCGACATCCAACGGCGGGACCGCGCTGATCACCAGCGATGGGACGGTCCAGTACAAACCGGCTGCCAACTTCAATGGCACCGAAACCGTCACCTATACCATTCGCAGCGATGACGGCGACACCGGAACCGGCACGATCACCTTCACCGTGACCGAGGTGAATGATCCGCCAGTCGCTGTCACGGACGAATTTCAAGTTGGCAAATCGGCAGGTTCGACGACCTTAGACGTGTTGGCCAACGACACGACAGGAGTCGATACCAACGAAACGTTGAAGATCACCGCGGTTGATGGCGCGAATCTGACCGGGACCGTGACGATCAGTTCCGATGGCCTCTCGCTGGTCTACACTCCCAACGGAACGTTTACCGGGACCGAGACCTTCAGCTACACGATCATGGATCGGACGACCGGTGGGCTGACCGCGTCGGCAACCGTCTCGGTGACGGTGCTCGATTACGTGCCACGCGACTTCAACTTTACGATCGAGAGCACGTTCTTGAATGCGTTCGGGTTCGACGTGACGCTGACCGGCACTGACGACTTTGGCAATGCGGTTAACGCAACCGTGACGGTCGATGCTGCGGGCACGTTCTCGTTTGCCGATCAGGCCCCGGGCAGCTACACGTTGACGGTTCCGGCGATTCCATTTTTGATCGGTGCTGAACAAGACCAAGTCTTCACGATCGATTCGGACATGGACGATGGGGATTACACCGCCCCGACGATTGAGATTGGTGCGATGCACCCATCCTATATCGCGATTCGCGATTGGTTCGGCAGCACATCGCGTGAGAGCGTGGTGTTAGCGGTCGTACAAGACGGGGATACTCCAGGCTTTAATCTGCAGGTCTCCAAGCTGGCATCGGGACTTGCCGATCCAGCGGTCACGCTGAACGATGATGGTTCTTCGGTGATCGTGACCGCGACCAGCACCACGAGCACCGATGGTGGCCAAATTTCCTCTGTGCTTGACATCGATTCGAATGCCGTCGATATGCGAGGGCAACAGGGTGGTTTCATGTTAATCCGGGTCAACACGCCCGCAGCGACCGAGTTCACACCTGTCAGCAGCACTTCGGCCGCCAGCGGCACTGCGGCCGCTGTCTTTGCTGAGGGCGAAGCGAGCAGTTCAGCGATCGTCCTGCCGCTTGGATCGGCCGACGTTTGGGAGCAGCAAGCTGCCAGTTCTACGCTCGCCGACAGCGCGTCGGATGACGACGAGGACGAAGAAGATCAAGCGGCTGTCAACGACATCGTGTTCGCGGAAATGGGCGATTTAAGCTAAGCAAACACGCTGTGTGAAGTCCATCGGACGGCGGGAGCCGAATCCCGCCGAATGCTTGCTCTGCGGCGGTTTGCCTCAATCGTCCCCTCTGTAGGGTGGGGCGGTCTTCGCAGTGGCGTCGATCTCCGCGTAATATGCCGCTGCAATTGCTAAAAACCTGGAAAATGCAGGGTTTCCGTGATGCGGCGACTTGCGGAAACAGGACTTTCCGACGTAATCTTTGCCAATTCGCCGTAAAGGTAGCAAACACTACGAAACGTACTTAAACACCTTCTACCGATAGAAAGGACCATTCATGGTAGGAAAAGCTCCAACCAAGACAGAAATTTTCAACGCAATCGCCGAGTCGACTCAGTTGACCAAGAAAGACATCGCGGCGGTATTCGACGCCTTGAGCGCCGAAGTTGCCACCGCAGTCCAGGGGCCTGGCCAATTCACCATTCCCGGTCTTTGCAAGGTAACCGTTCGCGAAACACCAGCGAAGCCAAAGCGTAAGGGACGCAACCCTGCAACCGGCGAAGAGATCTGGTTGCAACCAAAGCCCGCGTCGAAGAAGGTCACCATTCGCCCATTGAAGGCGTTGAAGGAAATGATCTAATTTTGGATCGTTCCCGTGCTCGAACAAAAAGCCAACATCGAACTTCGGTGTTGGCTTTTTTCGTAGGCTGTGGGGATGCGACGCCGTCGCGCGTGCTTACCCGTTTCCACGGTAGATCCCGCGTCACCCTGGTCCCGCGTCACCCTGCGACGCCTTGGGGCGCGTATCGACGTGTTCGCGGATCCGGACCGCTTTCTTCCCTTTCAACGCTCCAATCGTCGCTTTGAACTTGGGAACGCTTTGGATCGCGACCTCCAGCGGTTTGTCGATCAGATGTTCGGTCGTAATCACATCGCCGACATCCATGCTCAACAGATCGCCCGTCTTGATCTTTGATCGAGCGAGCGTCACGGTCAGTTCCACCAGCGCCGAATCGAGTTGGGATTCCAAGGCGTGTTTGGTTTGCGGCGTCGCGGGAGTGCTGGAATAGCCTCCCCAGCCCTTGCTGGACAATTGGCTGCTAAACCGTTCGATCGTGTTGTACGGAATGCATAGATTCATCATGCCGCGGTTCTTTCCCATCGTGACCTCGAAGCAGATCAAGACGATCACTTCGTTCGGGGGCACGATTTGCACCAGTTGTGGATTGCTTTCGATCGAACGTAGCGTCGGCTCCAGTTCGACAACGCTTTGCCATGTCGACTGCATGCCATCGAGGAACAGCTTGGTAACGCGTCCCATCAAACGGTGTTCGATCTCGGTCAGCGCCCGGTTGGGCAAGTCATTGGGTTGCGGGTCGCCACCGAGCATGCGATCGACAACGGCAAACGAGAGCGTGGGAGCGATGTCGAGGATCCAGTTGCCTTCGAGCGGTTTGACGTCGAGCACGCAGAAGCAGGTGGGCGTATCGAGGCTATAGACGAACTCGCTGTAGGTCAGCTGGTCGGCACTGACCAATTTGACTTCGGTGATGCTGCGCAACAGCCCGGAAAGCTTGGCGTTGAAAGCGCGTCCCATGCCTTCGTGCAACGACCGCATCGCCCCCATCAATTCCTTGCCAACACGTTCAGGCCGTTTGAAATCGTAATTCATCGGCCGCATCCGCGGATCATTGTGCCGCGACGCCGATGCGGCTGACCGCGGCGCGGGATTGGCGGCGGGGTTCGCCGATTTCTCCTTGGGCTGACCGGTGCCTTCGGATTCCATCGCGCGGATCAGATCTTCGACTTGGTTTTGGCTCAGTATTTCGTCGGACATATTCGCCTTCCTTGGCTTATAAAATCATCCGCGAAGATTTCCTCCGCGGTACGCCCAGACGCTCGCTAGCGAACGCCCCGGCGGTCGATCAGCTTCGCACTTGCCCTTGGCCGTTGACCACATACTTGTAGCTGGTTAGCTCGGTCAGTCCACACGGGCCACGGGCGTGGAATTTATCCGTCGAGATGCCAATCTCGGCGCCGAGTCCAAATTCGCCGCCATCGTTGAATCGTGTGCTCGCGTTGACCATCACCGCGGCGCTGTCGATCGCGTCGGTAAACCGCTCCGACGCGGCGAGGTCCTTCGTTACGATCGCGTCGGTGTGATGCGAACCGTAGCGGTTGATGTGTTCGATCGCCGATTCTAGGTCGTCGACCACGCGGACGCTGATCTTGGGGCCCAGGTATTCGGTGCTCCAGTCGGCTTCGGTCGCTGCCGACGCCGCGGGGACTCGCTGGCAGGTCTGCGGGTCGCCAACGATCTCCACGTCGTGCTGAGCCAACGCTGCAGCGATCTGCGGCAGGAAGGCATCTGCGACGTCGCGGTGGACCAGCAGCGATTCACAGGCGTTACAGACGCCCATGCGGTGGCATTTCGAGTTGACAGCGATCTCGACCGCTTGATCGAGGTTCGCATCGCGGTCGACGTAAACGTGACAGTTGCCGTCGTAGTGTTTGATCACGGGCATCGTCGCTTCGCTAGCAACGCGGCGGATCAAGCTCTCGCCGCCGCGCGGGATCGTGACGTCGATCAGTTCGTGCATCTCGAGGAAGTGGCCGACCGCGTCGCGATCGGCGGTGCTGACTAACTGCACCGCGTCGGCTGGCAGACCGACTTCGGCCGCAGTTTTGTTGAGGATCTCCACGATCGCCGCGCTCGAATGCGCCGCCTCTTTGCCCCCTCGCAAGATCACCGCATTGCCGCTTTTGACGCAGATCGCAGCCGCGTCGGCGGTCACGTTGGGGCGACTTTCGTAGATGAAAAAGACGACGCCCAGCGGGACCCGGCGCTTGATGATTTGCAGGCCGTTGGGACGGCGAAAGCCTTCGATCACCTGGCCGATCGGATCGGGCAAGGCTGCGATTTCGCGGAGCCCCTTGGCGATCGCCGCGATCCGGTCGCTGGTCAGCCGCAGCCGATCGACTTCCGCGTCGGTCAAGCCAAACCCCGCTGCTGCTTGCAAATCGAGAGTGTTTGTCTTTTGGATCTCCGCTTCGTGTTGCAGCAGCGCGTCGGCAGATTGCAGCAGCCAACGGTTTTTAATTTCGGTGCTCAACGTCGACAGCTGGCGCGACGCACGATGGGCGCGCTCGGCAACATCCAGGCAGTAGGATTTCAGGGAAGGTGTTTCGGCAGTGGTCATCAGACGCGGGATGCTCCAGCAATCAAAGGCGGTTCAAAGTGTTCGTTTAGGGATCCGATCAGGTCCGCGACAGGCCGTGCCACGTTGGATCACTTGTCGTAAGTATCTGTCAGGCCTCGGGATTGGTCAACGCGAGCGGCCCGATCGATCAGTAGTCGTACCACATTCCAAATCCAATCAAGGGTTCGTATTTGTCGAAGAACGACCATTGCTGGCTCTTGCCTTCGTAAAAATCGGCGCCCAACCGCAGCAATGCCCCATCGTGGCCACGCCACGCCCAGCCGGCCTGTAGCGTCAGGCTGCCGCCGTAGTCGAGTTCTTCGCGGAGATGGGCGTGAGCGGCGGCGAACGGAGCCCCTCGCCACCCCGTGGGGGCGGTTGGCATGTATTCGATGCCAAACATGAACTCCCACTGCTCGCTGACGTCCGAATAAAACGCCCAGCCGACTTCGCCATAGGTCCGCAGCCGCTCGGTGATCCAAAAAGCAGCTCCGGCGAACAGCACGTCGCGGGAAAAGTTCAAACGATCGTGGTCAGGGTTTTTCAGTAGGAACTCATCGCCTGTGTGCGAGCTCAAGTGGTAATATCCCACTCGAGTTTGCCAGCGTCCAAATCCAAAGGACAACGGCACGCCGGCTCGAAAGTCGACCGATCGGACGTCGGCCTCCTCCTCCATGTCCAGCCGCACCTGCGCCGAACCTTCGATATCCAATTGCATGCCGTGACGGAACGGACCGTTGGAACGATCGCCAAATCGAAACAGGCCAAAGCGGCCGCCCAACGTTCCATCGAGCAGCAGGTTGTCACCCTCGGGACGCGTGAACCGGCCTGCCAGACGCGAGGCCTTTTCGTCGGCTAAATAGACCGGGTAGATCGAATCTTTGGGCAACAGCTGCCATTGCCAGACCGAAGCGTGCGCGTTGCTTCCCAGCGGTTGGATCGTCTGGGGAATAAAAGGCAGCGGTGCCATGGGCAGCGGCGGCAATTGGGCGATTTGCGCTGCGGAGGTCTCGTACGGGTCAAACGACATCGCCTGGGATTCGTTCAGGGCCGCAGTGATTGCACCGGGGGTGGGCTGCGTGTCGTACGTGCGCGGTTCCAAGGACGCGATCCGCTGTGCGATCGCCGCATCGACGCACAGCACGGCGATCCATAACGCAATCGCGCAACGATGTCGACTTACGTTCATGGTGTCAATGTTTCCATCATGCTTTGAACTTGCAGTGTCTCACGTTGGGAAACACGTTTTTCCGGGACCGGGGGGAAACCTGCAGCGCTCGGCATCCAGCAGACGCCACGCCAGTCAAAATTCAATATTTAGAGATTTCGTCGGCGTAGGGCCAGACGAGTCGTGGGCTGGCGATTTAGGCGTGCGGCTGCCTATCACTGCGATAGCATTTACTCTCGGTGAGCGTCCTTGCCCACCGATTTCACGCATGCGCGCGCCGCGCTCGCGGCGCCTTTTCAGCTCAAAATGCCTAAGGTTTTTAGGGGGGTAGGCGGAATTCAACCGTTGAATTATTCGGATTGTTCTATCAAACTGGAACCGACCCTGAGGAAGTTGGGGGTTCTTTGTCGGTCAGCGAAGCACGAGGCGTTCGCGTGTTTATTGTGAACAGTCGATCAATATCCGTTGATTCTCCGATCTGTATTTTTGAAACTCACCAATTCGGGTGGGGCGAGGACGCTTTCCGATGGCACGAAGACGCCAAAATACTTCTGCTGACAGTCCGCTGACTTTGTTTGATATCTTTGCCGCGGTGATCGAATACCGTTGGCGCGCTGCGTTTACGTTCCTGTTGGTGATGGCGCTATCGCTGGTGGCCGTGGTGCTGTTCCCCAAGAAGTTTGAATCCGAAGCGAAAATGTTCGTCCGGCTCGGGCGCGGCAGCGTCACGATGGATACGACAGCAACCACGGGGCAAACGATCTCGATTCAAGAATCGCGGGAGTCGGAGATCAATTCGATCACCGATATGTTGCAAAGTCGCCAATTGGCCGAAGACGTGGTGACGGCGATCGGAGCGGATCGGATTCTGGAAAAGCATTCTTGGATCGAAAAAAGTATCGACAACGTGATGGCAATGATTCCTGAATTGCCCGAATCGTCGGGGGCTGGTGAAGAACTGGGGTCGATGACTCCCGAACAGATCAAGCTGCAGGAACAATTCGAATCGGCGGTCCGTTATGTGGTTAAAAACACAAAAATCAATTCGCCTAAGAAATCGACGACGATCACCGTCGTCTGTCGCGCCCGGACGCCCAAATTGGCCCAAGACCTGACGACCAAGTTTTTGGAAAGCCATAACAAAATGCATCTCGATGCCTACAAGTCTCCGGGGTCGTATAAGTTCTTCGAGGAGAATTTTGCCGAACACGAGCGGATGGTCAGCGATTACGAAGATGCGATGCGAGAGGCCAAAAACGACATGGTCGTGCTCACGATCGAAGGGAAGCAACAATCGCTGCAGGAACAGATCACTAGCGTTGAAAAAGAGATCATCAATACCAACACCGAACTGTTTTCGGCGCGGGCCAGTCTGTTGGATTTCATGGCCGACATGGAACGCTTGCCCGAAGAGATGGCAACCGAAACGACGCGGGGCATCGCCAATGAAGCGAATGATAAGATGCGCGATCGGTTGTACGAACTGGAGATTCGAGAAAAGGATCTGGCATCGAAATACAAGTCGGTCCATCCCAAACTGGTCACCCTGCGCCAACAACTCAACGACTCCAAGATGATCCTCGCGTCTCAGGAAAAAGAGCGGGAACACAACGTGATGGCGATCAATCCGGTTCGCCAAGATGTCCATAAATCGTTGCTGACCGCGAAATCGCGGATCGCCGGACTCGAAGCGAAGATCGACGCGTTGCTGACCGTTGAACAGGAACTCAATAACGAATTGCAAAAGGTCAACTCGTTCGAGCTCACCTCATCGGAGCTGCGGCGACGGATCAATATCGCCGACAACAACCACCGCATCTATGCGCAAAAATTAGAAGAATCGCGGATCAACAACGCGCTCGATCAGGAAGCGATCTCGAACGTTTCGATCGTCCAGCAACCTTCGTTTGTGATGAAGCATGTCAGCCCTAAACGAAGTCTGTTGGGAGTTCTCGGATTCCTGCTTTCGATGTTGTGCGGCGTCTTTGTGGCGGTGGCCAGCGATCGCTTTCCCGGTGTCGACGATGACTATGCCGAACTCGATCAACGTTTGGCTCAAATCGAATCCAAGGCCACGTCGCGCGGGATCGTTGAACGCGTGCCAGAGAGCAGTCCGGTGGAGACGGACGTTGCAGCGGACGACGACCATCGGGTGGTTGAGAACAACCACGCGGATCACCACAACGATTGACGAACCACGTGATGGCCACTGTTGCATCCCCTCGTTTTCATGAACATGAACGCCCCGCTGCGGTCAGCCATTCCAATTGGCTGGTCTCATCGCTGGTGGGATGTTTGGTTTACGCCATCGTGTTCATCAACGCCGCCGACTTTCGTGGCGATACCGGTGAAGAGTTCAGCGTTCATTGGCAGATCTATTTTCGATTGATGATCTGCGCGATTTGTGGTGGGACAGGGCTCCTGCTAATCTCGAAATCGTATCGAGCTTTTGTCACGTTCCCAGGCTTTTTGATCACGCTGTTGATCGCATGGATTGGAGTTACGCTGCCGTTTTCGGTCGACCGCAGCTATTCCATCGCCGCATACATTTCCTTGGGGGCGGTGACGATGCTGCTTCCGGCCGCAATGCAAATTCTAGGGGGGTACCGCTACCTGTTGGTCGTTGCCACCGGGCTGATGACTTTTTTGGTCGGGTCTTGGATCGCTTACCTTGTTTTTCCCGAGATTGGGATCTTTAAGGAGCAGATTACGCGGACCGAAGTCCTAGAACGGATGGGCGGACTGGGGCATCCTAACGAACTGGGGCTGTACAGCGCGTTCACGACCGTTCTGTTCGCTGTCTTGGGCTACGGCCGACGCTTGAGTTGGTTGATCGTGATCCCCGCGATGCTGTTGGGCGTTGTAACGCTAGTCGCCTGTTTTAGCCGCACGTCGATGGGCATCACGGTCGTCGGGCTGTTGGTTGTCTATCGCAAGGAACTGTTCACGCAGCAAACCGTGATTGCCGCACTGCTGTTGGCGATCGTGCTGATTCCGCCGGTCTTTGTTGTTGCCGGGACCGGAGGGTTCGATTGGGTCATCGGGGACACGCTTGAAAAGCTCTCCAAATCGGGCAGCGCCGATGAATTGACCACGGCGACCGGACGCACCGAAATCTGGGCGTACGCGATCGGCCGGATCGCCGACCAGCCGTTGCACGGCTACGGATACATGACCGCCCGTTTTGTAATGGAAAAATACAGTTATCACTGCCACAACATCGTGCTCAATATGTGCTTGAACACCGGTGTGATCGGCGGGATGGTGCTGTTGTCGATGGTCCTCTACTTCGTGTACGCGATCTATCACGATCCACGCTACGAAATCGACGGTTTGGTGGCGGTCATTCTCGCCGGTGGGCTGATCGATGGAATGCTATTCGCCGCAGTCCCTTCCGCATCGATCTTGATCTGGTTTTCGGCACTGCTGTGGCGGCAGCTGGACATGCAATTCGATCCGCCACAGCCGGAAGCCGATTGAGATTATTGCTTCTTCGCAATCCCAAGCGTTTCCAATTGGGCCGCGATGTCAGCGCCATGTGTCTCAGTTTTGACACTTTTGTCGATGTGCAGGATCTTGCCATCCTTGCCGATGTAATAGGTCCAGCGGCTGGAGACTCCGCGCGGGCTCAGGCATCCCAACGCTTTGGCAAACGTTTTGTCGGGATCGCTCAAGATTGGATAGTCGAGGTCGAGGCTGGCGGCAAAGTCCATGTTTTTCTTGACAGCATCGCAGCTGGCGGTGAAGTAGGCGACGTCGAATTGCTTCAACGTTTCCCCCTGCTCACGCATCGATTTGCATTCTTTGGTGCAACCCCCGGTGAACGCTTTAGGGAACCAAGCGATCACGATCGCCTGCTTGCCTTTGAACTGTTCGCTGGTGTAGGTCTTGCCATCGCTGCCGACCAACTTAAACTCCGGAACCTCGTCGCCGATTTGGACCTCGGCGTGTGCGGTGCGATTCATGAGGACCAGCGATGCCAGCAGCGTCGCCCCCAAAACAAATGCAGTTTTCATTCGGTCGTGACCTTCTTGAAGTTGAGATGCCGCAGTGCCCGATCTGGGCACGTTTCACAGCGGTTCCATTCTAGCAACGGCCGCTGGCAACGGCTATCAATCTTCGTCGTGGTCCAGTCTTCCGTCGGTGGGCAGGGTTTCCAGCCCGATCGCGGCGGCTTGCTTTTCATGCGACGCGGCGACCGCGGGTTGCTTCAAGCTTCGATAGGCTTTCGCCAAGGCAAGGTGGGTTTCCGATTTCGCTCGATCGCTCAACTGTGGCAGGGCCGCTTCCAGGTCGTCGATCGCTTCGTGCCAACGTTCCATTTTGACAAGGATGTGTCCGCGCGTGTCACGCAGCCGCGCAAGACCGGGGGCGTTGCGACCTACCAATGAGATCGCCCTTTGGGAATATCCCAATGCTTCCTCCAGGTTGGGGTCGGTTTGGCGGGCCACCAGCCATGCGAGATTATTCAATAGAACCGGAAGGTCGGGGTTCTTCTCATAGCCGAGGTCCATGTGCCGTTTTGCGGTGGCGTCATCACCAGCCAGCATCGCACGCGTGGCAACGAGCAGATGCACCGTGGCGGTCGCTTCTCCGCTGGCCAGGAGATCGCTGAGTACTTGATTGGCGCGTTCTTCAGCGACACCGTGTTCATCCAGCAGTGACATCAAACGCTGAATCGCGAGCGGGTGGTTGGGAGCCAGTTGGAGTGCCCGTTCAATTAACTGCAGGGCTCCGACGATTTCTGAGTTCTGTGCCGTCTTCACCGCACGCACATCGTCCGAATGTCGAACGTATAACGATGCCATCGCCGAACGTAGCTTCGGCTCTTCAGGATTTCTTCTCAGGCCTTCCAGCAAGATCGTTTCGGTGGCTCGAAAGCCCTCGCTCGGGAAGGTAGCTTTAGCTAGCGCCAACCGACTTGTCACATCATTGGGGGCGTTTGCGACCCGCTTCGAAATGCTCGTGACCGCGGAAGCTAACGCGTGCTCCTCTCCTGCCGTGTCCCCCTGCTGCTTTTTTAACTTGGCGATCAACAGCCATTTTTCTGGTTGAATGTCGACGATCTTTTCTAAGACGCGCGTCGCCGCTTTCGGATCGTTCTGCGCAAGATAGATTTTCGACAATGTCATCGCCGTCCATTGTCGCTGTCGCGGAAGCGAACTGGCGGCCAACAGATGGTGTTTCAGACGTTCGGCCCCCTCGGGATCGATGTTGCCCCGTTGGGCTAGCTGTTGTGCGACAAACAGATGAGCTTGTGGGTAACCGATAGTGTCACTGGGGGCGAGTATTTCCAGCATCGCTTGAGCCGCTTGCAAGCGTCCCTGCCGTAAATCGATCACGGTTCGGATCCATTGGACTTCGGGGCGTTCCGACGCTCCCAGGACAGCGAGTTTGTTGGCATACCGTTCAGCAACTTCGGTCTCGTCGGATTCGACGGCCTGGCTGAGCGCGCTCAGATAACGCGGTTGCAAGCTTTCGCTTTTTGATTGAATCCATACGCAGGTCGCGGTGATCGCCGTTGCGGTCAGCAGGGCGGGTGCCGCAGGCAATAGTTGGCTCCAGCGTCGCGACGCCAACCAGGCGCCAGGGTTAAAGTCTTTGCGTTGTTTGCGCGGTCGGCGGGGTTTCATGGGTTCCATCGCTCAACCTCCCGCTGCTTTTTGAGGAACCAACGCGCGGATCGTTTGCGTGACCTCACGATGCAAAGCAAGGATGGCCTCGTCCGACAGGCGATTTGTGGGGTCGGGGATCGGGGCGAGTACTTGTACTTGGTAGGTTGGTTCGTGGCGATTGAAAAAGGTGTCTAGGTTGTTGTCGAATCGAGTGAAGAAATAGGCAAGTGCCCCACCCGCTCCAGGCGGCGGTTGCATCGCGGTTCCCGATTGACGAAACAAACAGAATGCCAACCGGCTTGCTTGCCCCGAGACGGCGGTCAATTCCGCCAGCACGACGGGGGGCAATTCGTCCGAGCTAGGAAGGACCTCGCGAGCTGCCAGTTCCTTCCCTTGTGCTTGATAGCATAGAATCAGTTCGTGCCAGTGCCAAAATGGATAATCGACCGCCACGAGTACTTCATGGGATTTGCGTCGAAAGGTCCAGATGGCACTCCTTTCGCCCAAGTAATTCACCACGTTGCGGGTTTGAACTTCAAATCCTTCCTGCTTCCAGCCATCGATTTCGGTCGGGAGGTCGTCGGCGGTGAAAGTGATTTCCGTCTGCTGCAGATTGCGACTGGCGGTCCGCCCGGTTCCGGCAGCCAAGGAATACAGTTGGCAGAGAAGGAGCAGTGCGAACAATGGGCATAGGCTCGCGGCAAACCAATGCGATTTGATTTCGAACGTTTGCCTCACGGCATGAGGCGGTTGTTGGGGGTGTTGTTGATTCGCGGACGTGGTGATGTCGCGTTTGGTTGTTGTGCCGAAGTCGACGACGTGTTCCGATTCGTGAAACGTCATCAAGAATTGGTCGGTACTGATCAACATTGCAATTGCGAAGGCAAACAAGATCATCCCAAAAACGGTATGCGGTGTGCCTTCGAGGAGATCGATTTGAAATCGTTCGTTGAACAAAACCAATGCCGCGACGCGGAGGATGTTGACCATGCACGCCCAGAATGCGGCAGCCAACATCAGCGAAATCGCATGCAGCGGTGGGCGTCGATACAGGACCAAGGCGACTGCGGTCAACGCGGTCAACGAGAAGAGCGAATTGATTCCGCTGCACGCTTCTTCGACAAAGTAATTGTGCGTGCCGGCCCAAATCACGTTTCCCAGCAATGCATGGTCGATTCGCATCGCGTCAATCAGTAGACTCGCGGCGCGCGAAGTCCACGATTGCAGCGTGAAGATCAGGGAGATGTCCAGATTCCCAGGCAAGCGGACCAAGAACCACAATGGGATCCACAGCGGCAGGAACTGTCGAATCCAACCGGTGCGACGCATCGCCAACAAAAGTCCTCCGGCGGCAAATATCGCCCCCAACATCGCCAAGTTCGGCGACCAGAAAAACAGAGCAATCCCCAGCAGCAGTAGGCTGGAAATCGTGAATCCAAATTCCCACCAACGATGCGGCGGATCGGGGGCAGCACCTCGGCTGTTCCAAACCAGGTAGGGGAAGGCCAGCAAGATCAGCGGAAAGTACTGGTAGTGATCGTAACGCCACAGGTTGCGGAAATGCAAACAGACAAGGGGCGCAAAGCAGAACAAGATCGCTAGTTCCAAGCGAAACGTTTTGCAGAAATGGATCCACTGTGTCGGTGCAGCGTTCGTCTCGGCGTCGTGCTTCATGAAAACATTGGATCTTCAAAATTCGATCTGCCGCAGGGCTGACTCAAAAACAAACCACGGGCTCGCAATGCACCGGTGGAGGATGGAGGAATGGCTTTCGCCAAATCGGCCGCTGATCGAAAATGAGGTCCCGCGGTTAGGTATGCGCTGCCGTTTGGCTGACGTCCCCAGGGGACGGACGATTTTCTAATCGAGGTCTGCGAATCGGTTCGCTTGGCATGCTCCGTGGGTCGTCTTTGACAATCGATTCAAAGTGTGGCTGCAAATCGACGATCAATGCCAGCAAGGTTTCCATCAATTGGTACGTTGCCAGGCCGCCACCACGCCCCACAATATCCATGTTGCCAACCTGCCTACCGTCAACCTCGACCGGAAATCGCATCGTCCATTGGACGGCACGTTCGGGTAAACGTGAACGTTGCCATTCTCCATGAAATCCTTCGTGTAGCCAGGCGACGTTGAGATCCAGTTTGATCCGCCACAAATCATGTTGTTCCGCGTATTCGACCAAGGTCGCCCAGGCGACGTCCCAGTTGCGAGAACCTTGAAGCCGGATCGATGTGTGTCGAACGACATCGTCGGCGTGATGGCTGCGGGTCAACAACGAGGTGCCAAAGCTGGCGGAGCGACGGGCCAGCAGCGAGAGTTCGGCGTGACCAAAAGATTTCGTCAGCACCATTCCGCCCAGAACGACGCCCGTCGCCAACAGGGCGTAGGCAGGCTCATTCCAGATCACGCTGGCCGTCGCACCGGCCACGGGAATCACGGTCAGAATCGCTACAATCACAAGCATCCAGCCCTGTGGGTAGCCCTTGGAATCGAGATACGCTTTGAGCACGTGATGCATATGTGCTCGGTCCGCGGCGTATATGCTGCGTCCGGTCAGCACGCGTCGTAGGATGGCGATCGTTGAATCAAACAAAGGGACCGACAAAACCGCGATGGGGATGATCACCGCAATGGCTGTCGATTCTTTGGTGCTGGTCCAGGCGGCCAAAGTGCCCACGACCAATCCGATCATCATGCTTCCCGAATCACCGAGAAAGATCGTCGCGGGGGGGCGATTGAATGCCAGGAACGCGACCAAGCCGCCAGCCAGTGCGATCGAAACCGCGCCTTCGATCAATTCCCCGCGAGAAAAAGCGATGATCGCGAGACCGATGCAGATAATCGATCCCATTGTCGAAGCAACTCCGTCCGCCCCATCGACCAAGTTCAATGCGTTGATCGCCCCAAGCAGCCAGAGCATCGTCAGTGGCAATGCGAAGATTCCCAACTCGATTGGAATCCCAAACAGATCCGCGTGCCGGATCACAGTCCCTTCACCTACCAAGCCCCCTCCCACGAGCATCGCGACGATCATGATTTGGCCAAGCAGTTTTTGCCGGCCTCGAAGCGTCAACCAATCGTCGACCAATCCTAGAACCACAATCAACAGCGAGCACAACAGCAGGGTCGACCAGCCGGAAGGAATCGTTACTTCGGTCCCAAGTTGGACAGGGGCGAGATAGAACAGTGTGACGAAAATTGCGATCAACGACGCGGAAAAGACCGCAACTCCACCCCCCAGAGCAATGGCACCGCTATGGAGTTTGCGGGTGGGGTCGGGAC
Source organism: Rosistilla carotiformis (assembly GCF_007753095.1). Lineage (NCBI taxonomy): Bacteria > Pseudomonadati > Planctomycetota > Planctomycetia > Pirellulales > Pirellulaceae > Rosistilla > Rosistilla carotiformis. The sequence goes on from NZ_CP036348.1 coordinate 1,418,166, forward strand.
GATCGACAATCCCAATCTTGCGGGCTAACGCGCGGACGATGGGAACCAGCAAAAGGCCAGCAATTAATGCGATCGTTCCGCACAGGGAAGCGAGAGTAAACATGAATTGCAACTGTCCGTGAACTGTAAACTTGGAAGATACGACAAACTTCACTGCCTAAGTTAATCTAAACCGAGCAGCGAGTCACGAAACGACCATAAAAGTCGTGTTAATGCAATCATGTGCATTTAAATATTCATACGGCTCCTACAATCCTCAGCATCGATAAGGCCGTCCTGTGGGCCTCTGACATGACGCGGAGGTTGTATCGGGCCCCTTGGGAATTCGCAAGTAATCATCAGGGAATTTCCGTAAAAACCAACTTTGGGCGGAAGTCTTGAGGTCGTTCGAGCGGTACAATGAAGGACTTTGTAAATTTGCGATTTGGGCCGTTAGCGGAGTAGCCGAAAAATGAAACGCCAGCACGTTCGAGGGTTCACGTTGATCGAACTGCTAGTGGTGATTGCGATCGTCGGGATTCTCATCGGTTTGTTGCTGCCTGCAGTCCAGGCGGTGCGCGAATCCGCTCGACGTATGAAATGTCAAAACAATCTCAAGCAATTTGGCCTCGCCCTCCATTCGTACCACGACACCTACAACCAATTTCCTGCAGCTTACGTTCGCACGAATCATGCCTTCTGGTCGGCGGCAATCCTGCCGTATGTCGAACAAAATAACGTCTATCAGACGCTCGACTTCAACCAGTCTGCAAGTTGGAGAATCCTAGGAAACCCCAACGCAGTCGCCCTGCAAACGCGATTGGACTTGTTTCAATGTCCCTCTGCTATCAATCGCCAAGGGCTCGATGACTACCTTGTCGATCGTGTTCCCTCAAATTATCTGGCGTGTGCGTCCGGGCTATTAACGCGGGAAGCGGGGCCCGATCCCGGTCCGCAAAAATTGATGTACCATCAAGATATCGACGGTTTCATCTTCGATCAAAGTCGGACGCGAATCCGCGATATGCTCGATGGCACGACCCATACGATCGCGGTCAGCGAAGCCGTCAATCTTCCCGAGATTCAAGAGAACGACTTCTGGGGGTTGAACGCCTCGGTCGATCATTGGCCGATCGGTTCTGCATCGTTTGGGTCGAATGAGGTCTCCGAAGTTGTGGGGTCTAGCGGAGTGCCAATCAACATCTCGTTGGATCGAACCACCGATTGGTATATCGATGAACGGGAGCTCTGCTTCTCCAGTCGTCATCGCGGCGGCGTCCAAGCAGTGTTGGTTGATGGACATGTGAAGTTCTTCGCCGAAACGATCGACCCGCAAGTCTGGTCGGCCTTGGGAACCCGCAGTAACGGCGAAGTGATCCCCGATTCACTGTAATCCGTTGACTTGAAACAAGGTGATCTGAGCTCAGGCGTCTTCGCGACGCTGGCCTGTCACGCGATCATCTTTTGCCTCGGCCACCTGGACTTTGATCAGCTGCTTTTCCAGGTTCGCATCGGCGCTGTGGAATTCGACCGGTGCGTACCGGCACGATGTGCCGCGATGAACATAATGAGGCGTCCCCGCCGCTAGATCGACGATCGGTTGCGATCCCTCGACCAGCACGTCGAGCTCGCGCCCAACGAGGCTGCGGTAATAATCGGCTCGCAGTTCCGCCTCCAGAGCCAACAGCCGATCGACCCGCTCCTGTTTGACCTGTTTGTCGATTTGGTCGGCGTATTCAGCCGCGGGAGTTCCCCGTCGCGGGCTGTAGGGGAAGACGTGGATCTTCGAAAATCCTGCGTCGCGGCTGGTCTGGCACGTCTGCTGGAAATGCTCTTCGGTTTCGCCTGGGAAGCCGACGATCACATCGGTCGTCAGCGCGGGGTGGTCCAGTGCGTCGCGCAACATCTGGCAGCGGTCCAAAAACATCCGCGTGCTCCAGCGGCGTCGCATCGCTCGCAGGATCGTGTCACTGCCGCTCTGCAGGCACAGATGCAGATGAGGTGCGATCCGCGTCGGATAGCTCTGCATGATCTCGATCAGCTCGCGCGTCACCTCGGTCGCCTCGATGCTGCTCAGCCGGATCCGGAACTCGCCCGGCAGTTCGGCCAATCGCTGGACCAAGTGAGCAAGTCGAATCCATTTCTCTTTCGGTTGCTGGCGATTCCAGTCGACGCCGTAATGGCCCAAGTGGATTCCCGTCAGCACGACTTCGCGGAAGCCGCCGGCGACAAGACGCTCCACTTCCTCGACGATATGCTTCATCGGGCGGCTCGTCAGTTCGGGCCGGACCTGGGGGATGATGCAATAACTGCATCGCAACAGGCATCCGTCTTGCACTTTGACATAAGCTCGCTTGCGACCGCTGTGGCCATCCAGTCCGGTCGGCAGATCGATCACGCCGAAGCGCGTCAGCAGATCGGGCAGCTCTCGCTTGTCGGTAACGACTTCAGACACTCCCGGCAGCGCGAGGACCTCTTCGGGAGCCCGCGTGGCGTAACATCCCATCACGACGATTCGAGCGTCGGGATTCTGCCGCGCCATCCGGCGAATGATCTGCCGGCTCTTCGTGTCCCCTTCGGCGGTGACCGTGCAGGTGTTTACCACGCAAACGTCGGCGGCTTCGTCTTTCTCCGCATCGCGATAGCCGGCGCGTTGCAGCCCCTGCCGCACGAGTTCGGTTTCGTATTGGTTGACTTTACAGCCGAGCGTATGGGTTTTGAGCTTTGCAGACATGGTGCCAGTGTGCCACGGTCGTCGCGGCTCGTAAAGATGCACCGCCGCGATCGGGAGTCTTTGAAAAGAGGGGATCGCCCAATCGCGAAACAAGAGAGCCTCCGAAGCAGTCCGGAGGACGAAGAGCGAGGCGATTATTCGCCGGGAACCGGTTCGATCGTCGCCGACATGCTCCCTTGGCAGCGAGCGATCAGCGAATCCTTGCCAAACGCGTGGATCTGATCGCGTTTCAGTTCGGCGTGTTCGCGGGTCGTCGTCAAACAGATCGCTCGCCCGCTGCGATCGACCTCTTTGGCGACTTGAAAGCCTTTTTCGATCGGATAGCGAAACAGCTCTTTCATCATCATCATCACGTACTCGTACGAATGATCGTCGTCATTCCATAGGATGACGTTGTAACGCGGCTGCCGTTTTGGCTTGGGTCGCGTTCCCTGTTGTTCTACTTCAGGTATCGCCGCTGCGGCGCTTTTGCTTGTCATGGCTCGTCATTGCTCCTGCGTGAGCCTGTAAAACAAGACCCGGCGTTTCGGGTCTCGGAAACATCGATATATTGTAGCGATTGAGAAGTCGCCCAACACCATAATTTCGCCATCGTGTCGCTTTCGCCGCACGCTCGGCGAGCGCACAAAACGGACAGCCCCTGCAATGGCTAAAGACCTAGACACTATTTTGCACTCTCGCGAAGCCGATTTTCAATCCGATTTGATCGATTGGTTGAAAATTCCCAGTATCAGCTCTGATTCGCGGCATACCCAAGATGTCCACGCCGCAGCCGACTGGGTTGTCGAGAAGTTCCGCTCGCTGGATCTCGAGGTCGAATTGATCCCGACCCAGGGGCATCCTTTGGTCTACGCTCAGACGCCGCCGGTGCCGGGAGCTCCCGTCGTCCTGGTCTACGGACATTATGATGTTCAGCCGGTGGAGCCGCTGGACAAGTGGGTGACCGGCCCGTTTGAACCCGATGTTCGCGACGGCAATATCTACGCTCGGGGGGCTACCGATGACAAGGGGCAGGTCCTAACGCATATTCAAAGCCTGGCCGCCTGGCGCGAAACCGGCCAGCCGCTGCCGCTGCAGATCAAATATCTGATCGAAGGCGAAGAGGAAGTTGGCAGCGAGAACCTGCAACAGTTCCTCAAGACTGAATCGGAACGTTTGGCTTGCGACGTCGTTGTGATCAGCGACAACAGCCAGCTTGGCGACGGCAAGCCTGCGATCACCTACGGCCTTCGCGGGATCATCGCTTTCGAATTGCACGTCGATGGTCCTGCCAGAGACCTGCATTCGGGATCCTTCGGCGGCGCGTTAGCCAATCCGGCCAATGTTCTGTGCCGGATGATGTCCGAATTGATCGATGCCGAGGGAAAGATTCAGATCCCCGGCTTTTATGACGACGTTCGCGAACTGTCCGATGCAGAGCGAGCCCAATTGGCGAAGCTGCCGTTTGACGAATCGCGGTTCGCCAAACAGGTTGGCGTCGACGCCCTGGTGGGCGAGCCCGGCTTCACGACGAACGAGCGGCGTTGGGCTCGGCCGACTCTCGACATCAACGGTTTGACCTCCGGGCATCAAGGCGAAGGTGGCAAGACGATCGTCCCTTCGACAGCGTCGGTCAAATTCACCTGCCGCTTGGTCCCCGACCAAAACCCCGACAAGATCGCAGAGGTCGTCAAAGAACGGATCGCCGCGATCTGTCCTCCCGGCGTGCGGCACCGCTTGGAAGTCGGACACGGTGGCGGCGGCATGCTGGCCAGCATCGACAGTCCTTATATGGCGGCAGCCCAGCAGGCGATCCAGCGCTCCTTTGGCGTGACGCCGTTTTTGATTCGCGAAGGGGGCTCGATCCCGATCGTCGCCGAATTCCAAGAGCAGTTGGGGGCTGAATGCCTATTGTTGGGCTGGGGATTGGACGATGACAACGCACATAGCCCGAACGAAAAGTTTTGTTTAGCCGATTTCCATCGCGGTATCCGCGCGAGCGCCTACCTCTGGGAAGAACTGGCTGCGAAGTCGTAACCCAGTAGGTTCCCGGCCGATAGCCGCGGATTTGCCGCCGCCAGCAGGCTTCAACTGTGGGCGGCCGCGATGCTGCGGCCCCCTCTTCCACGATCACACTTCATTCCATCTACCCGAATACGACAGATGCTAGACCGCAAATTTATTGTCGAACACGCCGATCAGGTTCAAGCCAATTGCGAGCGCCGCGGCGTCAGTTGCGAGGTCCAGCGGATCGTATCGCTGGAAGCCCAACGCAAGACGTTGCTGACCGATTCGCAAGAGTTCAATCGCTTAGCGAATGAAGTAAGCAAGAAGATCAAATCGGCGAAGGATAACGACGAGCGTCAGCAGTTCATCGCCGAGGGGCGTGACTTGCGTCAGAAGAAAGACGCAGCGCAGAAGCAGCACGACGAGATCGATGCCGAAGTCCTCTCGCTGATCTCGGCGATTCCGAACATGACTCACTCCGATGTTCCCAGCGGTGGCGAAGAGGATGCGAAGGAAGTCGGCTTCGGCAAGACGGCGGTTCGCACGTTCGACTTCGCCGTCAAGGATCACTTGGAACTCGCCCAACCGCTGGACCTTGTCGATTTCGAAGCCGGCGCACGCGTGACCGGTTCGGGATTCTACTTCCTCAAAAACGATGCGGTCCTGTTGGATCTGGCGTTGCAGCAATTTGCCATTCGCCATCTGATGTCCAAGGGCTTCATCCCCGTCACCACCCCCGACCTTGCGACCACCTCGGTTCTGCAGGGAATCGGCTTCACGCCGCGTGGTCCCGAGACGCAGATCTACAGCATCGAAAATTCGGATCTGCACCTGGTGGGCACCGCTGAGATCACGCTGGGCGGGATGTACGCGGACCAGACGGTCGATCTCGAAGAATTGCCGATCAAGCTGTGTGGGTTGAGCCACTGTTTCCGGACCGAAGCGGGAGCCGCGGGGCGTGCGTCGCGAGGACTTTATCGCGTGCATCAGTTCACCAAAGTCGAGATGTTCGCGTTCACCAGTCCCGAGCAGAGCGATGCGATGCACGAGGAACTGCGTCAGACCGAATGTGAGCTCTTCGACGCGTTGGAGGTTCCCTACCGCATTGTCGACACCGCCAGTGGCGATCTCGGCGGACCGGCTTACCGCAAATACGATCTCGAAGCCTGGATGCCCGGTCGCGGTGAAGCGGGTGAATGGGGCGAAGTCACAAGCACAAGTAACTGTACCGATTATCAAGCCCGCCGCTTGAACGTGCGTTACAAAACCAAGGGCGAAAAGGGAACGAACTTCGTTCACACGCTCAACGGGACAGCCTTTGCAACCGGTCGGGCGATGATTGCGATCATCGAAAACAACCAGCAAGCCGACGGATCGATTGCGGTTCCCAAAGCTCTGCAGCCTTGGGTCGGCAAAGAAAAGATCGGCTAACCGATCGATGGCCCCACGCATGAAAGAGATCGTTTAACGGCAGTACCGTTCAACGAAGGAGCCTCGGGCCGTCGAAAGAATTGGCAGCGGGATGTAGTGGACGAGGTTTCGAGTCCCAGCGATTTGGACTGATGCAAAAGGACTCGTAACCTCGTCCACTACGCTTCATTGAACGGTATTGCATTTAACGGCGTCGGCATCGACTTGCTCGCCGCCCTCGATTTCGTTTAACCGCGTGGGCAACGCCCCGCGCGCGGCCCGTTGGGCACGCGGTTGAACCAGTGCCTGTGCCGGTGGATTGGTGCATGCACAACAGTTGGAAGCACCTGCTACATTCCTCTTTTTTGCTCTGCTGACGCTCTTGAATACTCCCGTTTCCGTTCTGAAGAAGTTTTTTGGTTATTCAGAGTTTCGCGCCAAGCAGGCTCAGATTGTCGACCACGTGCTGTCCGGTCAGCATGCGTTGGTGATCATGCCGACCGGGATGGGCAAATCGCTCTGCTTCCAGATCCCGGCGCTCATGCTGGCCGCCGAATCACGGGACGCAAAGACCAAGCGGCGGCCGCTGACATTGGTGATGTCCCCCTTGATCGCGCTGATGAAAGATCAAGTTGACACGTTGGTGCGACGCGATATCTCGGCGACGTTTGTTAATTCGTCGTTGGATCGCAAGGAGCGGAACAAGCGTTACAAGGAGATCGGCGAGGGGAAATACGATCTGCTGTACGTGACGCCCGAACGATTTCGCAAAGCTGATTTCTTGGAGCAACTTGGCCGGCGAGAGATCCCGTTGCTGGCCGTCGACGAAGCGCACTGCATCAGCCAATGGGGGCACGACTTCCGTCCCGACTACACGCGGTTGGAAGAGATCCGCCAGACGCTCGGCAATCCAATAACGATCGCTTTGACCGCCACGGCGACTCCGCAAGTACAGGCCGATATCGTCGCTCAACTTGGCCTGCAACCGCACGAAGCGCGGACGTTCCACGAGGGAATCGATCGCCCCAACCTTTCGCTGAAGGTGATCGATGTCTGGGGCGAGGACGAGAAGCTGCAACAGATGCTGCGGATTCGCGAAGAAGCCGAAGGAAGCGGGATCGTCTACTTCACATTGATCAAGACGCTGGAACAGTTCAGCGACCAACTGCTATCGCGCGGCGTTCCGCATCTGGTCTATCACGGCGATCTGCCGCGTCACGAGCGTCGCCGCGTGCAAGATGAATTCATGCTGCAGCCCGATTGGATGGTGTTGGCGACCAATGCGTTTGGAATGGGGATCGACAAGGAGGACATTCGGTATGTGGTCCACGCCGATGTGCCTGGATCGATGGAGTCGTATTACCAAGAGATCGGGCGAGCCGGCCGCGACGGCCTGCCATCGGAATGTACGCTTCTGTACGAGGAAGCCGATCTGGCGACGCAGATGGAGTTCATCGGTTGGAGCAATCCGTCGGCGGAGTACTATCGCCGCGTCTACGATTTTCTAAAGCACGATGCAGAACAGATCCAGGCTTATGGCATCGAATGGCTCCGCGATCAACTGACGCGGAAAGACAAGCACGACCATCGGCTGGACACTGCACTGTCGATGTTGCACCGCTGGGGGGCGATCGAGGGCTCGCTGCGGCCGCTAAAAGCCCGCGTGACCGGCCCGATGCCGCCGCAATTGTCCGACCAGGATCAACTGGACGAAAAATTGCGTCGCGACCAGCAAAAACTGTACGCGTTGGTCCAATACGTGAAGCACGAAGGGGACCGCAAAGATTTCTTGAACGAATACTTTGGGGTTGCAGAATCCCAAACGGGTGCCTGAATTCCGGTACAATCGCAGGCGACAGCGTTCCTCGGCTGTTTTCCGATTATCATAAAATCTCGGCAGCTTGCGGCAATGATCTTTGCGCGGCTGCTGCAGAAATACTCCCGCCTCCCCACCTGACAGCTTCTTCCGATGCATCATCCTTTGACATTTAAGGCTCGTCTTTTCCTTTGCGCGATCAGCTTGTTGGTTGCTCATCCCGCGATCGCTCAAGACGACGACCTGTTCGACGATTTCCCCAAGCCAGGACTGATCGGAACCTATCGCGATGCGGATGGGCATACCGCGGTACGCGTTGATTCGGGCCTTGCCTTCGATTGGGCTGATGCCGCTCCCGATCCACGGATCGATGCCAACAAATTTTCGGTGGTCTGGCAGGGGCAGCTCTTGGTTCGCACCGCTGGCACCTATCGCTTCGCCTCGGATTCGATCGGGAAAGTGAAGTTCGAGGTCGACGGCGAGGTGCTGCTGGATTGCGAGTCGCCGCAACGCGATTGGATCGCCGGTGAAGCGTTCCCGTTGCGAGCCGGGATGCACGACTTGACGATCCGCTTTCAAAAGTCAGCCGATGCCGCGGCGATGCGTCTGTTTTGGTCGAGCGATTCGTTTTCCTGGGAGCCGATCAATCCGGCCAACACGCTGCATGAGATCGAAGACGAACCCGAAGATGGCTTTGCTCGTGGGAACGCGTTGGCCGAAGCGTTCCGCTGCGCCGCGTGCCATGAGATCGGTGGGGCTTCGCAACCGTTGGATGCTCCGGCGCTCGATCGTTTGACCGGCAATCTGCATCCGTCGTGGGTCGTCGATCGACTGATGCAGTCGACCTCTGACGCCGATGCGTCGACCAAGATGCCTCACTTCGCCATGACTGAAAAGCAGGGCCAAGCGGTCGCGGCTTATCTGTTTGCATTGTCCAAGGACCAGCCGCCGAAGAAGTTGGCGGCGGTGAAGCAACCCAAGCCGAGGCGAGGCCAAAAGCTGAAGAAGCCTGTCGAGCGTGGGCACGACCTTTTTGTCGGCATGGGCTGTCTGGCCTGCCACGAAAAGGGAGGCCTGGGAACGCAGGATTTGCTTGGCGGCGGATCGCTCGAAAAAGTCGCCGCGAAGCGACCGCAAGATTACTTTGCTCGTTGGCTGCTCAACCCCGCCGCGATAAACACTCATCATCGCATGCCGCGATTTGAGCTGTCCGCATTGGAAGCTTCCGATCTGGCGACCTATCTACAGCAGGACGCTGCGAAAAGCGATGTCGCTGCTCAGCCGAAGTGGCTTGGCGATCCGGCGCTGATCGAAATGGGACGCCAATTAGTAAAGCAAAATCGCTGTGCGTCGTGTCACGAGATCGAAGAATCACTTCGTCCCGCTCCGTCATTGGCCAAGATCGCTTTGACTTCGGATAGCGATTGGTCGCAGGCGTGCGTCGGTTCGACCGGGGCCGATCGTCCGCACTACGCGTTGGGAGACGAAGACCAGCAAGCGATCAAGGCGGCTGTCGACGCGGTCCTGCCCGACGCTGAAATTCAATTCAGCGGAGCCGATGTGTTGCGACGTAGCAATTGTTTGGCTTGTCATCCTCGCAACCTGGCCACAGGAAATGCGAAGCTCGCCTTTGCGATCGCCGCTGAAAATTCGGACGCTTTCGAACATGCTGCCGTGCTGACGCCGCCGTCGCTGAACAGCATCGGCGACAAATTAAAAGACGCTTCGCTACAGCAAGCCGTTCGCGGCGAAGCTCCCAAGCGACGCCCGTGGTTGCAGGTGCGGATGCCGAAGTTCCGGTTCAACGCGGACGAAGCCGATCGCTTGGCCGATTGGTTCATCGCTCAAGACCGAATCCCCGCACATGGGCAGGCCGAACAGCCGGCGCAGCTGAGCGAATCGGCTTTGCTTGCCGTCGGGCCGCGTCTGGTTACCAGCAACGGTTTCGGATGTGTCAGTTGTCACAGTATCGGCGATGTTTCTCCGGCCAAGGCGCCTGTCAATTCGCGTGGTCCGAATCTGGCGGGGCTGGGCAAAGATGTTCGTAAGGAATGGTTCGACCGCTGGGTTGCCGATCCGTTGCGCGTGGTTCCACGTGTCGAAATGCCGGCGATCAAAGTGCCGGTCGACGGCGTGCTGCACGACAATTTGGATCAACAGATCGGTGCGGTTTGGCAGGTCTTGAATCTCGAAGGCTTCCGCCCGCCGCGGCCCGATGCTCTGCGTGTTGTTCGCCACAATGGAAACGATCTCAATGGCGACGCTCACGTTTTGACCGACGTTTTGCGAGTCGATGAGACACAATACATCAAACCGTTTTTGATCGGGTTGCCGAATCGGCATAACATCTTGTTCGACCTGGCCGAAGCTCGGCTGACCGGTTGGTGGATGGGCGATACCGCTTCGCAATATACCGAAGGCAAGGCGTGGCACTGGGAAGCGGGGGGAGTGAATTTGATCGACGCTCCGACATCCGATGCCGACTTCGCCCTGGTCTCCAAGAGCTCGGGGGAGGTGCTGATGCCGGTTCGCGAGCGACAATTTATCACCGAACCCGACGCGTGGCGTCAGACCGCGGATGGATTGCAATTCGAGTATCGCTTGAAGTTTCAAGCTTCCGACGATGTCGAGATCGTGGTCCCGGTCGAAGAGTTGTATTCGGTAGTCACTGGAGAAAACGGAGCTTCGGGCTGGAGCCGACGAGTGGTTTCCGGACCGCTCCCCGCTGACTGGATGCTTCGGCTTCGTGCCGCTGGCGATGCGTTTCAGCTGGCCGGCGATGGGAATTTGCGAGCGAAAGAGAAGAACAAGCTGTATGTCGCTGCGGGAAATGAAGCAACAGCGTTTGATCCAACGGGCAAGTTGCTGCTGCAGTCGGGGCAACCGGTTCAGTTGAACTATCTCGCGGAACTGCCCGTCGATCGCTTGCCGACGTTCGACACGCCGGCTGATGACCTGCAATCGATCGCGTTGGATGTGATGCCAGGCTTCAAGTCCGTTCAATTGCCGCTGTCGCATGAGATCATGCCGGTGGCGATGGCCTGGCGCGATCCGCAAACGATGTTCATCGCCGATCTCAAAGGGCGTGTCTTCCGCGGCGAGGACACCGATGGCGATCAGATCCCCGATCGCGTGACGCAGGTCAGCGATGAACTGGCGGCGCCGTTTGGCGTCAGCGCTGGCAAGGACTACGTCGATGTGATCACAAAGTATGCATTGCTGCGTTTGTTCGACGACGGCCGCGTGGAGAACCTGGTGAGCGGATGGGGGCACACGGCCGACTATCACGATTGGGCCACCGGGTTGCCTCAAGATGCCGACGGCAGTTATTACGTCGCTCTGGCATGTCAGCAGGATACGCGGACTCAGCCGGCTGCTTATCTGCGAGGGACCGTGTTGCGGTTGAATCCGCGGCGGCCGAGTGCCGCAAATCCGCAGCATTTCGATATCGAAGTGCTCAGCGGCGGGCATCGCTTCCCGATCGGTATCGCCCGGAACCGTGGAGGCGATCTGTTTGTGACCGACAACCAAGGCAATTACAACCCGTTCAATGAACTCAATCATGTAATGAAGGGGCATCGTTACGGATTCATCAACCGGCTGGAACGCAAGGACGGATTTAATCCGCCGCTGACCGCACCGGCAATCGACATCCCACATCCTTGGACTCGCAGTGTCAACGGGATCTGTTTCCTTGAGTCGCCCAAGGAGTTGGGCAGCGATGCGTTTGGGCCCTTCGAAGGGCATCTCGTCGGATGCGAATACGACACGCGGCGGCTGGTTCGCATGAGCCTTGAAAAGGTGGGCGATACGATTCAGGGAGCGGCTTATCCGTTCAGCTACGATCAACCGCCGACCGGCCCGGCGATGTTGGGTCCCATTTCCGCAGCGGTCTCGCCCGACGGAGCGTTGGTGATCGGCAACATCCGCGACAGCGGTTGGGGAGCGGGTCAGAACACGGGCAGCGTCGTGCGGATGGAGCTCGTCGAATCGGAACTGCCCGCGGGAATTCGAGAAGTGCGAGCGACACCAGCAGGTTTTATCGTCGAGTTTACCGGAGAGGTCGCTGCGAATGCGGCAGCCGATTCGGACAACTACGCAGTCCAATCCTACACGCGAGAAGCGACGCCCGCGTATGGTGGCGACGATAAAAACAACCGCTCCGAAACCGTGGCCTCGGTCGCTTACGATCCAGACAAGCGAACCGCAGTCATCGAACTGGCCAATCCGCTGCGTCCCGATTACGTCTACGAATTCAATCTGAAGTCGATGGCAAAGTCAGACTCAGCGGCCTTCTTCCCCGACCGGGCGTTCTACACGCTTCGAACCGTTCCTGAAAAGTAAGGTGCGTTGTAGTTTGTCGCTAGGCGAGGGACGATCGGAAAGTCGCGTCATAGGCACGGGGCCGAGTCCCTTCAAAGAGGAGTCGGCGCGGTGTTGTGGCGCCCTACGCCAGTCCGGATCGTCTTCTCTGTAGAGTGATCGTTGGGGTGGGCAGAGCTGTGTAGCAGATGGTAAAGCAAGGGATCAGTAGCTGGCAGGTAGCTGGCCTTTCTCCCTCTTGGCATGCCAGCTGATTCCAACTCCCTCAGGCCGGGAATTGCTTGGAGGACGCAGCTTTGCAAGGTCCGGTAAATCATCAGGAAATCCCATCAGCTGACGAGCTAGCGATGGTTCGTGTTCTGATGCTAATTCGACGATTCGCATCCACATGACTCGCCAACGCAACAGCTTGGGGGAATTGAGATCGATTTGCTGGATGATTCGTTTCACTTCAGGGACGCGACTTATGAGGTGACCGTCGGGTAAGGCAGTCACAACAGTAGAGGACAGTAGGGTTAGGGGATCATCGATGACTTGATCAAGTTTGACTGCGTTGCAACGTCTGCAGGAATAGACGAGATTGAAATAGTCGAGTTTGCGATCCGGTGAGAGAACTTGAGGATGAAAATGGTCGAGTTCAAATTCACTGGTGACTTGTCCCCATGTTTCGCGCTTCAGGCAGTAAACACATCGGAATGTGAATTCATCTCGGAGCCAAGGGCGAAAGGATTCGTATGATGCGTATTGTGCCGGTCCGTGAGTGCGTACTGCTCGCGGTTCGGGGTATTCAAAAATCACGGCTCCGATTCCGATCGCTCTGAATCCAATTCGGTGAGGTAGCGGTGAAGTTTCTTTGCACCGGCAAGCGGCAGATTCATTTCCGAATCGATATGTTGACGCATGAGTTGTGTCAGCCCTGCCAACTCAAGTTGCTCCGAGTGGCTCAACGTCCCTTGGATATCGGCATCAATGAGTTCAAACCGTCTCTTGTTCAACTCGGTCGTCCAGCGAGACTTTTCGGGTATCTTCAGGGACTCCAACGCCGCACGACCAAAGATGCTGAGAATTTGCTCGTCGTTGAGACCGGAATCGAGCAGTGTGAGCTTTACCGCTTGCACGGCGGCAATGCTGTAGTCGGTGCTCGTGGAATCAGCTGAAAGGGCACCGCCTGTTTCCACGAAATTGATTTCGAGGTGCTTTAGAAATATCCGAAACCAGTCGTTAGCTCCCTCCTGGAGTGTCTCACCAGGTGGATCAGGCTGCTTCTTGACGGCCATCGTTTGAGTCAGTGTCCCGTACTGCGGTCGCCAACTTCTGCACTGCGATACTCGCTGCCTGACGGTAGTGACCAAGTGTGATGACTTGGGGGGAGCCGCTTTTCTTCGCCAGTTCCTTGGCCTGATAGGCAACCTGCTCAGCAAATGTCGCTTTCCATTCGGCCAGTGCTCGAGCTGCCGCCGCTTCGATCCGGTATGGCTTGTCCTGATCCATCACAACCTCCCTGTCGTGTGCTATACGGCGCATCTTAACATCCGTTCAATGGGACGTGAATCCCAATTTCCGTGCGAGTCGATTGCTCTTAGCGATAGGGCGAGCGTCTCTGGTTCCGCGCGGTGTGAATATGCGATATCCACTGGCGCCGCCATGTAGGCACAGGCTGCGTTTACTGGGGTCACGCCGGAAAATACTCCATGCTCTTCAATTGCTCGAGAATCCTTTGGAAATAGACGCAGTCACCCGACTGGGCTATCCGATACGCAGGCGCCTTGACTAACTACGGAAGGCTCGAGTCAGTTTGCTTGCCATTCGATTCGGCGGACCTTGCCACCGAGGCTTTTCTTCACCAGGGCGTCGCGGGCGGTTTGGTCGAGCTTGGGAGCGCCGCGGAGGTAGGTGTCCAGAATTCGCGGGACGATGATTTGTAACGCACGGGTGACGTCGGTGTCGGTCCGCATCAGTTTGCGGGGGCCGCCGGTGGGATCGGAAAAACTGAAGTGAGTCGCATCGTAGAACCAGAGCAGGTGTTTGTCCTTTTTCGGCATCAGATTAAAAAAGTCACGATGACCGTTCCCTTGGATGTCACGTGTGCCGGAGATCCCGACAAACGGAACTTCGACTTCGGAGAAGCTGTTTCGGTCGAAGAAGTTGCCGTTGGAACTCTGCGGGCTCATGGCGATGCCCAGTCCGATGCGAGGTTCGGAAAGGTCCTCGTCGATGCCAACCGGTTTGACTCCACAACTGACCATCGCGGTGTAGGCACCGTAAGAATGTCCTAGGATCGCGATCTTCGATAAGTCGATGCGATCTCGGATTCTAGCGTCCGAGCTGTTGAGTCGCTCGGCGAGATCGATCGCGAACCGTACGTCACGCGGTCGATTCTTTCTCGCGGTCATGTCATCGCCGCATTCCAAAAGAGCTTTCTTGAAGTCAAGCTTTTGGGTTCGCATACGACGGCGGATGTCGTCGGTGTTGCTGGTGACGTGCTCCAGGCAGATCACAACATAGTCTTGTTTCGCCATTTCGGCGGCCAAGGCGTACAGACCGTGACGGCTACCCGCACCGCCGTGAGAAACCAGTACGAGCGGCTGAGCCTCACGGCTCTTCGGCAGATGAATTGCCACCGGGACATTGCGTTGACGGACTTCATCTAAATTCATCGGCAGGTCGATAACCGTCTGCTGCGCAACGGCGCAACTGGCGTGACCAAGAACGATAACCAGCAGAACTGCCGGACAACATCGGTACATGAACAGTTTCATGATCTTTGTTCCAAGCGAGCGGTGTGATTGGGATAACGACGCGCGGAAACCTCGATGGATTGTCCTAGTGCATTTGGGTAACGCGCCGGTCGGTTTTTCATTCAGGCTTAAGCTGGTCGTATTGTGTTTTTCCGTTTAACCGCGAGCCTATCGGGCTGCGCAGCCTTCAAAAACGCGGGGCGATGTCCGCGCGGTTAAACTCGAAAACTCCTTCCTAGCTACTTGGATTGGTAGGCACCGGCCGAATACGTTAGTTCATAGCTGTGAGAATAGATTTCAATCAAGTTCCCGAAGGGGTCTTCGCAGTAGACCATCCTGTAAGGTTTTTCCCCAGGATAGTATTCACGGACTGGCATCCGTTGCTTGCCTCCGTTCTCGACGATCCGTTTGGCGAGTCCTTCTACATCAGGGTCTTGTACGCAAAAGTGGAACACTCCCGTCTTCCAGTATTCAAAATTGTTTTCACGCTTCTCCGCGTTGTCGAATTCGAACAGCTCGACGCCGATCTTATCCCCCGTCGCTAGATGTGCAATTTTGAACCGGCCCCATCCCTCCCCGAAAACATCGTTGCACATCACACCGATCGCCGAATCATCCGCCACAATCTCGGTAGGAGGCATGATGACGTACCAACCCAGCGTTTGAGTGTAAAATTCGACGGCCTTTTCTAGGTCGGTAACGGAGATGCCGATGTGGGAGAATGTGCGAGGAAAGGTCATGAGAGTTCTCTCGGGTTCGTGTTCAAGGCGTGCTGTTATCGTCGGGCTGGACGGAGGAGACTTCGGGGCACTGGTTGCTGAAACAGGTGGATTGGCCGGACTGGTTCGGTCGGTGCTTCAGCGATGGAAGTTTTCGTTGTTGCGAAGTTCCGGTTTGTCGTTGTGTTGTGGATCGTCTCCAGTAGTGTTCGTTGCTCCATCACCTTCTTTTAACTGCGTTGCGATCCGCCGTCTAGCATCCCCGATCAGGGGTGTGTAGGTGCGCGTTGTCATGCCTCGGTGTTCGCGGTGATTGGGTGGTTAATTCAGTTGGTGGCATTGGAAGAGGGAGAGCGATGATATCCCTTGTCGGTATAGGTCTGACTGTTGAACGCATCTCCTAGCCCGTCCCAATCAGGGCTGGGGTGCATGTAGGCCGCGTCAGCCTCTTCGACCTCCACCGTGGCATCGGTCTCAACTTTGCCACGTGCTGTCTTGCGATGGACCTGCGGGCAAGCGGTGATTAGGCAATCGCGGAGCGTGACCGGTTGCTTGGCTTTGTCGTCGGTCTGAACTGCGGCGGTTCGCATGGCATGGAAAGTCGACCGGTCGACGGTGATCGGCCCGCCGTTGCACCACAGGCCGCACGATGCCCAACCAGAAAAGCAATTTTTCAGCGTGGCGGATTTCCAGATCCGGATGTTGCGCGAGTTGCCAAGTGCGACGCAATCGACAAGCTGGACGCCGTCGACCTTCAGATCGAAGCCGCCGTCCTGGTTGCGGATGGCTAGGCAGCGCGTGAAGCGGACGTCCGATGTGTTCCCTTCGACGACAAAACCGTCACCATTTTTGTAACGCTTCTTCTGCAGCGGCATCAGGTTGTTCTGCGCCAGGCAGTCTTCAAACACAAACTGTGAGTTGGGGGCGCCGCCGTTGTTGACGATAAAGCCAAATGGAAACAACTCCGTCTTCGTCTCCCAATCGGCGTCCCCTTCGGAGCAATCGGCGGTGCACTGCCGCAGGGTCACGCCGTTGCAAGCTTGTTCAAATCGAAAACCATGTTTGGTGTAGCGGCGAAGATCGCAGCCATGCAACTGCAGGTCGTCGCAACCGGAGAGGTAGAACCCGTGCCGAAACCGCCGCATGTCGACGTCGTTGAAGACCAGGTGCGGACAGTTCGCTCCCTCCTTCCCGGCAGAGACCAGGACGCAGTTTTTGTAGTTCTCGATCCGAAGCCCCTCGAGAACCAGATGCCCGGCTCCCGGTTTAATCTGCACCGCAGTGGCTCCCTTGTCGGGTTTATCCTCCGACCATGTCGATGCGAAGACCGGCAGGCCCTCTCCGCGGTCGACGCCCGCGATCGTCTTGGGTGATCCCTCGGCGCCTCCTTGAGTGATCGTCAGTCGAGCGTTCTTGTAGACGCCGCCTCCCAAAAGCAACCGATCGCCCGGCATCATCGTTTTGTTGACGACGTCCGAGAGTGCCTGTTGGTCCAGGGCGTGTTCCCAGGTGGAGCCATCCTTGCGTCCGGCTCCTTGCACGGTCAGGTGGAAATCGGCGGCATCGACGAGACACGGCAGGCAGTGGCTTGCGATCAGGATCCAGGTCGCGTAGAGGGGCGTCGAGAATTTGGTGGTCCGCTTCATTTCAATTTCCGTTGGGGCCGCGGACGCCAGCAACCGTCACTGCGGAGCATGGCGTGGTGCGTCGAAGAGTCGATAGAACGTTGCGTGCGAGTTTATTCGCTTCGCAAGATCTTTTCCATCTTCCGGCCTTTGGCCAGTTCGTCGACCAATTTGTCCATGTAGCGGACTTTCTGCGTCAGTGGGGTCTCGATCTCTTCGATGCGATACCCGCAGATGACTCCCGTGATCAGGTGCGCATTAGGATTCAGCTTCGCCCGCTGGAAGAACTGTTTGAACGTCACGTTGTCGTCGATCTGTTTCTGCAACGCCTTGTCATCGAATCCGGTCAGCCAGCGGATTACTTGATGTAATTCCTCGCGACTGCGTCCCTTCCTTTCCACCTTCGTTAGATAGTGCGGGTAGACCGACGCAAAGGTCAGCTTCGCCATCCGATTGTCGTGATCGCTGGTGGTGCTCATTCTGGGATACTCTTCCAAATCGTGGCGTTGCTAGATTCCCTCAACCGATTTTAACCATCGAAGGCCCGGAAAGTTCTTTGGTTTACGCGAAGAAATAGAAGCAGGTGGGGACGGGAGCTGTTGCGAGCATCCGGTAACTGCTGGGTATCGACCGAGAGTCGGGCTGTTGCTGGTGGGAGCCCTGCCCTGGATCTGCTGTGCAAAACGGAATGTTTCCAAGTTTGTTGAGGCTGCGACGAATATGTCGTAGAAAAGGATCTTCCCTCAAGCCGGAGTGCCACCGATGTTTGGAATTGGCGTCTTGGAAATCATCATTATTGCGGCGGTTGGTTTGGCCGGAATCGCCATACCGTTCTGCATCGTTTACACGGCAGTGCGTTTGGGGAACCGCGATTCCAAAAAGCGTGACTGACCGCGTTGGAACAGATGGGAACCGTCTGCGTTTCGTCGAAACGGGAGCAGGCAATATCGCCGGGGCGACCGCGATCTGCGATATTCGCCTCGGCTCCTTGTGTCGAGGTAGCCGTTTGTGATTACATCGTCTGGTGATGAAAGAGGAGGACTCGTTGCCCCGCCAGAAACCTGAGGCCGATTAGACCGCGACGGTGCTTTGGATTCCGCGGCAGGCTTTTTTGATCGCGTCGGCGTCTAGCGAGAGATCGTGCAGCAGTTCCTCCCGTTCGCCATGTTCGACGAACATGTCGGGGATTCCCAGTCGCGTGATGCCGCGGGTGTCCAGGTGCATGTCGTTAGCCGCTTCCAGGAAGGCCGAACCGAAGCCGCCTTGCAGAGCACCCTCTTCGAGCGTGATCACATGTCCGCAGCTCTCGATCACCTCGGCGACCATTTCGCGATCGATCGGTTTGGCGAATCGGGCGTTGACCACGGTCACACTCATTTCCGATTCCAATTGCTTGGCAGCTTCTAAGGCTTGGTCCAACAGCGCTCCGAAGGAGACGATCGCTACGTCGGTTCCGCGTTGGATGTATTCCGCTTTGCCGGTTTCGATCGGGTCGGGTTCGCGCTCTATATGCAGTGCCGAGCACTTTGGATAGCGGATCGATGTGGCGACATCCGATTGCAGCGCGTAGTCCAGCATTGGGGCGAGTTCTTCGGAGTAGCCTGGAGCCATGACGGTCAGGTTCGGGAAGACGCGCATGTATCCAATATCGAATAGGCCGTGGTGCGTCGGGCCGTCGGGACCGGTCAGTCCCGCGCGGTCCAACATAAAGACGACCGGCAGCTTTTGCAGGCAGGCTTCCTGGAAGATCTGGTCGTAGCTGCGTTGCAGGAAGGTGCTGTAGATATCGACGATCGGCCGCATCCCCGCTTTGCATTGCCCGGCGGCGAAGGCGACCGCATGCGATTCGCAGATTCCGACATCGAAAAAGCGATCGGGGAACTGCTCGCGAACCGGTTCCAGTTTGTTGCCTTGGCACATCGCTGCGGTCATCACCGTCACGCGCTCGTCCCGTTGCATCGCGTCGCGGATCGCATCGCGAGCAAAATTGGTGTAGGCCGGTTGGCTGGCACCGCTGGTCGGGACCGGCTTTCCCCCTTCATCGACAAATTTTGGCGGGGTGTGGAAATAGACGGGATCCTGTTCGGCAGGGACGTAACCGCGTCCCTTTTCGGTCACGACGTGCAGCAGGACCGGGCCGCTGAGATCCTTGACCATCGCCAGGTACTTTTTCAGCAGGCCGATGTCGTGGCCATCGATCGGACCGACGTAGCGGAAGCCCAGTTCTTCGAACATCATGCCGCCAAGCACGCCCGCCTTGACCCCTTCCTTCATCTGAGCCAACAGGCGTTCGGTCGGATCGCCGAAGACGGGAACGTGGTTCAGCACTCGCACCACCTCCTGCTTGAGGCCGGTGTAGAACGGATTGCCGCGGAGGCGATCGAGGTAGCGAGCGACGCCGCCGACGCGGGGGCAGATCGACATCTCGTTGTCGTTGAGGATCATCAACAGATCTTTGTTCAGTTCGCCCGCGTTGTTCATCGCTTCGAAAACGATGCCGCTGGGGAACGCGCCGTCGCCGATCACCGCAACGCTCTTGCGATGCGATTGCCCCGCCAGATCGTCGCCGCTGGCCAAGCCAAGGGCTGTGCTGACGCTGCACCCGGCGTGTCCGGTCATGAACAGATCGTAGGGACTCTCGTGCGGGTTAGGGTAACCCATCAGGCCCCCCTTGGTGCGAATCGTCTTGAATTCGCTGTACCGTCCGGTGACCAATTTGTGCGGATAGACTTGATGTCCGGTGTCCCAGATCAAGCGATCGCTGCGGAAATCAAACACGCTGTGCAGGGCGATGCAGAGTTCGACGACGCCGAGGTTCGATGCAAAGTGAGCGGTTCGGGTGGCCAGCAGGTTGCACAAGACATCGCGGATCTCGTCGGCCAGTTGGTCGAGTTGTTTGACCGAGTAGTCTTTAAGCGGTTCGGCGGAATCAAGCTGTGCGAGTAGTTCGTGCATCGTTAGCGGCTCCTTTGCAGTACATAGTCAGCTAACTGGGATAACCGTTGGCCGGTGCCGCGGAATAACTCCGCGTGCTCTTTGGCCGCAGTGACCAGTTCACTGGCTTTGCTTCGGCTGGCGTCAACGCCGATAAATCCTGGGAATGTCAATTTGCCACGGGCGGCGTCTTTGCCGCTCTGTTTGCCCATTTCGTCGCCGTCGCCTTCCCAGTCGAGTAGGTCGTCAACAATCTGGAACGCCAGGCCCAAGTCTCTAGCATAATCGGTCAGCGACGCGATTTGCGATTCTTGAGCACCTACACTAATTGCACCCAATTGTAAGGAACATGTGAAGAGGGCTCCCGTTTTTCTGCGGTGAATCGCTTCGAGCCAGGCGAGGTTATGCCGCTCATTTCGGTTTTCCGCAAGTAGATCGTCGGTTTGGCCGCCGACCATCCCCGATCGACCCGCCGATTTTGCAAGCACTTCGCAGGCGCGGACCGCTCGTTCGGGCTGAGGGATCCCGGTCGCTAGCGTCTCAAAGGCTGCCGTTAGCAGCGCGTCGCCGGCCAGGATTGCCGTCGCTTCGTCGAATTGTTTGTGGCACGTCGGCCGCCCACGACGCAGATCGTCGTCGTCCATCGCCGGCAGATCGTCGTGGATCAAGGAGTAGGCGTGGACCATCTCGATCGCCACGGCCGCAGCAATCGCTTCGCTTCGCTCTCCGCCACACGCCTCCGCTGCCATCAGGACAAGCGCCGGACGCAACCGCTTGCCGGGGCTCATCAGGCTGTAACGCATCGCTTCGTTGAGCTCGGGGGGGCAGCCCTCTTGAGGAGCTAGCGCCGCGTCGAGCGCCGTATCGATTTCGGGGACCAAGTCGGCTAGCGGGTTTTTTGCGGGCGATGCGGGATTCGACATGTTGGGAATCGGCGATGGAAAAATGGGCGAGGATCAGGTGGTGTGTCGAGCGGAATTGGCGAAGGCGGGCCGATGACCGGAAGAGATTGCCTTAAAACAAACCCTCTAAATCATCCTTGGGCTTCTTCGCAGCTGCGGCGCCGCGTCGGCGGCCGCGCCCTTGTTGCTTCTCTTCGAGCGTCATCTCCGATTCGTGGAACGGTTCGGTGATCGGGTTGCCCTCTTTATCGAAGCCGGTCAAACGCTCGATCCGCCGTTCAAAGCTGTTCAGCAGTTCTTGGCAATGTCGGATCGTGCGGACACCCACTTCGTAGGCTTGCAGCGATTCCTCGAGCGTTAAGTCGCCGCTCTCCAAATCGCGGACGATCTGCTGGGTCTTCGACAGCCCCTCTTCGAATTGCAACGGCGGTGTCTCGTCGTTGCTGTCATCGGAGATGGTTTCGCTGGTCTTGGTTCGAGCCGACTTTTTCTTCATGACGCTGCGTTGGTGTAGTCTTCGCTTCAAGGTCCGTCGGGCAAAGCAATTTGGGTTGCGAGTTGCCGTCGGGACTGTGGGGAGAGTCGTATCGTTTGTCACCGACCGATCATTTGAAGTCGGCGAGATCGCGATCGTACAGGCGATAGGTCTTGGTGATCTGAGCTCCGCCCCGTTCGATCGAGGCACGCGACAATTGATTGCTCTCGAGCACCCAGGAGAGTTCGCCTTCGGTCAGCCCGAACTTTAAAGCGTCGGGCAAGATCCGATAGATCGTCACAACGCCCAGTCCCCAGCGTTGGTATTCGGGCAGGACGTTGGTGCTGAGCAAGCGGGCGCGTTTTAGGTGGCGACGCCCCATCAGCAGCCGCAGCCAGCCGAAGGGGAACAGTTTGCCATCGATCTTTTTAATCAGCGGGTTGTAATCGAGCAGGCCAAAACAGGCTCCGATCGGTTTGCCTTTGATCGATGCGATGCTGGTCATCTCGGGCGTCACCAGCATCCGCAGCTGCTTGCTCTGGTGGTCGATCTCCGCTTCGGACAACGGCACGTAGCCCCAGGTGTTGACGAGCGATTTGTTGTAGATATCCAAGAACAGACGGACATCGCTCATGAAGTTCTTGCGGCTCAATGGACGCGTTTCGACTTCGAATCGACGCGCGACCTCTTCGACAACAAATTTCAGTTTGGGGTCGATGTTGTCGAGCATCGACAGCTCGACATCGTAAGCATAGAGATCCTCTACTTTGGCAAGCCCAAACGATTCGACCAGCGCCGGATAGTAGGGCCTGTTGTAGGTCATCATAAATGTTGGAGGGCAATCGAAGCCCTCGACAAGCAGCCCACATTCGTAGTTTAACGAGGGATTCACCGGGCCGCGCATCGCGTCCATTCCCTTGTCGGCCAACCATTTCGCAGCGGCTTCGAACAGGCCGGTCGCCGCCTCTTGATCGTCTTCGCATTCGAAGAACCCGAAGAAGCCACGCTGCTCGTCGAATTGACGATTGTGGGCGTGATTCACCAACGCGGCGATGCGGCCGACGATCTTGTCACCGCGGGCCGCCAAAAAGGTTTGAATCTCGGCGTCTTGGTAGAATGGGTGCGGCTTGAAATTCACCATTTCGCGTTGATGCGAGCGAATGGGGGGAACCCAATTCTCGTCCCCTTGGTAGATTTGCCAGGGGAGAGCCAAGAATTTCTTTTGGTCTTTGCTCGATTGAACCGGCCAGATTTTCAGTGTTTCAGTCATTATTTCGCAAAGTAAGGGGGAATCCCAACGCCCGCAAACACCCCGAGCGGGAGAACACCGGCGGGATGCTTACCAGCACACACGGAATGTTAAGGGGCAACTGGCTTTACCGGGCACGGCGTGGTGAGTCGCCAATGCATCCGAGGTGTCCCCGCTTTCGCAGGCATTGAAACTCATGGGGGCCGTCGTTTTTCGAACTGGCGGGCAGGCCGATAGGTCGAGCCTCCTAATGTAGCGTGTTGGCGCAGTTTGTTGCAGGGCTGGGCCGAATTGCGGAGCCGGAGCACTCGGCCGGGACCGCGTTTTTTCTCAATGGGGCGTGCCGCCGTCACTCTCTTGGATTGGGAACGCTGGGGAGCGGTATGATTTGCCGCGGCCATCCAATGGCACTTCGTTTACCATGGACTATGATGAGGCCAAAAACGCCAACGCCCTCGTCGACGAATCATGCCACTGACCATCACCAGCCGTTCGAATCCTAGATACCGCGGCTGGGTTCAGTTGCGATCACGACGCGCACGAAAACGGAGCGGTGAGTTCTTGATCGATGGCGCGCGCGACACGCTGCGTGCGATTCAAAGCGGGATCGCGCCGCATGAGGTGTTGTGTTCGGCAGATTGCGATTGGGAAGCGGTCTCGTCGGAGTCGGAGTTTGGCCAAGTGATCGCGTGGGCGCGGGCCAACGACGCACTGATCTTGATCGCTGCTTCGTTGTTCCCCGCGGTTTGCTACGGCCAACGCGACTCACAGGTGGTTTCCGTCGCATCGGTCGCATCGGGGGACTCCTTGGCGTCGTTGTCGGTTCCTCAAAATCCATTGATCGTGATCCTCGACGGAATTGAAAAGCCGGGGAATGTGGGGGCAATCTATCGAACCGCCGATGCCGTTGGTGCTGACGCGGTGATCCTGACCGGAACGACGACCGATCGATTTAATCCCAACGCGATCCGCGCCAGTGTGGGAACGGTGTTAGCGCTGCCAACCGCGATCGGTGACCACGCTACGGTCGCCCATTGGTTGGCAGAACGCAGCATTCGCGTGGCGTTGGCGCGAGTTGACGGGGAGCGGTCCTACTGGGATTTGCCGCTGACCGAAGCGATTGCGATCGTCTTTGGCAACGAGGCGGAAGGTTTGGGCAGCCAGTGGGAGCGGGCGCCGCATGAGGCGTTTCAGATTCCAATGGCGGGGATCGCCGACAGTTTGAATGTGTCGGTAAGTGCCGCCGTCGTGTTGTTCGAAGCTCGGCGGCAACGGTCCATCGACGGCGTTTGATCGCCCGGGGGCCACCGATCGCTTCGTGGAAGCGATCGTCGTGGTAAACCTGTCAAGCTTTAACGCCTGGGCGATGATGCTAGCACTGGAATAATCAGTAAAACAAGCGCTACATTCGTTACAGCCTGCAAGATTACTGAATTCGGGACAATGCAACTCCCGATACCAATCGTGACGATCATTACAACCCGCTTGTAATGTTCGATTTCGAGGCGGCTGCCAGGGGGGTGGTCGATGTCGAATTCACGACCTCATTGGACAGTCAATCATGCGTTGGCCTCAACGACGATGCCTAACCAGGCATCTGCGGCGTGCCGCCCTTGTATCGCTCATCACCGCGAGCAGCAACGGTTTCAGCACCGCCGACCAGCCGCAAGCCGAACTGGCTCCTGTGCAAAAAAATCAGTACGCAATGCCAGCACTGACCGGTGAAACCAAGGGGCCTCTTTCTCAGCCTCGGATTATTGCTTACACCGCCGCCGAACAAGTCGGTGAACCGTCGTCGATCGCTCGTCATGTGCGGTTGATCGAAAGCCAAGTGCAGCTCAATCCGCTAGCGATTGTGCAGACCGCGGCACCCGATTCGCCTGCGGAATCCAAGTCGACGCTGGAATTCCGAGTGCCCGCGGGTACCGATTCGGTTCCACAGATGATCGGTAATCCAGCACCGCGTTCGACCTTGAAGCTGCGTTCGAACGAGACGTCGCCCCGGAAGCAACCACCGGTTGGCGAATCACGCAGCGTGTTGTCAATCGTGCCGCAACGCCACGTAGCACCGGCCGAAGCCGACGCCGAAGTCACGTTTAGTATTTCGGACGATTCGCTATCGATTCCGCCGCGGCCGCAGGAAACAACGCCGGTCGAATTGGTGCGGCCCCGTCGGGCAGCGGTTGTGGAAGTGGTCGAATCACCGCGCCAAATCCCGCTGGTCAAACCGAAAAACGACCCGGCCAAGATGCCCATTGTCGAACGCAAGCAAGTGACCGAATCCTCTGCACCCGTGGAACCCTCCACGGGGGGGCAGGTTTGGAAAATGCCCAAGATCCGCCCGTTGGTGAACGAGGATCCGGCGGACGAGCCCGCAGGTCGAATCGCCGCGAAGCCTCGTCCGAAAGAAAACACAGAGTCCGCGAACGTGGCATCATCCAAGCCGACCGTCGCGAAAACGCTTACGGAGGACGCTCCATTGCCGTTGGTAGCGCATGCCGGGCAGGCACGCTTCGGTGGCATGTTGGAAGGGGCCGATCAGAAGACGAAATCGGTTTTGGACAAGACGTCGGTCACCAAGTCGCAGGAACCTACTCCGCAGCCAACGCTTGTTAGGGAAAACAAAGTGGTGGTCGACGTGCCGCCGGCCGATGCGATCGCCAAGCCGAAGTCGGTTGCGGATCGAGCGGTCGTGGCGATCAAGTCGACGATGGATCTGGAAGCCAATTTGGTCACGCGGTCGCAGTTTGCGGTCAGCGTTGCCGAGAGCCGGATGTTGTTTGCTGGCGATCGTATTGTGCGAGTGTCGGTTGAACATCCCGATGTGTGCAATGCCGTGACGACAGGCAAAGAAAGCGTGATGGTCGTCGGCCGCAAGTTGGGCCGTACCCGTGTTGCGATTTGGACCGAAAGTACGCCCAACTTGGAGCCCGAATTGTACGTGGTCCAGGTGGATGGGGCCGAAGGTGAATCCGAAGACCAGCGATTGGCGGGGCAGATGACCGGGACGGTTGCGTCGATGTTTTCTGAAGCCAATGTGAAGGTCCACGTCGTGGAAGATGGGTTTGCGGTTTCTGGGACTGCGGAAACCGAATCGCAAGCAAGAAAAATCATGCAAGTCGTACGTTCAGCGTGCTTACGCCGCGTGCGAGATGAAATCGTTGTACGTTAGTCTTGGGTTTGAAATTAAAGGTTTCGAGAGGCCTGATCTCTCACGGAAGTAAACCTTCGAGGCAGAGAAATGAAGAAGTGTGAAATGACACCATCGCGAACTCTCCGCTTGCCCTGTAGGGCAGCGTGCAACGCAACCTTTGTCATGGCGATCCTGCTGGCGGGAGACGCTTCGGCACAAGGTTGGCCATTCACCGAAGCCCCCGAACCGGTCGGCTTTGGAATCATGCAAACGGCGAATCAATCTGCCGTCGGCCAGCCCGATCACCACGGCAGCGGCGTGATCATGTCGGCTGACGCCTTGGACCTTGGTCCTGGTGAAGAGGTGGTCGGTGGCGATCCGATCTTGCGAGAATCGGGGATCCTCCGCCAACCGGCAGGCGGTCGTCAGCCCGCAGGCGGCGTCGTGAGCAGTCCTACCCACGGCATCCCCTACTTGCCGCTGAATCAATCCGGCCACGGAGCCAACCGCCGCCCACGCGGAAAGACGCGATTTGGGCCAAATGATTGCTATGACTGTAGTTGGGGATGCCCTGAGGGCTGTGCTCCCGCCTGTTACGGCAGTTTTGAGGGGTTGTACTTTAAGCAAGGCAAAATGGATGCGGTAAATTACAGCCGCAATTTGTTCCCCTTTATTGGTGATGACTACGAGCCTGGTATTCGAATTACGCTGGGGCGAATGCTCAACTGCTCCGACGGATTCGAAGCGACTTTTACCGGTTTGTTGGAATGGGAATACGGTGGTTTTCGTAGCGACCCTACAAGCCAATTGAACTTCCGTCCCGTCCCTCCCGGAACATTCACCGAAGCCAGCTTGCCGGGGCTGTACGACACCTCGCTACAAACTCAACGTTTCAAAGCGAGATACAACAGCGCTGAATTCAACCACCGTCAATGGGGATGGGATGTGATCTCGACAGTTGCCGGTGTGCGTGTGATCAGCTACGAAGAACAGTTCGACTTTAACTCAAACAATACAACGGGAGACACGGGGCATTTCAGCCAGGACATCGACAACGTAATGGTTGGTGCGCAGCTTGGACTCGACCTGATGTACCCGGTGATGAAACGCTTGATGGTTGGCAGTCGCATTCGTGGCGGTCTCTACGCAAACTTCGTTGATGCAGACACGTCTGTATCCGATAGCACGGCGACACAGCAAGTCATTCGGGATTCATTTGACGATACTGACTATGCAGGCTTGTTCGAATACGGTATCTCGGCAGACTACCACTTCACTCGCTATCTGTCAGCTAAGATCGGTTACGAGTTTTGGTACATGATGCATGTAAACACGGTCGCCGCGAATTTCCCCTCGGCATATGTCACGGGCGAAACCGACGATCTCGGTTTTCACGGTGCGACCGCTTCGATCGAAGCCTTGTTTTAAACGAAGCCGTGGTGACAACCGCTGCTTCGAATCGAAATGACGCGCACGCTTGCAAGCTCTCTGCCCTTGCAAGCGTGTTTGCGTTTTAGGGCTGCTTGCGTTTGGCACGTTGCGATTTGAGCCGGGAGACCCAGTCGGACCATTTCGAGACCGATCCTTTGGTGGAGGCAAACGCTTGCGACTTGGCGTCGAGTTTGCGACCGCTGGCATCGCGCAAGACTTCGATCGCCTCGTCGACATATTTGTTGCAGCCCTTGCAAAAGGTCGGCGGTTGGCTGATCGATTTTTGGCAGTGGGGGCATCGATAGCTAGCGACCTGACTTTCGGCGGCCTGGAATAGTCCCCCCACATCTTGGGCATAGCACCAGGGGGAGTCCTCTTTGCGACACAGCGTTTGCCGCGTGACAACGCCTTGGCGGACTAGATCCAATAGTTCGCTGGGCCTCAAGGGGCCGATTTCGGTATCTTCATCCTGCTGAACGAACCACTGGCTCATGCTGAAAACAACCCCTTTGTCCGGCAGCCGGTTTGGCATACAACCAGCCTGCAAATTGTGCTTGAAACATCGTCCGTTCGAATTTGTGCCACGACCTGTAGCATATCTCAGTTCCTGAGTGAAGCAATTCGAACGCTGGGCGATGCGGCTTATTAAGAGTAAATTAGCGACCGGGCGGCGGCTATTTCGTAAGACCGTGATTTTGCCAGTGCGTCGACCGATTCCAAGAGTTGCGATTTCCTATGCGATGTCCCTTCTGCCAACACGACAACGATCGAGTGCTCGACACGCGTGCCAACGAGGATGGCTTTTCGGTGCGCCGCCGGCGTTGCTGTAACAATTGTCGCCGACGCTTCACGACCTATGAACGGGTCGAGGAGATCGGGATTCGGGTGATTAAAAAGGACCTGGTCCGCGAGCCGCTCAGTCGCGAAAAGATTCGCGGTGGGATTGAAACCGCATGTTGGAAACGACCACCATCGCGCGAACGGATCGATTCGGTGGTCGAAGGGATCGTCGCGGAGATCCACGGGCAGTTTGAAGACGAAGTCAGCAGCAGGCAGGTCGGCGAGATCGTGATGAAACATCTCGCTCCATTGGACGCGGTTGCTTTTGTGCGATTCGCCAGCGTCTATCAAGAGTTCGATAGTTTGGACGATTTCGTCAACGTCCTCTCCGGACGACAGCAAGCCTCCGGAACCGGTGACACGACGTCGTAGCATCACGTCGGTAAAAATGGATTCTTGTATTCCAAGCTGTCGCCAAAACTGATCCCCATCGCGCGGGCCGCCGCAACGGTTGAACTGTCTGGCGGAACGCGACGCAGTTCCCCGACCGCCTCGGCGATAGTGACGCTGTCGATTTGTGGCGGTTGGTAGCAGACCATTTCTCCAAATCGACGTTGAATGATCAGCCGAACCGCGTGGGCGCCCAACTGGGTTGCCAGGACGCGATCAAAGTTAGTGGGGCCTCCGCCGCGCTGCAGGTGCCCCAGCACAACACAACGGATCTCCTGGTCGATTTGAGGCAACAGCCGTTCGGCGATTTCGGCGCCAATCCCCCCCAACAATGTCTGACGGTCGGTTTGGATCGTCTCCTGGGCGACCGTGACTCCCTCGGGCAATGCAGCTCCTTCGGCCACCACGACCAGCGTGAAATTCTTCCCCATTCGACGACGATCTTCGATCTTGGCGATGATCCCCTCATAGGTCCACGGGATTTCGGGAATAAGGATCACGTCGGCACCGCCGGCGATTCCCGCGTGCAGCGCAATCCAACCGGCATGTCGTCCCATCACTTCCAGCACCATCACCCGGTCGTGGCTTGAAGCGGTGGTGTGAAGCCGGTCCAGCGCGTCCGTGGCACAATTGACGGCGCTATCGAATCCAAACGTAAAGGCGGTGCAGGACAGATCGTTGTCGATCGTTTTGGGGACACCTACCACCGGCAACCCCGCGCGATGCAGTTCCAACGCAATCGACAGCGACCCGTCTCCGCCAACACAGATCAGTCCCTGCATCCCCATCTCCTGAAACGTCTGGCGAACGGCGTCGATGAGTGGCTGCGGCAATGATAGCTTCTGATCGATCCCGACCGTGACGCCAAATCGGCCGCGATTTGTTGAACCGAGGATCGTTCCCCCGAGGGTCAGGATGCCCGACGTGTTCTGAGGCGTCAGTTGGCGACATCGCACGGGAGCGACCAAGCCTTCGAATCCTCCTTCAAATCCTAGCGTCTCAAAGCCCATCCGATACGCCGATTTCACCACTCCGCGGATCACCGCGTTGAGTCCGGGGCAATCACCGCCAGCGGTCAGGATGCCAATCCGTGGACGGGTGGAATCATTCGTTGGGATGCTCATGTTGCAATTCCTTAGTGTCCAGTTTGATTTTGTGTCGGTGATATTGTAACGCAATGCTTTAAGGTCGCCGACTTCTGTAGCTTATATTGGGGTGCGCGGTTGAAAAGCGAAACGAATTGTTATAATCGAGTTGATCTCAGGAGGACGCGCCACGTGAAACAGCATGGTGAGCAAACCCTATGAAACAGCATTTCTTCTCTCTCTTGCTAATCTTGCCATCGTGTGCATGCACGGTGGCGGGATGTTCGGCGCAAGTCGCCCCCGGCGACCCGGAAATGCCACGGAAAACCTCTTATACCTCTGCAGAGATCGAAGCCTTGAAGGCCGATGGGGTGTCTGATCACGAACTGAGAAGTATGGGGATCAAAGTGCGCAAATGACATGCAACGAGCACAAGGATGATTGGGAGGTGCCGAATGACGGAAGGCGAGATCACGCCATCTGGTACACGAGGCTTCACCGACAACAATCAACGCCCTCTTCAGGAGGGTTCACGTTGATCGAGTTGTTGGTAGTCGTGGCGGTGATCGGTGTGTTGGTGGGACTGTTGTTGCCAGCGGTGCAATCGGTCCGGGAGGCTGCCAGACGAATGCAATGTTCCAATAATCTGAAGCAGCTGGGGCTTGCCGCCCACAATTATCACGACACGCATCGCTGTTTCCCATCGGGTTGGATCAATCCAACGCCTTGGAACCCCAATCAAGATTGTTATGGTTGGGGCGCCTTGATCCTGCCGTTCGTCGAAGGAAATAACGCAGCCAGGGCGATCGACACCGTCCGTGTGCCGTTTCACAACGCGCTGTCGGACGCGGTTAAGCTGGAGGTCATGCGGCAGAAGCAGGAGGTGTTCCGCTGTCCCAGTGACGTTGGACCGATCGAATCAAGCGATGGAGATCGGAAGCCCGATGGGAAAGCTACTGCCGTTTCCAATTACGTCGGCTCCAACAACATCGGTTGGGCCGAAGCCAGCGATAGCGGATCGGCTGGCGACGGTGGCCCTGGCAAGCACGGGATGTTTGTCGAAGACAAAGGGATCCGATTTCGCGACGTCCGCGATGGCACCTCGGGAGTGTTTCTGCTTGGCGAACGGCGTTGGCAATACAACGACGTGCACGATCGTTCGGTGCAGATTTCCGCGGCGGGATTGGTCTACGGCCGGGAAACCAATGGCAGCCTGTCGGCCGAAGCGAGCGCGGTGATTGGGCTGGGGATTGTCCGGATGAACTACAACGGGGCCAAGAGTGGCGATACGGGGGCTCGTCGCAAGAAGACCGGGTTTTCCAGTCTGCATCCCGGTGGCGCGATGTTCGTATTTGTCGACGGCAGCGTCCGGTTTGTCGCTGAGAGTATCGAATTCACCGTCAAGCCAGAAACCGACCCCACTAGCACCCACTATCTAGTGAACAATAATGAAGGGAACGGCCCTCCCGACGATGTCTATGAGCGGTTGATCGCACGCGATGATGGCCAGGTGCTTGGGAAATTTTAGGCGACGTTCCAACATGGAAGACGGGTTCTTCCAGGCACCGATTCGGGGTATCTATTAAGATGTTTCCCGATTTGGTTTCGAACCCCGCAAGCTGAGTTTCCCTTCCATGACCTGGATGCTTACCGACGACGACGTTGAAAAATCTGCCGGCGTTTGGACGCTGCGCACCTTGTTGGCGTCTCCCGATTTGGGCTGGAAGATCCGTTGTGATCAGGCCGCGGAACGGGGAAATTTGTTGTCGATTGGTAGTTCGGTCGCGATGCCGCGGTTTCAAGAAGTCGACCGCCCCCAAGAGGATCTGTTGGCGCGGTACCGCCCAACGACCGAACCGGGGATTAGTCTCGATATCCGTTACCAATTGCTGACCGTTTCGCCGTCGCGTCTGGTTTTGCAAGCGACCTATGCGGTTCAAACCAGGGCGTTTGAGACGCATCCGTCGCTGGAGATCACAGTTCCCAAGCTGGAGCAAACCGAACTCGCGTGCATCCATCAAACGTATGCCGCGCCATTTCACGTTGCTATCGTGATGCAAGCTTGTGATGTTGCCCAAGCGCGATTAGTCGACGATGGCCCCGATAGCCGGATTCAGTTCTTCGGCGACTTTATGGAGCGTGGCGTGATTCGCAAATGCCGCCTTCGATTGATCCTTTCGCCGTTGAGCGATCAAGAATTACAGGCCGATCAAGAACTCGAAGCACTCGCGCGTGAACCGCTGCCACTGGTTTCGTAGTGGGGCGGGGATCTGATCGGCTGTATCGATGCAGCGTGCCAAAGCCAAGCGAATTCGTCGTGGGTATTTGACAGGCCGTGGTGTCGCAATAGAATAGAAGCTGTGGAGGAAACGCCGAGCCAGTGGCGAACCCGCGTTCGACTGCTCGTATTTCTGCCTCCGGTTGACTTTCAACCCCGACAGACCGGTCCTGATAGCCCCTTCTTTATTCGGTTGGCTATCCGCTTTCGCCGGTTGTTGGAGGGGTACTTGTACCCATCTAATAACGCGAGAGCGAACGAATGACACAGTTACTTGGTATCGGTATGCCCGGATTGCCCGAAATGATGGTCATTTTGGTGATCCTGCTGGTTCTTTTCGGCGGTGCAAAACTTCCTACCTTGATGCGAAACCTGGGCCGCAGCGCGAACGAATTCAAGCATGGGCTCAACGATCCTGTCTCGGATGACCCTGACAAAGATCAGCCGAAAGAATAGGCGGCTCGGTAGCGAAGGCGTTTTTAACGCATTCTCGTTGCAAGCTTTTCTTCTCGGTGGCAGATCCTTGCCGCCGATCGTTCGTCCGCGCGAATCCTTCAAGTGATCGGAAGACGCATGTTTGGTTTGAGTCCCTTTGAAATAATTCTGTTTGGCGTGGTCGCAATCCTGCTGTTTGGCAGCAAATTGCCCGAGGTGGCGCGGTCGTTGGGGCAGAGTTACAACCAGTTTCGTCGCGGTCTTAGCGACCTGCAGGGGCAATTCAAAATCAGCGATTTCACGAACCCCGCGCCTACATCGACAACGAAATTGGAAGACTACGATGAACCGGAGTACCGTAAACCGGTGGCCCCCAAGTTCACGCCACCACCAGCCAAGAGTGCCAGCGAAGAATAATGCGGCTTTGCAGGCTCGCCCTTGGCGTTGCATGGGCCTCTCTCCTGGACATGCTCAAGTTCCCCTCCGGTTGTTCCGATAAAGTAAGCGTTACGGGTTGGGAAGTTTTTGTCGTGAGTGTCCACTTTTCGTAGAATTGGACCGCTCCGGTATCCTCCAAACAAAGGTTGAGCGGATGGGACCGGGACTGCAATTGCTGGCATTCAATTCCGCTGTCGATGTCGCCTCGCAAGTTGGCAATATTGCGCGGGGGGCGGTGCAAAATTTTGCGGATCTGGTGAAGCCCGAAGCGTCCTCTTCCGAGGGGGAGTCGGCCGCGGCTGTTTCTGATTCGTCCGCCGACCAGCTCGCTCGGATTCATGCCGCGTTGGCGGAACATCTTCGGCAATTGGAATTGCCCGAGGGGACTTCGCTTCAGATCGAAGTGCAGCGGGATGGCCAGGTGCGAATTCAAACCGATGCGGTCAAGCGGCTGGAAATCGAAGATGCGATTGTCCAGGACGACTCACTCGCTGCCGAACTTCGTCAGTATGCCCAGGGGCGGTCCGTTGGCGATGACTCTTATTTTGTTCATTGGCCGCCGCTGGAACCGGCGGCAATGCTGACTTCGTAGTCCCTGGCGGAATCTTACCGCGCGTCGGATGAATTCCGCGGTCGCATGATCCGGTGTTACCTAACGCGGGTTGGTGCGACGTTCAACGCGTGCTTCGCCGGTGTTCGATTGTGTCGAACGTGCTGCAAGACGTTGTAGATTGCTCCACGCTTCGGCGGCGTGGTTGGGAACGCTCGCGGTGTCCGTGGACCCGTTTGTTTGAGATTTTGTCTCGACCGTAGCAGATGGCTGAATTGTCGCTTGGGTAGGGGCGGGGGCCTGCGGCGCGGTGGCATTGAATTTGCTGCCCGAATAGTCGGACCAGCGTCGTCCAAAATTGTCTTTTCCCGATCCGGGAGCGACCAAAAAGACCATCCCGACGCCAAACAGAAGTCCCGCGGTGATCGAACCCATCAACAGCATGGTGTCGTTGGGACCGACCGGTTTGTCACCAGTTTGCACGGGGCCAAGGGGCGAGATGAGGTCGATCGAAAGTGCTGCTTGACGCGATGCTTCCGCTTCGTTCAGCGATGCTTCGGCGCGTTCCAGTAGGTTCGTGCGATGCCCGAAATCGGATAGCAAGTTGCTGTACGTGGTCCGCATTTCGGCCAGTTCGTTCAGGCGGTTGCTCAATTCCTCTTGCTTCTTCTTCAGCTTGGCAACCCGATCAGTGGCAACACGGATCTGAGGTTCCATCGATTCGATCGATGCTTGCAGTTCATGGCCAATCTTTTCCAGGATCTCCCGCTGCGCGGATTCCGCGGCCCGCATCTTGGGATGGCTTTCCGTATACAGGCTGCTAAGCGATGATGCTGCCAATTGCGCATCGGTATAGCCATCTTTCAGTCGCTTCAGCGTCGGTTGGCTGGCCAATAATTCGCCTCCGGAAACCAACAATTGGTCAGGGTCCGCTTGCCCACGTTTGAGAAGCGATTCAAGTTCGCGGAGTTTTTCAAGTTCCAGTTCGGCTTGCTGTGATTCTTTCTGCAGGTCGGTGAGGACACGCTGCGAATTGCCACTGCCGGCAAAGTTTTCTGTCAGCGAACGAAGCTCTCCGAGGTCGCTACCGACACTGGCCTCCAAAGCTTGCAATTTATTATTGGCTTCTTGGCGATATTGGGCGGCAAGGTCGCGCGAGTGCGTTAGTTCTAGGATGACTCCCGAAAAACGTTCTGCTCGAATCTCGCGCATTGCTTCGGTTAAGCTTTGTCGCATGTAATTGCACAGCTTTTCGGCCCGCTCTTGACTCGATTCCCGTGTTTCCAGGTAGATCACTTCGGTTGCCCCAAATTCGGAGCCCTTGGGAGGTCGCACGATCACTCGGCTTTTGGCGTCGGATAAATAGGCTTGCGACGGGCCGTTGGGCAGTTCAGCCAATTCGGGATCCAGTCGCGCCAGCGCCGCCATCAACACATTCCGGTTGTTCGCCAATTCCAGTACGGTTTCCTGGGCGGCTTTCAGGTCGGTTTGGCTCGCAAACCGTCCCAACAACTCCCCTTCACCGTGCGCTTCATTGCGAATCACCAACGATTGGCTGGCGGAATAGGTATCCACGCGAACTCGCGTATACGCATACCCCAAGCCGGTAAACAGAATCGTCGCGCCGGCCCACAATGGAAAATAGGCGCGGATGGTATGGAACAGGTGACGCCAAGCGATTGGTGCTGCGCTGCCGGACATGATTTTTCACTCTGAGGTTCAACACGAAAATTCGAAACAAAGTTGCATCGCAATTCAACTTCTGCTGTAACCCTAGGTTACAAATAGCGATGGTTCTCTGGACGTCGCCAAGCTGCTACAACACGAACGCTGCACGTGGGGCCTGGTCATAACGGTCGTGCGAATTTTTTGTCATCTTCACCATCTTGAGCTGTCTTCTCTGATGCCTGATCCGAAACGCGAAGACCGTTCGCCTGCCGAACGCTTGGATGCCTCGGGAAACTTCTTTGTGCTGGCTCTCGGCTTTGAAATCGGCCTAGGAGTTGTTGCCGTATTTCTGGGAAGGATCATTGGCCCCGTGGCGAATGATTTCGTGCCGAGGATGAGCGATCTATGGAGTCTCGGTTGGGGGATTGGGGTGGGGACGCTATGCGCCTTGCCGATGGTCGCTGTGGTTCAGGGGCTGCAGCGTCTGAACATTGCCCAAGTGGATGAGATCAATCGCCTGGGACGCGAGCAAATTTTACCGATGTTGCGAGGCCTGAACCTGCTCGAACTTGCCGCGTTGTCGATTGCTGCGGGCGTTGGCGAAGAATTGTTGTTTCGCGGCTGGCTTCAGACCCTGATCACTGGCCCGATATCCGATTGGAATTTGGGTTCGTTGGTGGTCGGTGTCCTGGTGGCCTCCGCCTTTTTTGGTCTGGCCCATGCCGTGACCAAGCTTTACGTGGTCGTTGTCTTTGCGATGGGCATTCTTTTTGGGACGATGCTGGTGGCGACCGGCAATTTACTTGTGCCTATCACTGCCCATGCCCTCTTCGACTTTATCCAGCTGTGGCTGGCGGTCGCCGCTTCCGATAACCAAGCCCCCGTCGCGGGCGCCCGTTGAAAGAAAGGCGTGGACTAAGCCAATAAACGACCTAGGTAATCCTTGAACCCCGCCATTTGATCGGGGGGCGAATCGGGCCCTAAGATCATTGGTCCATCTTCCGCTGCGGGATGCAGGCCGTGGCTGCCTCGGACCAAGGTGGGATCTAGCGGAATGACATCCATTTTGTAACGCATTCCAAGCTTTTTCTGCGCCAATCGGATTCCGGCTCGCACCTTGGATGTCATGAAAAGTTCGCACGGATCGTAGCCGGGCTTGCGATGAATGTCGACACACCGCGCGAAATCCGGAGCTTGCGAGTCATCGAGCCAATAGTAATAGGCAAACCACGCGTCGGGTTCCGCTAGCGCGATCCATTCGCCGCTACGAGGATGGTCCAGTTGCAAATCACCCGGCGCGACAACACTGGCAATTCCATCGATCGATTCCAAAAGTTTGCGGACTTCGCCGAGAACTGTCGGATCGTTGACATATAGATGCGCCAGTTGATGATCGACGACCGCAAAAGCACGCGATTCACCCGGCATCAACATTTCGCCGAAGGGCCCGTTCCGAACCGTCAACATTCCCGCGCGGCGCAAATGTTGATTGATCATGACCGCTTTGTTGACGGGAACCAAACCATATTCCGACACCACGACAACTTCCGCACCAATTTCATCAGCGGCGTCGATCACGAGCCCTGCACAGGCGTCAACTTCAGCCACGCGTTGCGGGTCGTGATCGGGAAATCTTTGGTAGTCGTAGTCGAGATGTGGCAGATAAACCATCGAAAGCTGCGGCTTTTGCTTTCGCATCACCATCGCGGTCGCTTCCGCGATCCACTTTGACGATGCCAGTCCCGCACCGGGACCCCAGAAAGCGAAAAATGGGAACGGCCCCAGCTTTTGGGTGAGGTTGCAGTCGGTGAAGTCGAGGACATCGAAAGCTTTTGAACCGTCGCAACCATAGTGAGGTTTGGGCGTACAGCTCCAGCGAACGGGGGCGGATTGGTTGAACCACCAAAACATTTTGGCAGTCTCCACCCCATCGTAAAACTTATCACCTTGGATCAATGCATTGTGTTGTTGCCAGAAGCGAATCTCCGCGGTCTCGCGAAAATACCAACCGTTGCCGACGATACCGTGATCCCGTGGCATCTTCCCGGTCAACATCGTCGCCTGCGAAGTGCACGTGACGGCCGGGATCGGGCTCTTCCACGCAAGAGGGTTACCCCGTTCAGAGATCCGAGGTGCTAACGCCGCCAGTCGCGGTGTGAGACCGACGACATTAAGAATGCAAACGCGATTCAATTTGCTAAATACCTGGGACTGCGGAACTGAAACCGAAGCGAATGAATGTCTTGATTGTACCCAGCGTATAGGTAAGCGGGGTCTCTTCGATACTGACAAGATCATTAGGGGCGAGACGAATATTTGCCGGCCCCCCCTTCTTTGCGTCTCGAATCGACGCTTCGATAACCACCTCCGAATCATCGGGCCGCTTTCGGATGATCTTCACCTTGTTCGCTAGGGATTCGCTGAGTCCCCCCGCCTGGCTGATGGCATCCATCAGACGCATATCGCCATCCTTGGGCATCACAATCATATCGGATTGTCGTACGAGCCCGGTCACATTCACAAACCGTTCCGGCTTTTCGTAAATCATCACGACACTGCCGTCCACCAATTGCAAATGACTTTCGGGAACCTCAT
The DNA here is from genome assembly GCF_007753095.1 of Rosistilla carotiformis. Lineage (NCBI taxonomy): Bacteria > Pseudomonadati > Planctomycetota > Planctomycetia > Pirellulales > Pirellulaceae > Rosistilla > Rosistilla carotiformis. Next base: position 1,455,899 of record NZ_CP036348.1, read on the forward strand.
TCAATCGCAAAAGATCCATTTCAAACTGATCGGGCACCGGCGGCGGTACCACCCCGTTTGGATACGATACCTGTTGGGTTTGCGCGATCGAAGCCAACCTCGCCCCCGTTCCAGGGGGATGCCTGATTTGCGCGACCGTATTAGCTGTTTCCGAAAAGCCCTCGGCCATACTAATGGCGGTCATCAAATCGCTACCGCCCACAGGCAATTCATAGGTTTGGGGTTTGTTGACCGCACCGAGTACCGTGACCTGATTGGACCGCCGCTGTTCAATCCGCAACGTTACGTTCGGGGATACGTAAACGCCTCGTCGGACCGATTCGAAAGCAAGCAATTTTTCCGCATCGGTAAGCCGCATCCCGGCTACGGGAACCGGGCCCACCAAGGGCACATTCAAAGAGCCGTCTTCCGCGACTCGAATCGTCCACTCGGGTGGTTTGTCCGTTTCAATGCCTGTTGCAAACGTAACAATCACCGCATCGCCTGGGGTCAAGCGATCGGAAGGCTGAACCGAGCCGGCCAGCGCCGTCATGTCAATCTTCTTTGCGTTGACAGTTTGCGGCGCGGCAAGATCTTGTGGCAGACTGGCCGCTTGGTAGTTTGCGGTCGAGCTGCAGCCGAATACGCTGGTCAACGTGATGAAGTACAACGATAGGGGAGCCACTGATTTCATGAAAATGGAGTCCGTTCCATTGGATGCATACTGCTTCCGCACATCAACCCATCAAGGTGAGACGACAACCACTCTATATAGCCCCAAATCAAAACACAGCGAAACCCCGATCAAACAACAGAACTGGATTTCCCGCAAGATTTGGAGGTAATGCACCGCAAGAAGGGCCCCCTTTCGTTACTTACCGATCTCAACAAGCCCTAGCACCATCCTGCAAGCACCGAGTCGAATCATCGCGAACGAATTACATCGCACAAAGAACTACATGGGCACGCCTGAAAGCCAATCTTGAGTCCGACGCTCATCGTTGCAAAGCGATACAGATGAGAGATCCGCCTGACGTACAAACGAAAAAAAGCCTGCTGAGCAAATTAATGCTCAGCAGGCTTTTTAAATAACCCGGCGATACCTACTTTCACGTTGGTATACACTATCATCGGCTCGAAAAGCTTAACTACTGTGTTCGAGATGGGAACAGGTGTGACCTTTTCGATATGGTCGCCGGAAAAGATTTGCTGCAGGTATTTCACCACAGCAAACCTGAATTCTGGTAATTGGTAGAAGATCATCTAGACCCGTGTCGTAGACAGGATCCTAAAACGTTGTTGCGAGTGCAAGATATCGATGGTCAAGCCTTCGTCCGTTAGTACTGGTTAGCTAAACACGTTACCATGCTTACACATCCAGCCTATCAACCTGGTCGTCTTCCAGGGGACTCTCGTCACAAGTGACATACGAAACCTAATCTTGGGTCGGGCTTCACGCTTAGATGCTTTCAGCGTTTATCCGTTCCGAAGTTAGCTATCCAGCCGTGCCGCTAGCGCGACAACTGGTACACCAGAGCTTCGTCCAACCAAATCCTCTCGTACTAAAGTTGAACACCCTCAAGTTTCGAACGCCCACGGCAGATAGGGACCGACCTGTCTCACGACGGTCTGAACCCAGCTCACGTACCACTTTCATTGGCGAACAGCCAAACCCTTGGGAGCTTCTTCACCCCCAGGATGTGATGAGCCGACATCGAGGTGCCAAACCGCATCGCCGCTATGGACGCTCGGATGCGATAAGCCTGTTATCCCCGGAGTACCTTTTATCTGTTGAGCTATAACCCTTCCATACGGGATTACAGGATCACTAAGACCTACTTTCGTACCTGCTCGACTTATGGGTCTCGCAGTCAAGCACGCTTCTAACTTTACTCTCTTCGCCTGATTGCCGTCCAGGCTGAGCGTACCATTGCACTCCTCCGTTACTCTTTGGGAGGAGACCGCCCCAGTCAAACTGCCCAACTGACATTGTCCCTCGCTCTGATTCAAGAGTCGAGGTTAGAACTAAAGCATAACCAGGGTGGTATTTCAAGGACGGCTCCTCCGACACTAGCGTGCCGGTCTCATAGCCTCCCACCTATCCTACACAAATTATACCTCAGCCCAATATCAGCCTGCAGTAAAGGTTCACGGGGTCTTTCCGTCTAACCGCGGGTATGTGGCATCTTCACCACAACTACAATTTCACCGGGTCGGTGGTTGAGACAGTGCTCAAATCGTTACGCCTTTCATGCAGGTCGGAACTTACCCGACAAGGAACTTCGCTACCTTAGGACCCTCATAGTTAGGGCCGCCGTTTACTGGGGCTTCGGTCGCCAGCTTCGCCGTGAGGCTAACCGCCTTCCTTAACCTACCAGCACCGGGCAGGCGTCAGACTCTATACATCCACTTGCGTGTTAGCAGAGTCCTGTGTTTTTGATAAACAGTCGTTAGAGCCGATTTTCTGTGGCCTACTTGCGTAGGCGCCCCTTATCGCGAACTTACGGGGCCATTTTGCAGAGTTCCTTAACCACCGTTCTCCCGAGCGCCTTAGACTACTCGTCTCACCTACCTGTGTCAGTTTTAGTACGGTCACGTCGCTTCAAAGCTAGGAGCTTTTCTTGGACGTCCTTCCAGAGACTTCGAGAACTTAAATGCTCTCGGTCGACAACCTTGACTTGTGACAGGTAATTTAGCCCCCATCATCTCAGTTGCCTCCACGGACATATCTATTCGTACCGCTCTCATTCCGGACGCCGTCCCTCCATCACTCCACGACATGGCATAGGAATATTGACCTATTCTCCATCGTCTACGCCTTTCGGCCTCGACTAAGGTACCGGCTAACCCTGGGCGGATTTACCTTCCCCAGGAAACCTTAGGCTTTCGGCGAGCAGGATTCTCACCTGCTTTATCGTTACTCATTCCGGCATAATCACCCGATGACCCCGACACCGCTCGTTACCGTACGGCTTGTATCTGATCATCGGCGCTCTCCTACCGCTCTAGTCCGAAGACTAGAACCCGTTGCTTCGGTATAATACTTACTCCCGTTCATTATCGGCGCAGAAATGCTCGACCGGTAAGCTGTTACGCACTTTTTAAATGGTGGCTGCTTCTAAGCCAACATCCCGGCTGTCACGGCACTTCAACTTCCTTAGTGACTTAGTATTATTTAGGGACCTTAGCAGACGGTCTGGGTTGTTTCCCTCTCGACCGCGGAGCTTATCCCCCGCGGACTGACTGCCGAGATAGTTTTACCGGTATTCGGAGTTTGGTTCAGTGAGGTACCCCGGGAAGGGCCCCCATCCGATTCAGTATCTCTACCCCCGGTAAATAGTGGCTCGACGCTATCCCTCAAGATATTTCGGAGAGAACGAGCTATCTGCTGGTTTGATTACACTTTCAGTCCTCCCCACAAGTCATCCCCTCGGTTTTCAACCCAAGTGGGTTCGGTCCTCCACGCAGTTTAACCCGCGCTTCAACCTGCTCATGGGTAGATCACACAGCTTTCGCGTCTGCAGCACACGACTAACGCCCTATTAAGACTTGGTTTCCCTCTGGCTACGTCCCGTAAAGACTTAACCTGCCGTATACCACAACTCGCCGGATCATTATGCAAAAGGCACGCCGTCACCCGTGGCTAGGCCATAGGGCTCCGACCGCTTGTAAGCACATGGTTTCAGGTTCACGTTCCTCCCCTAAAAGGGGTTCTTCTCATCATTCAGTCACCCTACTGATTCACTATCGGTCGTTAAGGAGTATTTAGCCTTACGAGATGGTCCTCGTCGATTCAACCGGGGTTTCACGTGACCCGGCCTACTCAGGTGCTTCTACCGTGAGACAACATTTTTGCGTACGGGACTGTCACCCTCTATGGTCGGTCTTTCCAAGCCGTTCCACTAACGCGTCTCAATCAGATATTGAAGTCCTACAACCCCGTGAGGGAAACCCTCGCGGTTTGGGCTATTCCGCTTTCGCTCGCCGCTACTGACGGAATCGATTTTTCTTTCTCTTCCTCTGGTTACTTAGATGTTTCAGTTCACCAGGTTGGGTAGGGTATCCCGGGATCATCGTTTGTTTGTCAACTTCCCCAGGCTTTTCGCAGACTTCCACGCCCATTCTCTTAACGCCAAGACATCCCCCATGTGCCCTTAGTAGCTTGACCACCGAAATCTCGAACTCGCTAAACAGCACTCTCGAAAGAGTTTTGTTTTCGCAAACACAAGGCTTCAGGGTATCTACCAACGATAAATATTTGCTGCTCTTGTGATACCATGCTTTGCAACGAGCTCTAACGTGAGGTTCGTTACTTGCAATGGTATCAACGCTTCAGAAAAACATTGTCAGTGACTATGTTAACCAACTTAAAAGGATTTAAGTCAGCAACATAGAACTGTGGTGTTCTATTAGATGCCTTCTACCAATCAACCAAAATGTCAAAGATCGGACGCACTTAAGTCTAGCAAGTGCGTTTAATTGTTCTGATTTGCTGCCCGAAGTTGACATTTGTCAGTGCTTCGTTTGGCGTGTCAGGTGAGTCGAAAGTTTACAGTTGGTGGCGTTTGTCGTCAACAGCTGTTTTAAGTTTTCAACAAGTTTTGTTTTTTTTCAACGGTTGTTGTTTTCGCAACAAGTAGTTGAAAAAGGTTATCAAACGGCGTTTGTTTTAGCAACCGTCGTTTGGAGTTTCCAGTGGAGGTGAACGGACTTGAACCGATGACCCCCTGCGTGCAAAGCAGGTGCTCTCCCAACTGAGCTACACCCCCTGGATCTTTGCGAGGCGGGATTAGAATCGATGTTGCGGTTTAGTGCAAGGCCTGATTCAAAGTTTTCCGTCTCGCTGAAGTTGTTTCGGCATTCGAGTGGTGAAAGCTTTAACAATTCAGTGGGTGTACCAAGATTCGAACTTGGGACCTCATCGTTATCAGCGATGCGCTCTAACCAACTGAGCTATACACCCTCGAAGCCGTGTGAGCGGCCAAGGTTGGCCGGTCACCGTCGCTTCAACGATCCAAAGTTTACGCAGTTGGCCGCCGCTGTCAAACGGGGCTTCGCCGCAAATTCGAAAAAATGGAACACAACTTGCGTTGCGTCGTTCGCTCGAACTCGCTGCTGTAATTGTCGACTGCTTGTTGGGGCGGACTTGAATCGACATTCCCTTAAAACGACGTTTTGCGTTAAATTCCCGGGATAGAGGCCAACAAATCACCGTGCGACCAATAGAAGGAATCGCCATGTATAAGAGTTGTTTTGAGAGGACGGCAGTGTCGTTGATCGGCTTGGGTTTTTTTGCCGGGAGCCTGCTGGCCGCAGATCCCAGCGCCAAAGACGCTTTAAGCGATGCGATTTCGCCGGTTCAGAAGAATGTCGAATACGCGCGCGTCAAAGCGGATGAGATTCCCGATTGCCGCGTGCAAAGCACCAAAGAGCCGGGTTGGGCGGGATGGTACGTGCTGAGCCCGGCCGGAGATAAGCTGCGTCGGTTCGCGGATACTAATAATGACAAGCAGATCGATCTATGGTGCTATTACCTTGGTGGAGTCGAGGTCTATCGCGATATCGATTCCGATTTTAACGGCAAAGCCGACCAATATCGCTGGTTGGGAACCGCCGGGTCGCGTTGGGGGATCGATAAAGATGAAGACGGTACGGTCGACACTTGGAAGGTGATTTCCGCGGAAGAGTCGACGCAAGAATTGGTTCATGCGATTGCCACCAAAGATTCGCAGCGGTTTGCCCGTCTTCTCTTGAGTTCGGCGGAGCTGGGGAAACTGAATCTGTCCGACGAACTGTCTGGCCGCTTGGGGCGGAAGCTGAACGATGCAAAGTCGGGCTTCGATGCTATGGTCCGAAAGCAGACGGCAATCGGTGCAGGGGCCAAGTGGCAACACTTTATTGCGTCACAGCCTGGCGCGGTAACTCAAGTGGTCAGCAACGACTCGGACCAGGATCTGTTGGTCTATGAAAACGTCGTGGCAATGTTTGAAGGGGATGTCCCGGGGAAAGGAGGCCAGTTATATGTTGGAACCTTGGTCCGGGTCGGCAATGCTTGGCGGGTGATCGATGTTCCTCAATTGCTGGACAATAGCGAAGGCGTTGCTCAGACCGCGGGTTTGTTCTTCTCTGCACCGGGGGCGGTCCCCAATCTTCCCGCCGAAAACGCCGCCGGCAATGAAAGTATGCAAAAATTGGTCGCTCAGATGGAAGCGATCGAAGAAAAGCTGCGTCTGGCCAAATCGGATGCGGATAAAGCCAGCCTGCACGATGACCAGGCGAAGGTTTTAGAAGCGTTGATTTCCAACGCGCGCGATGCCAATGAGGCATCGATGTGGATTCGACAGATGGCCGAGACCATCAGCGCTGCGATTCACGGCGGAGAATTCGAGGGCGGGCTGGCCCGATTGGATCGGCTCCGTCGCTCGATTCCCGGTGCCAACAAGGATTTGGCGGCTTTCGTTACGTTCGAATACATCAATGCAGACTATGGCCTGAAGCTGCAAAAGCCAGAAGCGGATTTTGCCAAGATCCAAGAACAGAAGATTAAGGCGCTGACCGATTTTGTTGCCGAGTATCCCACTGCCGACGAATCGGCCAAAGCGATGATGGATCTGGCCCTCAGCAAAGAGTTTGAGAACGAAGACAAGGCGGCGGTCGCTTGGTACGGCAAGGTGATTGCTAACTTTGCTTCCTCACCCGAGGCCCAGAAAGCGCAAGGTGCGATTCGCCGATTGGACGCGATCGGCAATACCTTGCCGTTAAAAGGGACAACGATCGACGGTCGCGCTTTTGATCTGAGCCGTTATCGTGGTCGCCCCGTCGTGATCCATTATTGGGCAACGTGGTGCGAAACGTGTAAGCAGGACATGAAACTGTATCGCAAGCTCCAGGCGCAGTACGCCGGCGAGAACGTAGAGTTCATCGGGATCAACGTCGATACCGTCAAGGCTTCCGCCCAGGATTACCTTCGCGAAAACGCATCGGTCGTGAATTGGCCGCAGTTGTTCGACGAAGGGGGACTCGAATCGAGCCCGTTGGCGAACATTTTGGGCGTACAAACGTTGCCGACGACTATCGTGATCGACAAGCAGGGCAAAATTGCCAAAACAAATGTGATCGCGACCGAATTGGAAGACGAAATCAAGAGTATCGTTCGCTGATCGGATACTTGACCAGTAGCCCCAAGTTTTCTAGCTTAGTCGACTCGAAGGTGAGCTTGGTGTGGACGCGATCGACACCAAGCGACGTCCTTTGCGAATGCGTTTGAGCTGCAGCAGATTTGCTGCAGCTCGATCAACTGCCCGATGGTGTAATTGGCAACACAGTGGATTCTGGTTCCATCATTCTAGGTTCAAGTCCTAGTCGGGCAACTTTGATTGGATGAGCCGCTTGCCGGCAAGCCCGAATAACCTCAGCTTTTGCTGGGGTTTTTTTATGCAGTTCTGCTCCGCGGCGCGTCGCAGCATCGCTGCGGAAAGTGGCTCCCAGCTTCAGATTCTCCGTCGCAATCGCCTCCGTTTCGCATGGGCACTTCCCTGCCCTTCTGCTTTTCGCTGTCGTCGCGCAGGCTGGCAGCTACTGCAGTGCGAGCTGCAGCCATTGGCGGGCCTGCTGCCGATAGCGACTCTCGCGGTGCATCCAAAGGTCCATGTGTGGATGCCGATAGGGACCTTCGGGGATCGCGAACAATTGTTTGGTCGGCACGTCGAGGAACGTGAACGCCGCTAGATCGCGATGATCGATCAAGTAGTTGTCGCGGATCGCGCTGGCCCGCGTGCTGCTGACTAAAACGGGGCGGCCGCGGAGGCGGGCCAATCGCTGCAGCGCCGATTCGCGGTCGCTGTCGGGATAATTCCATTGCCGCTCGCCGTCAAAGTGGTCGTGGGTGAACATCCCTTTCCAGAAGCTGGCGATTTCATCATCGGCGAGTCCGATGTAGCTAGCCGCGATCGCGCCGCGTGAGAATCCGCAGACAAACAGATTCTCGAGGTCGCCGCCGAATTCAGCGCACACTCGAGGCAGGTTCGTCTTGCAGTAGTCGACCGTCGCTTGGCGATCGCCCCACCAGGTCACCGCGTTCTCTTCCCCGCCGACTGCGACGCAGGGCATGACTACCCAGATGAATCCTTCGCCACCGCTGATCCCATATCCGAGGTTCGCATCTTTCACTTGCCCGGTGGAATGCGACGGCGGGAATTTGTTGCCGGTGTATTCGACGATCACCGGATATCGGCCGCCGGGCTTCCAATCGACGGGCAGGTACAACGCGTGATGGACGTTTGTGCCAGCATATTCCGCGGCGACTTGGCGGACTCGTCTACCAGCCGCGGGTGAACCGTCTTCCATCGCAGGAGTGATCAGATCGCCGTTTGATCCCGCTGCCAAGCCGGCACCGCAGACCGCGACGAGCCAAACGATGGACGTAATCCGTGCACGCAACTGAAGACTCCAAATTGCTCGGCGAATCGGTAGCTTGAACGCAGATCGACGGGGCGTCTCTTTGAGTAATGCACCGCTTCGGCCGGGCTAACGCGTCGACTTCGCCTTCAACCAGGTGGCATATTCTTCGACGGTGATCCGGGCGTCTTTGTTGGCGTCTGCGGGGGAGATGTCCAACAGCATGTCCTTCCATTCCGCCGCTGTCAGGACGCCGTCTTTGTTCTTGTCGCTGCGTTCGATGATCCGTTTGGCATAGCCGACATATTTGGGATCCAATGTCGCATCGGAACCTGCTGCCGAGGGCGTTGCCGAAGCAGCGGGTTTGCTGGTGGTCGACGTCATCGCGGATTCCGAACGGACCGACGCGCTAGAACTGCTGGAAACGCTGCTCCCCGGCGACGCTCCCGATTCGACGGCGCTGTAACATTCCGCAGCGGTAATCACACCGTCGGAATTGAGGTCGAATTTAAAGAAGTCGTGGATCAGATCGTCGTTCCAGACCGAAGCGTATTCGGCCATCATTACTTGGCCATCCTGGTCGCGATCACGCTCATTGAACCAGCCAGGTAGGCCGGCATCGGATTCGGCGACCATACGGCGATAGGATTTCCGGCCACCAAACGGATCTTCTTCGCTGGTAGGTTTCTTTTCTGGTTCGCGCCGTGCTTCACGGCGGCTACGTTCCTCCTTCACCTCCTCCTCGGTCACTCGGCGGCGCGCGTATCGGACAGCCAATTCGGCGGGGGACAGTCGACCGTCCCCGTTGCGGTCAAAGTCCAACGGATTACCGAACCAATTTCCGCTCATTTCCTCTTTGTCGAGATAGCCATTTTTATTGCGATCGTAGCGTCCCATTCGTTCGGTCGCCGTCCGTTCATCGGCGGGCGTCACGCGGACGGCAAACAATTCCCCCGCGCTGCCAAATCCCGGTACGGGCTCCGCTGGCTTTTCGACGTCAAACCCCATCACCAAGAGGTCGAGTTCCATCGCCTCTTCGACTTCGCGGCGTTCTGCGTCGCGGTCTCTTCCGCGGTCACGGTCTCGATCGCTGTCGCGCCCCGAATCACGCTGCCCGCGCATTTTTTCGAATCCCTGTTTCAACGAGTCCAACGAAATCGGCTTCGACGTATCGATCTTGGGATTGTCACGAGCCATCCGGTCGAGCATGAATTTGGCTGGGCCCTCCATTTCATCGGTATCGATCATCCCATTGCCGTTGCGATCGAGCCGATCGATGAAGCTGGAAGGATCGAACCCGCCGCGGCCACCACGCCCGCCGCGGTCCCCCCCACGATCCCCGCGGTCTCCCCCACGATCCCCGCGGTCTCCCCCACGATCGCCGCGGTCCCCTCGACCAAACGGCGGTTGCGACCATCCGTCGGACGCGATGATGGCGAGCAAGCAAACCAGCGAACCGATGCGAGCTTGTCGAGAGAACATGCTGAAAAATCCTGAAGGCAACAAAAATTAGACGATCTTGGAATCAAGGCGCAGCGCACCACCGATTTTAACCCTGCCCGGGCCGCAGGGTTCCGCAAATCTAAGCTGGTATTTCGCTATTGCTGGCCGATGGCTGCATATTCGGGAGCGGGTGCGCTTCGCGGCGGTTGCAGCATCGCGAGTCCTTCGTCGATCGATTGCTCGATTTTCACGGCCAATTGCCGCACGAACGGATCGACCATCAGGCCGGCCGGATAGGCTTCCATGCGATGGTATTCCGCTCCTTCGACAGCTTCCAATTCCGTCCCAAGATGGCATTTGTAGTCGCGGCGGGGCCGGAAATGGACGATCCGCCCCGGGTAGGGCTTGGGAACATACGCCTCGCAAATCGCGTCGTGCTGTCGCCACAGATCGGCCATGTTGACGGTCGCCCCGATCCGCCGCGGTTTCTTTTTCGAGAACATTCGAGCGATCGAACCCCGCCAAACCTTGGTGCGGACGCCCAGCGAATGGAGCTTGGACGACAGGAACAGCCGTTTTTCCTGCGAATTCAGCAGCAGGAAGTTCCGCAAATGGAACTCAACGCGTTGGCGGCCGTAGCTGAGTTTCGTCGCCGTGGTCGGATTGGTCGATGGAGCGGTCATCCAGTTGTAGGTCTCGATCATTGCGAGCATCGCGACCTGTTCGCCAGCGGCGGTCAATTGTTGGGCGATTTCAAGCGCAACAGTGCCGCCAGAACAATAGCCGGCCAATAGATAGGGCCCGTGCGGTTGGACTTCGCGAATTTCCCGCACCAATCCGGCGGCAAACTCTTCCAACGTATCGGCGATCGGCAGCCCCAAGACGCCGGGCGAATTGAGTCCATACAGCGGCTGGTCTTCTCCCAAATGATCGGCCAACGCGTGGTAGATCATCGTCAATCCATCGGCGGCGGGAGTGCAGAACAGCGGGGTGCGATCCCCTTCGGGCTGGATCTCGACGAGCGTCGAGATCCAAGAATCACTGGCGGGCGAGCTGACCGCTGGTAAAGCGACGCTGCTAGCCTGCGTCGCTATCGACTTTTTTTTTTCGTCGGACTCGCAAACGTCCGACGCGGCAACGGGATCGGGGAAGAAACCGCCGCGGCGGATCTCCAAGCAGCTCTCCTGAACCGCATTGATCACGTGCGCGATGTCTTCATCGGAATGTTCGGTCGAGAGGAAACAATTGTCTCCCCAACCGCGAGTGAAGACGCCGCGATCCAACATGTGGAAATACAACATGTCGGCGTATTCCAGATCGGGCGGGAACATGAATCGGAACTGAGAAGCGAATTGAGCGACGCGGATCGGGAACTGTTCTCGCTCAAAAAATGCGTTTAGCGTTTGCACCAGACGCGTCGTCTTGTCGGTCAGTTGTCGCTGCAGTGCGGGCCCTTCCTCTTTTAGCTTCATCAGCACCTGATGCGCCGCAGCCAAGCCCAGCGGGTGCCGGACAAACGTGCCGGCGAAGAAGGTCATGTCGGCTTCGGGTTCCGAATCGTCTTCGAACTTCCACGTGCCGCCATCCAGGGCATCCATGTATTTTCGCGAACCGGCCAACGCGCCGATCGGCATTCCGCCGCCGAGGATCTTGCCGTAGGTCGACATGTCGGCCCAGACATCGAACCATTCTTGAGCTCCTCCTTGAGCGGCTCGGAATCCGGTGATCACTTCATCCATGATCATCGCCATGTTCTTTTCGCGAGTGATCCGGCGAATCGCTTGCAGGAATTCCTTCGGCTGCAAAAACGGATCGGCACTTTGGACCGGTTCGATCAGGACCGCGGCGATCTCATCGGATCGCTGCTCGATCACCTGCAGGGCTTCGGGCGTTCCGTAATCCAGCACGATCGCGTTGTCGGCAAAAGTTTGAGGGACACCGGGAGCGGCGGGGGAGGAGATTCGGCGATCGCCGATTCGGCTGGATCGACATAAGACTTGGTCGAAGTTGCCGTGGTAGTCCTTATTAAAGTAGACGAACTTCGATTTGCCGGTCACCGTCCGGGCCAATCGCAGCGCCGCCATGACCGCTTCGGAGCCGGTGCAGCAGAACGTGGCGCGTTCTTTTCGCGAGAAGTCGCACAACAATTGAGCGACTTCGCCAGCGATCGCCGACTGCGGGCCAACTTCCACTCCACGATCCAATTGTTCGTGCAACGCTTTGGTGACGAAGTCGGGGGATTGGCCGAACAGGTTCAATCCGAAGCCCATCGCGATGTCGACGTATTGGTTGCCGTCGATGTCCCACAGCTTGGAACCCTTGGAGCGTTCGACAGCGATCTGATAGACCATCGACTTCCAAATCCGGCGGTATCCCGCCACGCCGCGTGGATCGGCAAAGTGGTCGCGGTGCGTTTGAGCGTGCTGACGCGATTTGGCGGTCCGCCGCGTGAAGCGGTCCATGAATTGATTCAGGTGCTGTTGCTGTTGGTCGGTCAAACCGTTGTTGGTCCCTTTGCGAACCGGTTTGTAGGGACCAAAGCGTTCGAATTTGTTGACAGGCTTGGGAGCCGGGGCGATCGCCGCGGAAGCGTCGCCAACGCAAGATTGCCCGTTGTTAGACGCGCAGCTTTGGCTGGCACCGGCGTCGACGGCGACTGACGATGGAGCAGGGATTGCCAGTGCGGCGGCGATCGGTTGTGCAACAGGTTGTGACGCTGGCATCGCTGCTGCCGCCGGCATCACGGGGCTGGCTGGCATCGGTTGACCGGTCAGCATCGCCAAATGCGAAGCCATCAATGCGTTGTGTTGTAGGATGATCTGTTCGACTCCGCTGACGCTGGCCACGGGGCCGCTGTAGGTGACCGTTGCGGCAGGGGCTGCGATCGGCGTGATCGTTGCGGCTGGCAACGGTTGCGGGGGCGCTGGGATCATCGCCGTGGCAGGTTGCGGCGGCGCTACCGCGGCAACCACAGGAGCCGTCGGCGCGGCTGGTTGTACTTCGACCACCGGGGCTGCCGGTGTCGCCACAGGTTCCGGTTGTGGCGTTGGTTCCACGACTGGTTCTGCGACGGCAGGGGCGGTGACGGGTGCCGGCGTTTCGGGAGCGGGAACTGCTGCGGGGGCAGGCATTTGATCGACCAAGTGGGCGATCAACGCATCGACCGACGTGACCTCTTCGATCAACTGGCGGAACGAGACCTTGACCGAAAACCGCTGCTTGATCTCTTGGCTCAATTGGATCAGGAACAACGAATCGAAGCCGAGTTCCATGAAGGTCGCGTCGCGATCGAGATCTGCGATTTCATAACCGGTCCGCTCGCGCAGCAGTGTCGAAAGCGTGTTTTCAACGTGGGTAAAACCGGGGTCAAGTCGATCCATTGCTATTCTCGAGACAGTTCTTTGATTAGGTGCGTCGTGTTTGGTTTAGCAGCGTCATCTGTTGGTTCATCAACTGCATCTGCTGTTGGATCACCGTTTGGGCGACGCTGGTCGTGTGAGTTGCCAGAGGTTGTTGCGGAACCGCCGTGGCAGCCTGTTGGGCGACCGGCGGTTCGGCAGCCACTTCGACGGCGGCGGGTTGCGGCGCCGGTCGTGGTTGCGGTTCGGGCTCCGGTGTTGCTGGCTTTTCGGTCGACGCAGCAACGTTCTGGTCGCGACGGGTTTGGCAACGCTGCAAGTCGGTTTCGAACGAATACCGTTGGCGTTCAAAGCGATACATAGGCAAGTGTAATCGCGATCTCAATTCACCCGCGTAGACTTTTGTCCAATCGAGCGTGACGCCTTGTTGCCACAACCGTCCAATCGTTGTAACCGTAAACCTTGTGTCGGTTGCCGTCTGGCTGACATGAGGCAGCGACGAAAGCACATGTTGGCGGTTCGTGTCCAACGGTTGCTGCCGCGCCAAGGTGCTCAAGGCTTGGTTGGGGCCAACTTCCAAGAGGACCAAATCGCCCGAATGCTGTGCGATCAATGCGGCCAAGGCGTCGGAGAAGCGAACCGGTTCGCGGATCTGACGCGCCCAATAGACCGGATCGGTCGCGGTGGCGGCATCCATCGGCAGCGCTGTCACCGAAGAAACGATCGGGATCGTCGGCGGATGCAATTCGATTTTTCGGACTTCCTGTTCGAACGGCTCGATCGCCGCGTCCATCATGCGGGAATGGAATGCGTGGGAGGTTCGCAGCGTGCGACAGGCGATGCCTTCGCCGTGTCGGCCCGCTTCGATCTCGGCGGCGAAAGCCGTGACGGCTTCGCTTGGGCCGGAGACGACACAGAACGCGGGGCCGTTGCTCGCTGCAATCTCGAGCGCTTCTGGCAGCAACGGCTGCAAACGCTCCTCTGACAATTGGACCGCCAGCATCGAACCCGCTGGCAGCGACTGCATCAACCGGCCGCGAAGGGCTACCAGTCGAGCGGCATCTTCCATCGACATCACGCCGGCCAAGGCGGCGGCCGCGAATTCGCCAACGCTGTGCCCGATCAGCGTCGTCGGCTGGACGCCTAGCGATTGCCACCATTTTCCCAACGCCCAAGAGATCATGAAGAGCGCGGGCTGCGCGATTTCGGTTTGATCCAAGCGATCGCTCGGCGGGGCGTCGGCGGCTGGAAAGACGAGCGTGCGAAGGTCGAGCTCCAGATGCGGCGTCAAGCATTCTGCACAGGCATCCAGATGTTCGGCGAAGACAGGTTCGGTTTCGTAGAGGGCGCGGGCCATGTCGATATGCTGCGATCCCTGGCCGGGGAACAGGAACGCAATCGGTGTCGCGGTGGCGCGATTGTCGACGGTCGGCGCCTGCTTGGGGCTGCGCGAGCGGAGCGTTTCTACAGCTTCGGCTAGGTCGCTGGCGACGACGACACGTTTGTGGCGGAACGTCTTGCGGCCCACTTGCAGCGTGTGGCTGACGTCGGCCAGGTTCAGATCGTTGTTGTCGGCAAGGTGTTGCGCCAAGTCGTCGCTCATTTGATTGAGCGCGGAGAGCGAGCGAGCCGATAGTCGGATCAGATGGCAGGGACGCGACGACGCCAGCGATTCGGAAGCGGGAGCTTCTTCGATTACCAAGTGGGCATTGGTTCCACCGACACCAAAGGAGCTGACGCCAGCGCGTCGCGGTCCGGTGAGAGATTCCCAATCGGTCAGTTCATCGTTGATGATAAATGGACTGTTAGCGAAGTCGATCTTCGGGTTGGGCGATTTGAAATGGAGCATCGGCGGGATCTGGCGATGCCGCAGTGCCAAGCTGGTTTTGATCACGCTGCTGACGCCTGCGGCGACATCCAGGTGCCCGACGTTGGTTTTTAGCGATCCGATCCGACAGAACTGCTTCTTGTCGGTCGTCTCGCGAAACGCTTCGGTCAACGCTGCGACTTCGATCGGATCGCCGACGAGGGTGCCGGTTCCGTGGGCTTCGACGTAGCTGATCGTATCGGCGGTGATCCCCGCGCGGCGATGGGCCAGTTTGATCGCAGTCGATTGTCCGGAGACGCTCGGCGCGGTGTAGCCCATTTTATCGCCGCCATCGTTGTTGACTCCCCAGCCGCGGATCACGGCATAGATGTCGTCGCGATCGGCGATCGCATCGCTCAGCCGTTTCAGCACGACGGCGCCAACTCCGTCGCCAAAGATCGTCCCGCAGGCGTCGGCGTCGAAGGTGCGACACGATCCATCGGGTGAAAGGATCGAGTCTTCGGTGTGCAGATATCCTTGCTGCTGCGGAAACGTGACGGTCACTCCGCCGCTGATCGCCATGTCGCACGAACGGGCCATCAGGTTTTCGCAAGCTTGCGAGATCGCCACCAGCGAAGTCGAACAAGCTGACTGAACGGCGACGCTTGGTCCACGTAAGTTCAGTTGGTAGGCGACTCGCGTGGCGAGATAGTCTTTGTCGTTGGAGATCTCCGCGGTCAAGCTGCCGCCGGGATACGAATCGGCCAGCGACTCGCGGAACTCCGCATCGGCGGCCAGTCGTGTGAAGATGTAAGTGTTCATGTGGCAACCGGCAAAGACACCGACGCGGCCGGGAGCTGCATCGGGGACGTAGCCGGCGTTTTCCATCGCGTGCCAGGCCATCTCCAAGAACAAGCGATGCTGCGGATCCATGTCGACAGCTTGCTTGGGATAGATGCCAAAGAATTGGGCGTCGAAGAAGTCGGCGTCTTTGACGACTGCGGCTCGCGGAACGTAATTCGGATGCGATGGAAGGCTGCTGTTCGGGTTATGCCCCGCCGGGACGTCGGTTACCCCGCTGACACCGGCGGCCAAGTTTTCCCAAAACGCTGGGGCATCTTCTGCACCAGGAAACCGTCCGGCGAGACCAATGATGGCAATACCGTCGACTGCCGGTGCGGAGTGTGGTTCCGAATCATTGTTCATATTTCCGGGTGGATCCTAATTTAGAAAGAGGAGATGCGTCTATTTAAATCGATCGGCTGATCTTGCCAGCGGAACGTTTGGATTTGGAGGCGTGAAAGCTGGCGTACCAGTTGCCGTGTCTGGAGTGTTTGGCGTGAAAGCCGCGGCCACGGGCGTTCCGGTGTCCCTGTCGCTCCTGGCGGGTTTGTTTACCGTCACTCTCGGTCGACATGGCCATCGGCGCTGTCGCTGTGCCGGTCGTGGACGTCGTGTCATCGGTGACCGATGTCTCTTCATCGCTGGACGTTGTAGACTGGGCAACGACGTTGTCTTGATCGTCGCTGGCCGACGTGTCGCTCGTTTCCGATCCTGTGTCCGTGTCGGTTTCTGTAGCGGTTGTCGTCGAAGCTTCCGTGTTGCAGATCAAGACCTCTTCGGAGTTCGTTGTGTCTGAATCGGCTTCGGCGACCAAAACTTCGCTGTCGTCGATAACGTTTTCGTCGGTTGCGACTTCTTCGCTGGTGCTGTCGTCAGTGGCGACCGCGTCTTCGGTCGCGCCGGTGGAATCGGTTTCCGAGACCAGGACTTCACCGTCGTCGACGGTGGTTTCGTCGGTTGCGACTTCTTCGCTGGTGCTGTCATCGGTGGCGACCGCGTCTTCGGTCGCGCCGGTGGAATCGGTTTCCGAGACCAAGACTTCACTGTCGTCGGCGGTGGTTTCGTCGGTTGCGACTTCTTCGCTGGTGCTGTCATCCGTGGCGACCGCATCTTTGGTCGCGCCGGTGGAATCGGTTTCCGAAACCAGGACTTCACTGTCGTCGGCGGTGTTTTCGTCGGTTGCGACTTCTTCGCTGGTGCTGTCGTCGTCGGTGGCAACCGCGTCTTCGGTCGCGCCGGTGGAATCGGTTTCCGAAACCAGGACTTCACTGTCGTCGGCGGTGGTTTCGTCGGTTGCGACTTCTTCGCTGGTGCTGTCGTCGTCGGTGGCAACCGCGTCTTCGGTCGCGCCGGTGGAATCGGTTTCCGAAACCAGGACTTCACTGTCGTCGGCGGTGGTTTCGTCGGTTGTGACTTCTTCGCTGGTGCTGTCGTCGTCGGTGGCAACCGCGTCTTCGGTCGTCTCGGTGGAATCGGTTTCCGAGACCGGGGCTTCGCTGTCGTCCGAATTCGAAGCTTGCGCTTCACCTTCGCTTGACATCTCGTGGGTGCTACGTGAGCAGACGACGGCGGATGTGGAGGCTTGCGTCTCGGTGGACTCTTCCGACGTTTGATCGCTGTTTGTGTCGGCTGTTTCCTGAACGGAGGCGGAGCCCTGAGCGGAGGCGAAAGCCGATGCGCTCAAAAGGGTGCGAGGTTCAAGTGTTTCACTGGCGTTGCGTCGGAGTCGGTTGGTGCGTTTGGGAAAATTCATCGTTGGGGTCTTTGTAGATGCTTTGGGGGCGGTAACCTCGCCTCCATGCAACCAGGATCATTAACGCGTCATGCGTTGTCGTCATCTTGGTTACCTTGCGTTGGTAATCCTGGAAATACTAGGACGATCGCCACGGTTTTTCCAAAAAAACGGATCGTATTGGCTGAGTCCGGTGGGGATCGTTGTCCCCACATTCTTCTGCAGAGGGGTGCAGGAGAGGGGGGGCGTGTCGCGGAGGGCGAATGCCGTAAGGGAGCACTGGGGAGATGCTCGGTCTCCGCCCGGCGGGCGTGTTGCGTTGCCGCACCGCAGTGGCGCGGATGTGGAGAATTTGCAACGCGGTTTGATGCGTCGCTGCATCAGCCGAGTTCCTGTTGAATGATCGCTTTTGTCTCTAAGTGCAACTACTGTAAAGGGTTACGCTGTTTTTGTGAGGCTTTTTCGGCAGTCTGGCATCCATCGTGCTTTTATCCCCCTCCGTCCCACACACGATCCAATGCACCGGGAGAGAGGAAAACACCATGGCAAAGAAAAGCACACGCAACCGCAACGATAACTTGGAATTCTTGGACGAGACCGAAGAATTCACAAGTCGCGTCGCATCGGACGACTTGAGTGAAGAGAATGAAGATCGCGACGAAAGCGGCGATCTGGTTCAGGAAGCGGATACCGATACGATCGACGATCCCGTGCGTATGTATCTGATGCAGATGGGGCAGATCCCGTTGTTGACACGCGAAGAAGAGGTTGAATCGGCGATCAACATCGAATCGACCCGTGAAAAGTATCGCCATTGGATGTTGGCCACCGATTTCATCCTGCAAGGCGCCTGCAAGCTGTTGGAACAAGTGCGCGACGGTCAGTTGCGTCTTGACCGGACGATCGAAGTCAGCGTCACCAATGCGGTTGGAAAGCGAAACATCCTGCGTCGGATTGGTCCTAACGTAAAAACAATCCGCCACCTGTTGTCGCTCAATCGTGCCGACTTCTACACCGCGATCAGCCTTCGCAACAGTGAAGAAGTGCGTCGGGCCGCTTGGAAAAAGTTGGTTCAACGCCGCAACAAGATCGTTCGGCTGGTTGAAGAAATGGACCTTCGCACCAATCGCCTGCAACCGCTGTTCGACAAATTGGCGGACATCAATGCTCGGATGCAAGAAATTCAAGCTCAATTGTTACAACCCTCGGTCGAAGACATGCCGGGCGTTCGTTCGCACGCCGAACTTCGCAAAGAGTTGCATTATTTGATGCGGATGACTTTCGAAAGTTCGGCAACGCTGAAGCGTCGCGTCGATCGAACCGAAATGCATCGTGAAACCTATGATGCAGCGAAGCGAGTGTTGTCGGCTGGCAACCTGCGTTTGGTCGTTTCGATCGCCAAGAAGTATCGCAATCGTGGACTCAGCTTCTTGGATCTGATTCAAGAAGGGAACACGGGCTTGATGCGAGCGGTCGACAAATTCGAACACGCTCGCGGATACAAGTTCAGCACGTACGCGACATGGTGGATTCGGCAGGCGATCACGCGAGCGATCGCCGATCAGAGTCGCACGATTCGCGTGCCAGTTCACATGATCGACACGATGAACAAAGTCCGTCAGATCACTCGCGATTTGGTACAAGAATTCGGTCGTGAACCGATGGCCGAAGAGATCGCCGATCGCGCAGGGTTGTCGTTGGATGATGCACGCGTGATCTTGAAGATGAGTCGTCAACCGCTTTCGTTGGACCAACCATTGGGCGATCACGAGGACAGCGCGTTTGGTGAGTTCTTGGAAGACTATCGCGACGACGATCCTTTGCACGAGACGAATCGCGACGCGTTGAAGGAACAGATCGAACAGGCAATGGAGACGTTGAACTATCGCGAACGCGAGATCTTGCGTCTGCGTTATGGCTTGGCCGACGGTTACACCTATACATTGGAAGAGGTCGGTAAGATCTTCCAAGTCACTCGCGAACGCGTTCGTCAGATCGAAAGCAAAGCGGTTCGCAAGCTACAACAGCCCTATCGCTCCAGTTCGCTGATCAGCTTTGTCGATGGCATCGATCCGATCTTGGTCGAACAATCGGCTTCGAAGTAGAACACGCAACGGAATCGCTTAAGAGGGGGCATTTCAAATGCCCTCTCACCAATTCTCCTTTCCCGGAACGTGGCCACGTCTGCTTGTGGGACAACATTGCAGGCGTGGCCGCTTTCTTTTGTTCCAGCCTTGGATTGCCAGGGCGTATCCATCACAATGGTCATCTCGTCGTTCCCGTTGCGGTTGTTGAGTTTCGACTCGGCCGCTTCCTCAACTCACGCGGCGCACCGACTCCCCCTATTTCCCTTTTACACAAGAGTGATTTCACATGCGAAAACTGTTCACATCTGCCTTCCTGATGATGTTGGCCACCTGCAGCGTCGCCCCCACGATTGCCATTGCGGACGACGGCTGGGTGTCGTTGTTCGACGGCAAATCGTTGACCGGCTGGACCCAGAAAAATGGCACCGCCACCTACGCGGTTGAAGACGGGACGATTGTCGGCCGAACCGCCGTAGGAAGCCCCAATTCGTTTTTATGCAGCGACAAAGACTACGGAAACTTTGAACTCGAATTCGAAGTCAAGGTCGACAAGGGCTTGAACTCCGGAGTCCAAATTCGTTCCCAAACCAAGGAACAAGATGACAAGAAAAAGGGTTTCGGCCGTGTCAACGGACCGCAAGTCGAAATCGAAAGCGGACCGGCTGAAGCGGGCTATGTCTACGGTGAAGCCACCGGTCGCGGTTGGTTAACTCCAGCGGAACGACTCAAGCCCCACGACCACTTCGACAATGACGGTTGGAATAAATTCCGGATCGTCGCCAACGGACCTCGGATCCAAACTTGGATCAACGGCGAGATGATTGAAGACTTGACCGACGAACCGATCTTTGAAACGCACCCTAGCGGTTTCATTGGCTTGCAAGTTCACGGGATCGGCAAAGACAAAGGTCCCTACCAAGTTGCCTGGCGCAACATCCGCGTCAAAGAACTCGCGGGCAAGTGATCCGTTTTACTTAGCTGTCGCGACGAGCTGCTAGGCTCGTCAGCGGTCTCCGTTCTCGACTCGACCTTCTAGCATTGGAAGGTCGAGAGCTGAGAGGTTCTTGATCGGAGCCAATTGGATGGCCGTTGCAATTTAATGCCGTTGCAGGGCCTCGTTGCTACCTGTGATTAAACGCTGGCCGATGAGACGGGGCGCGGTTGCGGCTTCGAGGAATACGACTTGGTGTACTGGGTTGCATAGCCATATTCATAAGGCTTGACGTATTCGCCGTAGCCAAAGTTCTTATCGCCTCGCTCGGCTCCATTGACAATGATTCCCGCCACTTTGATTTTGTTCGAAGTGAGCAATTCACGGGATCGCTCTACCGGTCGGCGGCCATTCTTTTGCACACGGACCACCATCAGAACCGTATCGGCCTGAGCGGCGATGATCAATGGATCGGCGACCGCCAACAAGGGTGGAGAGTCGATAAACACAAAGTCGTAATCTTGTCTCGCTTCGGCAATCAGCGTTTCCAACGCGAAGGACTCCAGTAGCTCTGCAGGTTCACTGGCATGATGCCCATGGCAGATGAAATCAAGTCCTGGGATTTCAGATGATACGGTCACCTCTTCCAGCGAAGCGTCGCCCATCAAGTATTCGGCAAGTCCCTTCGGATGCTGAATTCCTAACAGTTTGTAAAGTGTGGGGCGTCGAAGGTCCGCGTCGATCAGTAGGACACGTTTGCCTGCTTTGGCGATCGCTGCGGCAACGTTAACCGTCATCGTGGATTTTCCATCACCGGGCATGGGGCTGGTGACTTGGATCACGTTTTCATCGGTTTGGCCGGTGTGTACAAACAAGCTTGTTCTGGCCATCGTCAACACTTCCGACTCGACGCTGTGCGGTGCGAAGACGGTGCGGCATAGAGGGCTAAGCGACGACTGCTTCGCAGCCTTCTTTTCCTTTCGCGTAACTTGAAAACGTGGAACATGGGCAATCACGTTTGCATTGAGCGAACGCTCCAAGTCGCTTGGGTCGCGGAATGTTTGATCCGCGTATTCGGCCCAGAAAGCAAGCAGGCCGCCAACCAACAAACCGGCGAGAGCGCCGTTCATCAGGATCTTCGATAGCTTAGGCCAAATTTGCCCACCGACGCCCGGTGGCGAGAGGAGATCGATCGTAAATCCGGCATAGTCGGAGGTTAATTCCAGTTCCTGAAGGCGTCCCATGATCACATCGTAGCGTTGCTGAGCGCGTGTCATTTTGGCTTTCAACGCCGTCCCCTCCAGGAACTCCGATTCCGCGGCTTTTGCTGCGACACGAACCGTCGCGGCTTCTTCCATCAAATGTTGTTGTCTTTTGCTCAGGTCTTTAATGTCGTTATTCAGCAGAGTGGAGAACGCAGTTAGAATTTGTGACGGAGTCATGCCCGAGGAAACAATTTCTTCCAGCCCTGTCGGTGCTTTCTCGTTGATATAATTTCGAACCGAAGTGAGCTCGTCGCGTACCCGTTGAACCAGTGGATGTTCATCTCCATAGTCGGCTGTTAAGGCTTGTTCGCGAAGCATTAAGCCCAGCACTTTGGTGTGTTCCAAATTGATGGCTGCCGCGCGAAGCGGATCTTCGCGCGATGCGCCGGTAGACCCTACATCGCCATTGGCGATATCCATGAAGAATTTTAGACGATCAGCGTCGCGGGCGTTCAGGAGTGCCAGACGTTCAATGTCCATCTGCTCTTGGTCGCTTCCAGAGGCTTCGATCTCGGCGATGCTTTCAAGCTTCGATTTTGCGTAGACCAATTGCGAACGAACTTCTGCGATTTCTTGTTCGAGCGTCTGCAAGCGGTCATGGGAGACGCTGTGCAGTTGTTCGCCATCGAGCATGCCGACCGACGTTGCCAGGAAGGCGGTGTACGCTTGTGTGGCGTCCTGGAGTTCCTGTTCGTTTGTCGCTTGAGCTTGGATGATCAATGCTGCCGCTTCTTCGCCGACATTTTGCGTACGCGATTCGATGTGGTGACAGTAACGCTCGTAAACCACTTCCAAAACATACTCGGCATCTTCGGGATCGGAACTTTGGTACGTCACCTGAAGAACACTTGCGCCTTGGGAACCACCCGCCCCACCGCGTTGGATGTTCAGGTTTCCACTCAGCAGGCCCAGTGCCGAGTTTCCTTCGCGACGGGCAGCGACAAACGAATCGAGATCGGAAAGATTTCCGACTTCGATTGCATCGTTCAAGATCATCGGACTTTTGAGTAGTGCGATGTGAGTTGCGAGCAAGTCCGCTCGGACCACACTGGCATCAAAACTGCGTCCGTTGGGGGAATTGCTTGTCATCAATTCCGATGCGCGTTGAGACACCAGAATGTCCATGCTCGACTGATAAACCACTTTCGTGTTTTTGTGGTACGCGTAGGCGATGCCGAGCCCCACCACCAAACCAAACAGCAGCAGCGGCCAACGGCGACGCAAAATACGCGTAACGTCGCTGGGGGGCGAGTCAAGCATCCCATCGGCTGGGAATGCGATCTCTTTCGTGGAGTGATTGGTCTGCATGGCGATGGTTTTTTGGAGTTGCGAGTTGGAGGCGAAGTGAAGTTCGACATCGGCAAGCTGACATTGGGGATTGCGCGTACCTGTTCAATATCCCAACGCGAACGGAAATGCGCTGTGGCGAAATGTTTCTCGCAACACTGACAGGTAGCCCGATCATATAAATTCTCCTCTATCCCCACCCTCCCCTGCGTGGCGGGTGCGGTGCGTTGGATTGGCTACGTTGTCTTGTCTGCCCGCAGGGATAGTATTAACAGCTTGTTGTGCGTACGCAAGTAGTAAAATTGGCGGTGTCGTTGATTTGTCGTATTGTTAAATCGATTGCATCGCAAAGGAAAACCTAGACGCCTTTCCGAGGATGGAATTAACGCGGTTCGCGGTTTCTGCGCAGGCGTTCGATCGTGTGAAACAGGGAGTCAACCTGATGCTGTCTGGCTCCCAGCGAGCCAGCGACAATTGCTTGGTCGTAGGCAGCAATCTCATTCCCCAGTTTCAAGTGCGCAGCGGAGAGACGAACGCGAAAGGTCGGGTTTGACGTGTCACCTTGAACCGCTTCTCGCCAATACGTGATGGCCTGTTGCCAATCGGACTGCTGTTCTGCGAGCTGGGCGCGCCCTGCCGCACGCTCCGCATCCGATAGACTTTCATCCGATTGAAGTATGTCGATGCAGCGGGCTGTCCAGAGCGACTGGGGTTCGCGCATTGATGGGTCGCGCTGGGCCCGCCCAGCCATCGCCAGCAATAGGGCGATGTTGTCAGGAAATAGTTGGTTTACGATCGTTTCGGGGGGCCAGCGTCGGTGGGCAAGTGCCAGTATCGTGTCCGCACGTTGGCTAGAGACGGTGAGATAGCGGTTCCAAAGCCGGATCGCGGCTTCCGAATCATCCGTTAAGTAGTGCAGTAAGCCAGCAGCGTAGATATGCTCTGGATTGCTGTGTGCCAGTTGCGCTAAGTTGGTTCCCCAGTGCTGCCAAGCGTTGTTCGAAATAGGTGCGAGCATCGCCAGTGCAAGGTGACTTTGCGGTGAAAGAGGGTTGCATTGGACTGCACGCTGCAGAGAGTGATTCACATCGCGCATCAATCGCTGATCGGTAGGCGAAGGGAAGAGGGCTGCCAGGGATTGCGAGTGTTGTTTCGAAGGCATGTTCGCAAACATCGAAAACCAGTGTAGCGTGGTTTGATGTTGCCAAGCTTTATCGAGTTGGTTGGGGGCTTCCTGTTTCGCTGCTTTCAAGCGAAGTTCGGCAAGTTGCCACCAAGCATAGCGTTGCCAAGCGGCGACATTGTCGGGCATCGCATCGGTTAAACGTCGCAGTTTGTCCTGGTTTTTATTGCACTGATCCAATGTTGGAGTGACGGTCTCCATTGGAATTTCAGTTGCCGATAAAATATTGTCCGATTCAACTTCTTTGCGAAGCAAATATTGGCTGAGTTGCAGTGGTGCCACAGCTAGCAGGAGCCATATGAATCCGTTGGCTCCCGTTGTCGGGTACGGTGCGCCACCCACCGCAAGCCTTGAGGAATCTTTTCGTGATTCGGCGGTTGCTGGGCAGCCAAGAACCGCGCCAAATATCAGCCCACATGTCAAAAGATTTGCAGGATAGGTGATCACGAAATCGACACTGCTTTGACAGACAATTGAGGCCAAGACAAAACACCCTGCCGCTCCGATCGCCATTTGCCCCGGATCGGAGCTCTGGGTGAACACGGTCCAGCATCGCCGCGCCAACAACAGGATTCCCAACAGAACGATGGCGACGCCAAGCAATCCGCTTTCGGTCAAAACTTCGAGGTATTGGTTATGGGCGTTGCGGTACCACGAATCGGTATCGCGGTTTTTGAAGGGGAGATGGGCGAAGCCATAGGTGCCGACACCAGAGCCGAGCGGTAGATAGTGAATTGCAGCGGCGGATCCCGCAGCCCAGTGTTCGAAACGGTCGTCGGCAGAAATTCGTTGAGCCGAAAGATCTTCTGAACGTTTTTCCAGCGAATCCTGCTGGGAGAGAAACCATGTTGCTGCAGCCATCCCCGCAATCGAGATCAGCGCAACGCCCACCACGGACCGCCAACCAATGCCGCGCAGACCAACGCTTGAAATCAAAACGGTCGCGATCAGTACAGAAGCCCTGGCTCCGCGAGAAAACGATAATAGAACAGCAAAGCCGATCACCATTACCAACGAAATCGAAACGACGACTGGCAGGTCGGTCCAGTATCCGCGCCGACTGTAGGAATCCCAAACTTGAGTCGAGCGTTCACGTTCAAAGGTCCAGAGTCGTTTGTCTGCCAAAACCCAAATCAACAACCCGATGCTTCAACCATCGGACATCATTCTCGAGGAAGGCGATATTGTGGTTGTGGAAGCTCGGGACACCGAATTTTTCTACACTGGTGGCCTTCTGCATGGCGGTCAGTTTCCGATCCCACGCGATTATGACTTAGATGGTGTGGGTGCCATGGCGATCGCAGGTCAAGGTCTCGGAGCTGCTGGTCAATCACCAGGAGGTGGCGGAATGTTGGGTGGCGGCTTTGCTGGTGCGTCCCCGACTCAGCTATACGTCATACGAACCACTCCGTGCGGCGACCAATTCAATATCGCCGTGGACCTGAACAAGGCACTCAATGACAACTCCGAACGGTTGATGGTCCAGCCTGGTGATACCCTGATTCTGCGGTACAAGCCGTGCGAAGAGTTGGTCAACTTTAGTCTGGTGACCTTCTTCACCTACGGTATTACCGAACTGTTCAGAAATTAAGATTGGCAACGAATCGTAAGATGCGTGGAGAACGTTCGGCGCTGGTTGGATTGTTGGCACTTGCAGCGCCCAGGTGTTTGTAGCCCGCCTCGGTGGCGTTGCTGGGGGGCTTCAGTGGCGTTCTGCAGGTTAGGAATTCGACGCCATCGTTAGTTGCAAATTCATTCAGAGGATGATGGGGGAAACCTGGCTAACGCATGTCTCTTGGGGAGGCTTCTTGGTCACGAGCGCGGTGACGAGGTTTTTGAAGTTCAATCGCCGCGAAGATTCGATCGAGTTGCGGATTGGATCCACCGAGCGCTCGGGCCACATTGGCTTGTTTTTGAGCGGTCCGCGCGTCGCCAAGTTTTAACGCCAACGAAGCGGAGCGAAGTCGGTAATCAATATTTTGGGGGGCGGCAAGAGTGGCGTTTTGCCAATGCTCTGCCGCCCGCTGCAAATCCGCGTTCAGTTCCGCCAGTTGTGCGTTGCAGGCGTGTCTTTCGGCTGTTGTAAGTAGACCTTCAGAATGGATCAGTTGCTCGCTTCGGCGTTGGCAAAATGGTACTAGTTCTGCAAGCTTCTTGTCTCGCAATGCGTGTCCGGTCATTGCGATCAACAAGTCGGGATTGGCGGGAAACAACTGATTGACGATCGTTTCTGCCTTCCATTTCATCATGGCGAGTCCCAAAATCGTTTGCCGCCGCGTCGCGGCGATGGCTAGATAGCGACGCCAAGTCTCTATCGCCAGTTCTTGTTCGTCGCCCAGGTAGAAGAGTAGTCCTGCAAAATAGAGTTGCTCAGGATTGCTACGTGCAAGTTGTTTCAAACGCAATGCATGGGGGCGCCAATCGTCGCCGATCCACGGAGCCAACGTGGCACGGTTCAAATGGGTTTGTGGCATTAACGGATTCGATTCGTTGGCACGCGACAGGGCGGCAAGCGACGAATGGAGTAGCTGCCGATCACCCTCCTCGGGGACCAGTTGGTTGCGGAGTTTCGATTGTTGTTGCTGATCGGCCACCGCAAAAGCTTCGAACCAGCCCATCGGGGATTGGATGATCCATTGTTCGCTCTGTTGTGCGTCGGATACCGATGGTTGGTTGGACGCGTGGCGTGCGATGATCCGAAGCCGCAGTTCCGCGTTCTGCCACCAAGCCAATTGTTGCCACGCGATCGCGTTATCGGGCATCGCATCGGTCAGTTTTTGTAGCTGCTGAGCGTTTTCAGAACACTCTTTTTGCGAGGGGAGTTGATCGTCGGAAAGAGGTGTTGTTGCGAGCAAAATCTGTTGGCTGTGAACCTCTCTACCGAGTATGAATTGGCTGGAGAACAGTGGGATCGCCAGTAGCATGAGCCATGCAAACGGACCCAAAGCGATGGGCCGGGGAGATGTCGGGGGCTTGCTGTGATACGTCGACGCGTCTGTTGGCGAGCCTTTGGAGGAACGCAACTCACAACCGCAGACCGCTCCGAGCAGCAGTCCTGCCGTCATCATATTTGCGGGGTAGATAATCACAAAATCAACGAGTGCTTGGCCGGCAACCGCGATCAAGGCAACACATCCGGCGGCGCCGATTCCAATCTGACTTGGCTCCTTGCTGCACGTTAAGACATGCCAAGATCGAATTCCTAACAGGACGATACCCGACATCAAGAGTACCATGCCGAGGATCCCGCTTTCGGTGAGCACTTCAAGATATTGGTTGTGGGCATTTTCATACCAGGCGGTGGAGTCCTCGTGCATGAAAGGCAGGTGGGCAAATCCGTAAGTGCCGATGCCTGAACCTGTCGGAATGTAGTGGATCGCTGCGTCGACCCCATCCCAGAAGTGTTCGAACCGGCCATCGCCGGCAATGTGATCTAGTGCGAGGTCTGTCGATCGTGTCTCAATACGTTCATGTTGTGCTGCCAAATACGAACCGCCGGCGACGACTGCCACCGCGCATGCCCCTAACGCAGCGATAGCCCGCCAACCAACCGTTCTCAAACCAGCGATCGCAATAAAAAACAATCCAGCCGCACCACATACCCAAGCGCCGCGCGACAGCGATAGAACGATTGCAATTCCAATTAGTAGCATCAGCGAGATGGATGCCACGACGGGCAGGTCGGTCCAGTATCCGCCACGGTTGTAAACTTGAAGGTTCCGAGAGCCTCGCTGTCGACCGAAGTTCCAGAGTTGTTTGTTTGCGAGGTTCCAGATTGCGATCCCGCTCGCGGCCGATAAGCCGACCAGCAGGTAAGCAGCCCCTGCGTTGCGATAGTGAAACGTCGAAAATGTATCGCGAAAGTACTCTTCTTGAATGCCGGGGACGACTTGGGTGGAATCTGTTGCCCGCTGCATGATCGACCAGACCGCGATTGCTCCCGCATTCGCAGCGATGCCAAGCATTAGGGTCAAGCGTCCATTCCGCGTCGTAAAAACGGTGCAGCCGAGAACAAGCCCAGCCACCCCTAAAGTGCTTACGCTCCAGCCCACTCGGCTCTGCGATGGAATGATGCTCAGCGTTTGGAACGAAGACGATGTCGCGTCAGTCGGCCGAGGCGACGAGGTCTCGGGATCGCCGCTGGCGGGAATAAATTCCGCTCGTGTATTGGCCGTTCCTGGTGACACCGTATGAACAAGACGCTCGGGCAGCGGCACTGACTGCAGCCAACCCCAAAGCAGCCAGAGAAAACAAAGAACGCACAATCCTGATCGAGGGCGAGGCGTTGTTTCTCGGGACTCGACCACAATCAACCCGAGTCCTACTGCAACGCTCATTCCAACGGCAAGCTGCCATTGGACAATGGTTTGAGCGCCGCCGTACATCCATGCCGAATACGAGAGCAATCCTAAGATTGTCAGGTGGCATAGGTAGATCCCTAGGTTTGCCCACCACCGGGAACCTTTCGAATCGGCCTGTCGAGGCTTCGCGATTGGACGATCGTTGCGTGACATCGCGTTGGGAGGTCTGGTGGATGAAAGTGTGAGACGAAGGGCAGGAAGGTGAGGTATCCGTTGATAGCTGGATGCGACCAAAAGAAAAAAACTCCGCAGCAAGCCAGACGTGGATGCTACGGAATTTGAACTGTTCCACAAAACGGGATTCTTAGATGGCTATCCCCTGAGTTGCAAAGGATACGACCTAGTAGCCGCTTCCTTTGGAGTAGCCGTGTCCGTAGCGTTTTGACTTGACGTGGTGGTTCGGTTTGCCGCCACCTTTGTAACCGCCGCCGTCGTCGTCGCTGCCGATTGCCGCCAAGCCAGCCAAACCGGCCAAGCCCGCAAGGCCTCCGCCAAATCCGCCTCCACCACCACCACTGCCTCCACCTCCGCAGCAGCCACTTCCTTCAAGCGGTGCACCACCAAGCGTGGGTTGGCAACATTCCCCGAGAATTTCTTCTCCGACGATGATTTCTTCCTCGGAGATGATGACCTCCGAAGATGCACAAGGAAGATGCCCGCGCATTGCGTTGGAATCGACCAACAGCTGGTCATAAAACACCTGCTCGGGTTCGGCCACAACCACGTTCGTCAAATTGGTCTGTAGTTCATCCAGACGGGTCAGGAGTTCGGAGCAAGGTTGCTCATCGGCTTCGATGTCGGATTGCAGTTGAGTCATCGCGGAAGCAAGGTCTTTTAACGACGCGATGTCAGCCATTTTGGGCAGAACATCCGTTTGTTCACCAGCTTCCGTGACTTGTCCCGCAACGGTCTCGGTAGGAGTCAGCTGAGACCCGACCACACCAAAGGCTTGGTGCGTGGAAAAGGCAATTACTAAGAGACCGGTACATAGTTTTCTGCGTTTCATCTGTCTCAATCCTCTTCATTGATGTGTTTAGCAAAGGTTACGCATGCATAGTCAAGGTAGTGTACTGGGGCCGGATTTCCAGATCAATAGGCAAAGTTCGCATATTGTGCATGTTGACTAAAACGCCCGTTTAGCTACCTCTGAGGGAGGGGACGTTGCATAGGATAGGCAGGGGTGTTTGGGGGAAGAGTGCCGGTCATTGGAAAGATTCGCTGAAGCAAAGAAAAGGTAGGCTAACGGTTGCTATGTAACGAAAACATTGGTTAAGCCTCAGTTGTCCCATGTCTGGATGAAAATACTTTCTCGCATGGGGGCTCTGGTGGATGGAGCGGAAGGGTGATCGCGACCAGATCTCAAACAATCGCAACGTTGCCTGCACCCGCTTCGGACCAACACATGTTGCTGCTTCGGCGACGATGCAGCGGAGTTCTCAAGGAGGAAATCATGAATGAACTGAACGAAAGTGATCGCCATCGCCAGGCGTTCATTCGCCCACGGGCAGGAACCTTAAGCAGGATAGTGCACCGTTCAGTGCTCGCGGTGATGGCAATTTTGTTGTCCAGCAGCATATCGGGTTGCGCGAATTTTCAAGGCGTGGCCAGCTCCTGTGATTGTTCCGTCAATCGCAGCCTACATATGACACGGGCCCAATTGATGGCACGTCGCGTGTGGAGCCAGAAACACGCAAGTTGTTACGCGAACCACTGTAATACGCTCGCCGTTCGCCGCGGTTTTATCGACGGCTTTGTGGACGTCGCATCGGGGAAAGATGGCTGTCCCCCCGTCTTCCCCCCTCAAAATCAATGTTGTCTCGTGGGTGCGTTCCGTTCTCCAGAGAACAACTGCCGCGATCAAGCCTGGTTCGAAGGCTATCCGCTGGGGGTTATCGCTGCGGAACAGCAGGGCTGTCATTTGTGGTGGCGTTCCACGATGCCAGCGCACCTGATCGCTCAATACCAGCCAGCTAACAACTGCTCTGCAACATCGCCCGCTTGCGGACCTGCAGGCAGCGTTATCGATCCGTCGCCAGAAGTGGCAACATCCGTTGCGCGAGTCGCTGGTGAGTCTGCAGCTTCGAATCGCGTCACGCGTCATTTCGCAGATCCCGCAGTAGATGTCCCCGCATCGGCGAAATTCACGCCGATTCCAACGCAAACACGCTTGGTTCCCGTCAGCGTGGCAGCACCGCAGCGTCCAGTAGGCAGCGCGTTGCAAAGTCCCCCCTTGCAATCATCGACGCCGATTCCGCTGGCCTTGCCAGTCTTGCGTGACATCCCGTCGCCTTCCAATGGGGATGCACGGGATCGGGTGCATGCACAACACGATGTTGTGTCTGAAGCGAGGCCAACGCTCAAGCAAACGTCTTTCGGGATTCAACAGAATGCAAAAGCTCACCCTTCGTTGGGGCTCATTCCGAGCGATTCTCCGAATGACGCTCCCCTGTCAGAGGTCATTCGAACCTCGGTCCGCTGGAGCCAGGTTCCGGGATTATCGAACTAGGTGGCCTAAATAGTTTAATCGCGGGGTCGTATGAAACGACCCGTCATACACATCACACAACGGAATGTAGTCCAATGCGAGTCCTCACGATAAATCGAAATACCGCTTACTTGTCACCGCGATGTTGGTTCGCCATCGCCGGCCTCTTGGCGCTCACGGCGACCGGTTGCACCTCCTTCTTGTCGCCCATGTCGGGCATCCCTGTAGGTCAGATACCACCGGAGATGCGAGGGCAAAGTCGGAACAACTTGGTTCCGGTTCCACTTTCAATTCTGCGTCAACAGGCTCCCCCGCATTATTCGCTCGATGAGGGGGATATCTTAGGCATCTATATCGAAGGGATCATGCCTCCGAAATCGAATGAAAACCAAACCGAAACCGCGCCGCCAGTCCACTTTCCCGAAGCAGGCAGTGACTTGCCACCGTCGGTTGGCTATCCGATTCCGATCCGCGACGACGGCACGCTGCCACTCCCCTTGGTCGAACCCATTCAGGTGCGGGGCAAAACCCTGACCGAAGTGGAAGCAGCGATTCGTAAGGCGTATGTGGTCGACAAGAAGATCCTCAAGGAGGGCCGCGATCGGATCTTGGTCTCGCTGATGCGTGAACGAACCTATCGTGTGATTGTGATTCGCGAAGACGAAGACGATTCGCTGGCGCTTCCTGGCGGTAGTGGCGGTGGCAGCAAGGGAAGCATCGTTGGCGGTTCGACACGCTCGGGGTCGGGGCACACGTTGGATCTACCCGCTTACAAAAACGATGTCATGCATGCCCTTGCACAAACCGGGGGACTTCCCGGCTTGAACGCGAAGAATGAAGTGAAAATCCTCAAGGCGAATCGAATCGGACAATTGGATGCCAATGGGATGCCGATCATGATGCCCGGAATGGCGGGATCGTACGTCGACTCTGGAATGATCGGTGGCGGCTGCATGCCTCAGGACCCTTGTTATTCGGGTTGCAACCTAAACCAAGATTTCGATCCCACCGCGATCCGCATCCCGTTGCGAGTCTATCCGGGACAGATGCCCCACCTACAGCCATCGGACATCATTTTGGAGGAAGGCGATATCGTGGTCGTGGAAGCTCGGGATACCGAATTTTTCTACACCGGAGGCCTGTTGCCAGGCGGTCAGTTTCCCATCCCACGCGACTATGATTTAGATGTCGTGGGGGCGATGGCAATCGCAGGTCAAGGTCTGGGAGGTTCTGGCCAATCTCAAGGAGGTGGAGGGATGTTGGGTGGCGGCTTCGCGGGGGCATCGCCGACTCAGTTGTACGTCATGCGAACCACGCCCTGTGGTGATCAATTTAATATCGCCGTCGACTTGAACAAAGCGCTGAACGATAAATCGGAACGGTTGATGGTTCAGCCTGGCGACACGCTGATCCTAAGGTATAAGCCGTGCGAAGAATTGGTCAATTTCAGTCTGGTCACCTTCTTCACCTACGG
The DNA here is from genome assembly GCF_007753095.1 of Rosistilla carotiformis. Taxonomy (NCBI): domain Bacteria; kingdom Pseudomonadati; phylum Planctomycetota; class Planctomycetia; order Pirellulales; family Pirellulaceae; genus Rosistilla; species Rosistilla carotiformis. Next base: position 1,488,532 of record NZ_CP036348.1, read on the forward strand.
CATTACCGAACTGTTCCGCAACTAGATCGATGGAAACGCACGACGGCCAAGCCAATTGTCGCGGGCGATGCAAATCGCCCGCGGCATGGCCGTCCTGCGGACTTCATACCTTGCCGATCCGATCGGTGTTTCCGAAGCCGTGCTGCGTGAAGTGGAACACCTGAAAAAACAATGCCATCTAGTCTGCCGCCTGGCGATCGCTTGGGGTTCCCAACCTCGAAACAAACCACGGGAAACCGCAAGCGGTCGTCAGGCGGGCCGTCGGATTGCAGGAAGGCATCGTTGAATGCAGGGCAAGCCCATGTGGGTAACGACCACAGGCTTCGCTTCGATTCTGCAATGGGCGAATTCTAAATGTAGAACATCGCTCCTTCGCTGCGGGCGCAATCGTTGGCCAGGTCTTCCAAACGAATCGCCGAGAGCACATCGCGGAACGCTTTGCTCGCTGCACGCCAGGTCGAATCCAAAACTTGGGCTTCGGGAGTTGTGTCGGCGTTGTCGAGTGTTGTCTCCGATTCGCCACAACCGATTGCATCGCAGATGTCTAGTAACGAAATCGTTGCCGCATCCACGGATAATCGATAACCCCCTTGGCTGCCACGCGTACTCGTCACGTAGCCAGCCTGTTTCAATTGCTGCAGGATCTGCACTAAGAAGGGCTGCGGGATGCTATGTCGCGCAGTGATCTCGCGGAGCGCTACCGGACGATCCTCGTCCTGGCGAAGCGCCAGTTCCAACATCGCCAGACAGGCGTAATGCGCTTTGGCCGACATCGCAAAACTCACCGCGTCACCTCAGTCACTGCTGTGTAGTCCGCATTCTGTCTTTGCCGAACCACTCCAACGACCCGCCCGTTCGTCTTCGCCCAATGCGATCGAACGGGTGCAGGGCCAGCAGCCCACGCTTGGGTAGCCTTGGTCGTGCAATGGGTTGTACGGAATGTTGTTCTTGGCAATGAAGCCCCAGACTTCCTTCTTCGTCCAATTCGCTAACGGGCTGATCTTTACCAGCTGAAACTTTTTGTCCCAACCGACGATCGGATGTTCTGCCCGGTCGGGGCTCTGATCGCGACGAATCGCGCTGGACCAGGCATGCATGCCGTGAGCTGCCTTGTGCAAAACTTTGATCTTCCGATCAAAGCAGCACCGATTGGTGTCGGTCTTGTAAACCGGGCCGCCATTGGCCGCTTCATATTCCTCGACCGTCTGTTCGGGATATTTGTATTCAATGGTGATCCCGTATCGCTCTCGAACCTGTTCCCTCAGCGCCAACGTCTCCTTGAACTGATACCCCGTCTCCAAATTGAAGATCGGCGTCTGTGGAGCGACTTCGGCGAACATGTGAATCAGGCACATTCCCTCGGGGCCAAAGGCCGTCGCCATCGTAAACCGCGGAGCGTATTGTGCCACCGCCCAGGCCAGGATCTCTTGGGGAGAGGCTGATTCCAAGCGTTGGCTGTGTGCCGCCAGTTCGCCGAATAATTCGTCCCCTGGCACCAGCGGTGGATCGGCCGCCAGCGCTCCGATCGGATCCGAGGACGTCGTTGCGACCGAGGCTTCGGGGCGAAGAACTTTCAGCGTCGGCCGGTCTGAAGGTTCCGCGAGCTTTTGTTCAGGCATGAGTTATTGACGGTTTTAGTGGGCTGTTGAAGGCGTTTGCCTCGTCAAAGGTCTTAATGGTATATACTTTATCAAGATAGTCAAGTATTGGATGAATCGGAGCTTTCACCTTGTACGTTGAAACTTTCTGAGAAATCAATCGGAGATTCTAAACCGCTGGCAAGTCATCCACGGTTCGCAAGCGTTTGCCGGATGGCGGTTCGGTCCCCACGCGTTAGGGCTGTCGAAGCAAGCGGGGCGAGAGTTTCTTTGTCGAATCGTCGGCATCGACCATTCGGAGGGGCGTGTTCAGCCGAGGGCTAGCGTTTGCCGGGCAAGCGTGCTGCGAAGAACCGCAGGAAAGAAAAGTTAGCCGCACAATCGCGAGAATCGTTAAAGTCGGCGTGATTTAACCGACGATACATTCATCCGATGCTTGAATTTGGCTCTTGGCAGCAAGGCCTAAATTCGGGTAGACCTCCCTCGACGGCAAGACATGGTTCAAAGGAAGCTTGATGGACAAGAATACCCTGAAATTGTACGCACCACGACGAGATATGCTCCCATCGGCGCCAACCGTGACCGTTTCGGTAGGCGATTTGGTGCCGTTGCTGGTCGACGCATGGGAGACCGATCGCAATTGGTTGCGTGATTTCTGCAAGGACGAAGTCTCCGTTTCAGAAGACCTCTATGAAGTCCTGCTGGCATACCATCAGATCCGCCGTTGCGAAGCGGCCTGATCCGCGAAAGGTGCCTTAGGCCTTTGCTCGTCGGATTATTGATTGGCCTGAATCGCGTGGGCTTGAGCCATCGCGTCTTCAGCCATCTGGATGTACTTCTGGTCTTGGGTTCCCGCCCAGGCTCGCTGGCAGGTGACGCTCTTGGCCGTGTAATTGAACGGTTCGTTCGGCTCCAGCTCACATGCACGGTCCGCGTGCACGATCGCTTGCACGTGGTCGCCCGTTCGCGTCAAGACTCGCGACAGCGCCAAATGAGCCAATACAAACGTTTCGTCCTCCGCGAGGATTGCATTGAGTCCCGCGACCGCTTCGGCATCTTTGCCAGCGTCCATCAATTGTTCGACTTCGTTGTAGCGTTCGTAAAGATCTGCCATCTCTAAAGATTCCGGGGCGTAATCAGGGTTCAATGAATCACCACGCAGCGGGGGCTGCTGTTGGCGTGTGGCCACACCATCGTGGGAACGCTGTTTCGTGGCGTTTGGATTGAATCCTAGCCGAATTTCCGTCAAGGGAAAGCCTGGGACCAGGTTTCCCAATACTGTAAGATGCCTTGCACGCACTACCTGCCCTTCGCCGTTATGCCGGAATTCAGTGAGCACGCATGAACGATCCCACCGCTCCCCTGTTGGCTGTCGAGGACCTGAAGGTTCATTTTCCCTTCCGTCGCGGCACATTATTCGCCCCCGAACATGGATTGATCCGCGCCGTCGATGGCGTCTCTTTTGAGATTCGCGAAGGGGAAACGCTAGGGCTGGTTGGCGAATCCGGCTGTGGGAAATCAACCACCGCCCGCGCAATCGCGCGACTGAATGAACCAACATCCGGATCGATCAAAATCGAAGGCCGCGAAATCTGTGGGCTCAGCGAATCGGCGATGATGCCCTTTCGGCGGACCGTGCAAATGGTCTTTCAAGATCCCTTTGCCTCGCTGAACCCGCGGATGACCGTTGGCGCGATCATCAGCGAACCGTTGCAAATTCACGGCGTGCTGAGCAGTAACGACCGCAAGTTGGAAGTGCTGCGGCTGATGGACTTGGTTGGCCTCAATCCAAGGTTCCTCAATCGCTACCCCCATGAATTTTCCGGCGGCCAACGCCAACGGATCGGCATCGCGCGGGCTTTGGCAGTCCGACCCAAGTTGATTCTGTGCGACGAACCGGTGAGTGCTTTGGACGTCTCGATCCAGGCTCAAGTCATCAACCTGATGATGGACCTGCAGCAGAAGCTGGGGCTTGCCTATCTCTTCATCGCCCACGATCTGGGGATCGTCCGGCACATCGCGACCCGCGTCGGCGTGATGTATCTAGGACGGATTGTTGAATCGGCCAATGCCGACGAACTGTATAACAATCCCACCCATCCTTACACGCGAGCCCTGTTGTCGGCCGTGCCGGTTCCGGACCCGAAGATCGAAGCCGAACGAACGCGAACCGTTTTAACAGGCGAAGTGCCTTCGCCCGACAAAACCTATCCAGGTTGCCCGTTTGTCGACCGGTGTCCCGACGCGCAATCCGAATGTCGCGAGATCATTCCTCGCCTGCCCGACAGCGCCCATGCAACGGCCTGCATCGTTCACGATGATCAGTGTCGCGAGGCGTCACAATCTGCTGCCGCAGTTTGACGCTCCGCCCGCGATTTGCGAGGCCGTTGCAGATCAACGAACCACGTCTGCGGCGGCGTCCAAGACGATCGAATTGGAAACGTCGTTCCCCAGCGTCTTGAAATCATGGAATTGCCATAGCACTTCCTGGCCGCGATTGACTTCGATCAGCTGAGGGTTATCGGGACCGGCGTGACAGTTGCCAAACACGATGTTGCCATTGGGATGGTATTCCAGCGTCGTCACCCAAGCCAGCGTGATGCCCGGTAGATCGTTTTGAGCCAATTTCCAGACGATCTCTTTCTCAGGCGTCACTTCCAAGATGCTGTGTCCGTTACCGGTGCCGATCAGGGTGTTGCCATTGGGCAGTCGCAGCGCGCTGAACACCGAATTGCCAAACGCTTCGGGACCGTGCCCGCCACGTCGTTGGCGACCAAACATCGGCACGTCATATTGCCAGACGATCTTGCCGTCGTGGTCGTATTCGCAAACCTTGCCGTCACCTTCCTGAGCGACAAGATAGTTGCCATTCTCCATACGCCGAACCAGTCGCGTGTCGCGATGGGGATGCGGGTGAGTGCGTTGCAACGCGATCGAATGCTGTAGCGTCCCGTCACGATCAATTTCCAGCAGCTTTCCTTCGCCGCTCAGCGCGATCATGATCCGATCCCCTGGGATCGCCCGGACGCTGTGAACCTCGACTCGGTCCACGGTCGCGAACTTCTTCGCATCCAACCGCCACACGATCTCGCTGCTACGGGGATCGATCTCGATGATCTCGGTATTCTGATGCGTCAGGATGTTGCCATTGTCGAGCAACTGTAAATCATGGGGCGCCCCGCTGAGCGTCATCTCCCATTCCGTCTTCCCTTGGGCATCGATGATCACCAGCTTGTTTTGCTGATTGGCCAGGAAGCGGTGTTGCGCAATCGCGGACAGGTTCGTGAAGATCAAGAAGGCAAAGGCCAGTGGTAAAGCAGTTCGCATGTCGAAGAGATCCAAGAGATGGGGTGAGGGGGCCGGCGCAGAAAGATGATCGCCTTCGCTCCGCAAAAGTGCGTTTGCCGCTCGCTCATTCGCGGAGCGGAAATCGCCTTCCCGACCACTGCAGATGCCGATCGAGTGTCGACAAACCGGTCGGACGTAAAGCGTGCTCGGCCGATATCATAACCTCAATCGAAACCGTCGATCGTTTCGTTTGTCAAGAATTTACGGTGCGATCTGGAAGCGAATCGTCTGCACGGTGGACCGAGATGTCGCAGCGTGTTCTTGCCAAGCGGCTTGCCCGCGGGTTTGACCGGTGTATTGCGATTCGGATTCATGCAACCGCATGTTTTCGAACCGGTCTCCCGATTGAAAGGAGAAGTAAAACAAGCGCTCACCGCTGCCCAGTCGCCGGACGTGATGGAACCGTGTCGTGTCAAGCCAGCTGAAGCCTTCGATCGTGTAGGGCAAACGACAGTCCGCGCTAAGGGGTTGGCTATCGAATGATCCGTCGTCACGCAGCGTCGCTTGATACATTCGCAGCGCCTGCAACGCGCCGCGTTGTCGGGTCAGATAACGAAACTCCTTTCCATCAAGCGTGGCAAAACCAATCACATCATTGCCAAGACAACAATCTTGGCTCAGCTGCGTCGATTCAAACGTCCCGCGTTGAGTCAGGGTGCTACGGAACAGCGAGACCTTCTCCGAGGAGTTGCTGTGCAGGTGATAAAACGTTTTGCCGTCGGCGGTTGCAATATCGACCACATCGCGTCGGATCAAACAGTCCACCGACAAAAGCGTCGATTCCAGCTTGGCACCGGCGACAACACGTTCTCGGAGCAGCGAAATTTTGCCATCCGGTTGTTGCTCCAACCTCGCAAACCAGATCGGGGTCTGGTCGCGCGCCGTAACTTCGATCTCGTAGATTCCGTCGCCATTGTCGTCGGCTGGCATCGTGTCGCGGAGCTTGCGGTCGAAAACAAAAACGCCTTGGGTTGTCATCTTGACCAATTCGCGATCGGCACCACCGGTGATCGTCAGACACAGGCCATCGTACAGCCGGTCGGAATCGTCACGAACATCGATCGCCCAAGCGGATGCTAGTTGTTGACGTGAAAGGATGATCGTTTGACCGTCGGGCTCGAACACAAATTGGTCAAATTGAGGTGGTTCGTTGACGTCGCTGACCGTAACGGCCAACGGATGTTCGGCGATCTGTAGCGAATAGACATTATCCATGTCGCGATCCAGCGGCACTTCAAAATCGGGCGTTTGCCGGAAACGCAGTTGCCGAGAGCGGGGATCGAACTGAAATCGCGATGCATCTTCGCCGGCAAGTTGAATCGCGCTCAAGTCGCCGAAATCTGCCGGGACTTCACCGACCGAATCGGTTCCTTCGGGCACTTTGAATCCGATTCGATCGCTGCGATGAACGACCGGTTGCGCGGCGACCGAATCCAAGTTGTGCGAGACGGCGTCGTTGGTGGAGCTGGCCAAAAACAAACCGCCGATCGCCAACAGGATCCCCAAGGATGTGGTCGCCAGCGTCCGCGGACGGCGGCCCTCGGGGGGCGGCTGTGTCTTTCCTGCGAACGCGTTCAGGTCATCTGCCATTGCGGCGGCGGACTGGTAGCGGTCCTGAGGAGCGAGCGCAAGGGCCCTCAAAATGATGTGTTCGAGTTCCTCTGGCAGTTGCGGATGCCGCTTCCTGAGCTCGCCTGGTTTGGCGACCGACAACGCATCGCGCGTCGCCGAATCCATTTTCTGCAGCGTGACCAATTCGCATAGCGTGAGTCCTAGCGAAAAGATGTCGCTGCGCTCATCGGAGATCCCTCGCAGTTGTTCCGGTGCCATATAGCGAGGCGTGCCGACGGCGTGGTACATGCTGGTCAAGCTGTTGTCATCGAGCGTTCGTTTGGCCAAGCCAAAGTCGGTGACCCACAGTTTGTTGGCCGAATCGATCAGCAGATTCGCCGGCTTCACGTCGCGATGCAAGATCTGTTTGGCGTGCGCGTGAGCCAATGCGGACGCGGCCTGGTTGCCCCATTGGGCGATCAGACGCCAGTTGTTTCGCAGACGCTGCAGTAGTTCCCATGCCACGACGTCGCTGACACTACGGTCGGATTCCGATTCGTTCGATGCTTCCGCGGCGATCCGCACAACGTCGGCCAAATTGGGACCATCGATCAACCGCATCGTATAGAAGTGATGATCGGTCGATTCGCCAAATGCGTAAAGCGGAACGATGTTGGTATGGTGCAAACTGGCGACCGCCCGGGCTTCCTGCTTGAAGCGTTCGATCCCCTTGGCATCCAACCGTTCTGAAGAAATCACCTTGATCGCAACGCGCTCTCGCAACGTGTCGCACTGGGCTTCATAAACCACTCCCATCCCGCCAACACCGATCTGGCGAACGATGGGGTAGCCGCCAATCTGTTCGGGGATTTGTTGCGACGTGGGCAATTCGTCTGCGGTATTGGCGTATTCGTCCAATTCCATCATCAACGGAAAGACGCGCAGGATATCGGTTGCCAACGCGGGGAACTGTTTCGCAAACTCGGCAACACTCAAATCATCAGCATCGGCCCGCTGCTCTTTGAAGCGGGACCATAGCTGTTCGATTTCGTGCAGCTGGAAGTCGGCGGCGGTCACGGTTGCTCTTCCGATCGAATTTTGGACGTGCTGTTTTCCTTACTCCGACGCTGACGTACGCGTCCCAAAGCCGGCGCGAAGATTCCCAGTACGATCGCCGTGGCGGTGGGAACTTCTTCGGCAGGTGCCTTCGGAACCGCAGTGCTTACAGGGTAGAGTGGACGCTTGGCGGCGGATTCGGATTCCGCTTCTAAAGGAGCCCATTCTTGCGACTCCGCAGACGCAGCGTCGTCGCCGTGTTTGACCGGATGTTGCTCACGCGACGAATCGTTGTGGGCATAAAGCCCGCCAGCGTCCCCTGCATCCATCAGGACGCCATTTTCGGTGCGAGCTTCCGTTTCCCCTTCGGAATGTCGTAATGTGGGATCCGACTTGCCAGCGTCGGATGCGTCGAGATTTTGAATCGAGAAACTAATTTTATGGTGGTAGGCCAGCTGCGGTGCACCGATCACCCCCGGCATCAGATCCTGTCCACTGGTGCCACGGCTGGTCTCCGGGCTGACAAGTTGAATATCGCTTGGCCTTTCCATTGCGGATTCACCGCGAGCTTCCGCAACGCTACCGATGATCGTCGCAAACGTGGGCGGCGTATGGACTCCGTCGTCATGTGTGCTGGACGGTGGCGTTGTGGACAACATTTCGATCGGGTCCGACAAACTGTCCGACATTGGCTCCAGTCCCGTCGGTACCGCATTGGAATCTGCGTCATGTTGTCGCTCGGCTGCAGACCAGGCGTCGGGTTCTTCGGTGTTGACCGACGATGCAACGAACGATTCGCTACCGGAAGACTCGGCGGTGCGATCGCCAAGCGTCTCCAACCCTTCCAATCGCGAAGCTTTTTGGACATCCAAGGTGTCTCGGGTTTCAATGGGGGACGCAGTAAGCGTCTCCACTTTGGATTCGATTTGAGTTTCCCAAGCCAAGGCATTCAGCGATGATTCCGCGGCGTTTGAGGGCGTTTCGGCAATCGCGTCTGTCGGAGTGGTGGCCGACGTGATGCTGGTTTCCGTCGAATCATTCGCGACATCGAAATGCATCGCAATCGAATCTGCCGCTTCCACGGGCAGAGAATCCGACGACAACCGACGTCGCGATTCTCCGGTACGTTCGGCAACCGTGTCGGACGCAACGAAGGGAGCTTCCCGTTCGATAGAGGTTGCCGTTGCTAATTGGTTGGCGTCTGCGTCGGTTGCAGTTTCTGTGACAAGTTCGTCGTTGACGCCGGGTTGGGGCGTGACGATTGTATCCGCCGTCGTGCTGACAACAGGTGACCCCGATTCGGGAAATGTACCTTGCAGCGTCGGTTCCGCGATCTGTTGTTGATTGTCTGCCAAGACGTGCGTGTCCGATACCGACGGTAGCGATCCGTCAGACGTTGTCGCTTCGATGGCAAGTTGCGATTCAACAGCGGACGGAGGGGCGGTGACTTGGCGGTTTAGGCTCCGTGGAGCGGAGGGTTCTGCATCGGCTGTTGTCGTTGCGATGTCCGCTACCGCGGGCTCGGAATCCGTGGCGACTGGCAGTTCGACAGAAGCGTTCTCCTCCGTAACCTCTTGACCGCCGTTTGGCTTCGGTTCGACGGAACGCTCCGAAGCCGCAGAGGTCGCGACGAGCTCTGCGACCGAGGGTTCGAAATGCGTGGTGCCGGTCGGGGCTTCGGCCACACGTTCATTCACCGCCACGTTGCCGGTCGGTGGCGGTTCGCTTGCGATCGGAGCGGTTGTCGATGGGACGATTGACGTTTCAGCCGTTTGCAATGCAGCGGGGCTCGACGGAACTGCTGAGCTTTCCGTTTGAGGCTGGCTTGCTGGCAGATCCAAGCTTTCGGGAGCCGCGGCAGAAGCCGCGAGATTGCGATTGGAACGCTGCGCGGACGTGTCGGTTGTGGGAGAAGGTTGCGGAGCATTCGCCACCGCTTCCGCGGTGGTATCTTGTTTTCCAAAAACGTTTGGAATCGAAACTTCCATGTGTAACGAAGCGTTGAACGTGGTCCGTGTCGTTGCAGCGGGGGGCTGTTCGGAGGGGGCTTGCTGGACGCTGGCCGAAACCGTTGCCGTGACGGTCGCGGCAGGTTCCATTGGGACCACGCCCGGTTCGCCAATTGGGGCCGGTTCCACCACAGCAACCGGCGGGGCAAGTTCAGCGGTTGCCGCTTGAGCCGCTTCTATCGGCGCGGTGGAATCATTCGTCGGCGTGCTCGTGACGGCAGGCTCACTTCGTTTGGACAAGCCCTTGGGAAGCGTATCTTGCTGCGCGATTCCCTCTGGCAATGTGTCCCGTTTCGCAAGCCCCTGCGGTAGATTCCGATCGGCGGATGCTGCGGAGTCGGCGTTGGAAGGTGTGGTGGGCGATTCGTTTGGCACGGGGGCCGATGCCAAGTTCTCAGTTGTTGGCGATGCTGCCGACGAGAAGGCAGGCAGATCCGCGTCGACCGACGTGTTGTTGACAAATTCAACGTCGCTGAAGGCTGGCAGTTCGACGTCGATCTGAACGTCGACATCCACGCGAGCTTCGACGCTCCCGTCCTGGTTCACTTCGGGCGGAGTTGTCTTGGGCGGGGCGGCTTCCACGGTTGTTAACGGAATCGCCGCATCCCGCGTTTCCTGAGCCACGAAATCATGAGCATTTGCCGTTTCAAGCTCTGGTGGAGTCGTGTTTGATCGGTCCGAGGCCGAGTTCGCAATCGTTGCACGTTCGACCGAGGATTCGGATCCGCTGTCGTTGCCACTCTCGTTTTCGATGGCCTTATCGGCGTCGTCTTCGTCAGAGTCAGAGTCAGAGTCAGAGTCGGAGTCGGAGTCGGAGTCGGAGTCGGAGTCGGAGTCGGAGTCGGAGTCGGAGTCGGAGTCGGAGTCGGAGTCGGAGTCGGAGTCGTCGTCGTCGTCGTCGTCGTCGTCGTCGTCGTTCGTGTCGTCCGTGTCGTCCGTGTCGTCCGTGTCGTCCGTGTCGTCCGTGTCGTCCGTGTCGTCCGTGTCGTCCGTGTCGTCCGTGTCGTCCGGTTCCGGTTCCGGTTCTATAGACGACGAATCCTCAGACTGTTCGTTGGCGTCGTCCGTCGCTGGGAGTTGCGTTTCAATTTCTTTGGACGGTTCGACAGGCTCCGTCGACGAAGGAGCTGCGGTGCTTTTCGATGTCGTGGAAACGCTGCCCGGAAGAAGGCTGGCGACCGATTTCCCCAGGCTTGTGACTCCCGATACGACCTGCTTCGTCGCGTTGGTCGCAACTTCGACCGTTGACTTCGCAGTTTCCACCACTCGTTCGCCAACGGATGGCTTTTCGGTCTCCGTTTCGACGGGGGCGGTCGGCGCTTCTTCCGAGACTGCAGTTGAGGAACTCGCCGCGCTGGCGGCGTCATCGACCTCCTCGCTCTGGCCGCTGGAGGAGCTCACCGGGTCAGCGTCTATCGGTTCCGAAGTCGAGCTGGCCGTAGCCGATTCGACGGGGGCGGCTGCGGTCAGTGGAGTTCCAGCCAGCAGCTGCCGCGGTTCAAGAGGTTCGGCAAACGACAAGTCGCGCAGTCGATTTTGTCGTTTACGAAAAAGCATGGCTAGCGTAATCTAGTGTTGAACCGATCGAAACATGCGGTCTAGGATAATTGCCCAGCCAGGGTTGGGGTGCAATGCATGCAAAAAACGCCAAATTTCTGAAGTCCGCCGGCCGGGCTCTCTCAACTGCAAAGAATTTAATGAACGCATCCCCCGCCAACCAACGACGCCCCGAGTTTTCACGGTGGAAGTTGGCGGCGGCCTGCTGTCTTTTAGGCGCGTTTTTCGTCCCTTTGCCCGCTGGGTCGCAACGCCTGGACCAGCTGTACAACCTTTCACATTTGGCCGTTTTTGCTTGCGTTGCGTTCTTGTTGATGCAGATTTTAGACGGCTGGGCGTTCTGGCGAAGGGCGGTTTACACGCTGGCATGCGTGTTAACGATCGGCGTTGCCATCGAGCTGATTCAGCCCTATTTTGGCCGTCGCGCGAGCCTTCACGACGTCGTGAACGACGTGATTGGCGGCGTGGCTGGACTGACGATCGCGGTGGCCTATCGTTGGGTCCGAGCGACCTAGCGGGCTGACGTATCAGTCCTGAATGGAAATTGTTTCCTGCATCGCGACCGGGAGCGTCGACTCCGAATCGGTTTCGTCGCTGGTCGCAGCGGAATTGGCTCGGCGGACCAAGTACCACATCGCTCCATTGACCATCAGGATCGCCAGCGCCGCGATAATGCCTTCGGCGATCAGCTTGTTGGTTAGGCTTTCCACTCGCGCGATCGTCTTGCTGAGCCGAAATTGGACCAACACGATCCAATCGGTTTCGCCGCCGCTGCCATCTTCCGATTGAGGGAGATGGACCGGCTGCACCGCGGCGATCCAGTTCCCTTTGAAATTTTCGCCACCATGCGCTGTGGCGATCGGATCGAGGTAGTTGATGTCGCCACCGGCGAGCAATTCATCCAATATCGCGTCACTCACTTGGAAGCGTTCGCTCTGGTGGCCTTCATGCTCCGCACGGTGCTTCTGCATCCAAGGGTGTTGTAGGATGGTTCCCCGCAATGGACCGGGGCGGGCGTCGACCAAGACCCCGATGGCATCGTATTCATCCTTCTCTCGGACGCGAAACTGTTCAAAGTCGCCAAAGTTGGTCGTCGCCACGAGGACGCCATCGATCTCCGGATCGCGGCTGCTCGATGCGTCGAGATGGGGCAACCGGATCGGCGTGCTGACCGCCAGCTTCCAGACTCCGGTGGCGGTGCTTTGAAACGCTGTCGATAGATGCGTCCGTTGGACGATTTCTTTGACCTCCGCCGCTGGTGTCTCTTTGGGGAGGTCTTCCTTGCGACCCGTAAAGTAGGTGCGAAATGCGTAATTGCGGCCGCGGCTGATCCGTTTCCGCGTGACCTCGCCCGAGTGCGCAAAACCGATCATCGTCCCTTGGCTATCGGTGACAAAGATTGTTGCCAGCTTGGGAACGCCGGGCTGGGATTCTGCCAGTTTGTTGTAATGTTGCAAACGTCGCGACAGATAATCTTCCAACGGCTGGCCGAGTTGTTTGTCCAGAATTTCTTCGCGGGCCGCTTCGGGGTCCTGCTGGGCGGCAATCTGCGCGCGCAGTTCGGTTAGCCGAGGTTCTTGCAGCGCAGCCGACATCGTCGACACCAGCTCCGGCTGCGATGCTTCGTGGGCCACGAGGTCAAAATACGATCGCAGTTCGATTTCCAACGCACGTGATTTTTCCCCAGCGACACTCAGGTTCGTCTTGCTGCGTTCTTCGCGCATCGCGGTGGTGAATTGCTTTCCCGTTTCGCGGATGCTGCGAATCGCGTACAGCCCCATCGCGGTCAGCAATAACAACGGGCCCACGAGTCCCAGCAGGATCAATGGGCGACGGGCCTTTGACGCATTCCGCTCGTCGATCGCTTCGACCAATTGTTGGACGTTGGCGTACCGGTGTTCGGGATCGGGAGCCAAGCAGCGCTGCAGGATTTGTCCCAGTCGGCGATCGACCCCTGGAACTTTTTCGTGTCCCGTGGGCGGACCCGACTGGCAAATCACATCGCGATACTTTTCAAGCCGTTTGTTCAGCGAACCGGCGGTGTCGATCTGATCCAGCACCGCCCCTTCGCGATGCGGCGCCGTGCCGGTCAACATCCGGTATAAGATCGCCCCCAGACCGTAGACGTCCCAGCGGACATCGGGGGACGCATCGAGGTCGGCTTGTTCGGGCGCCATATAAAACAGCGTTCCCAGCGCGGGAGATTGTTCGTGTGACAACCGGCTCTGTCCAAAATCGGCCAACCGCGGGCGAAGCTCTTCGTCCAACAAGACGTTGGCCGGCTTCAGATCGCAGTGCAGGATCCCCTTGCCGTGAGTATGGTTCATGCCGATGCAGATCTCGCGGAACAACTGCACCGAGCGTTCGACCGGCAACCGGCCGCGCTTGTGCAACAGATCTTCGAGCGATCCGTTTTCGATCAGCTCCATCACGTAATAAGGTGGCTCGCTGTCCCAGCCGACTTCCAAGACCTGCACGATATAGCTGTCGGCGCTCAGCGCCACTAGATTCTTGACCTCGCGACTCAACAGCGACCAATTGACCCCACCGCGATGCAGATAGAATTTGATCGCCACGGGGCGCCCCGTATTGAGGTCCCGCGCCACCCAAACCTGACCAAACGCACCAGCACCTAGGAATCGCTCGATGCGATATCCTGGCACTTCGGCTGGTGGTGTCGTCGTTTGCAAGCTCAGCTTCAAGGCGTCCTGCTGCTCGCCCGACGACTGCTGCTCGGTATAATCATCTGCCATTTACAGTGCAATTCCTTTGAATCCGTGGATCACAATGTCTCTGGCTCGCATTCTATCACTTTGTTGCGCGATCGGCTTGACCACCGTTTGGTGGGGCGGCGCGGTCGATGCTCAACAACCTGCAACAACTTCCGAGAATACCGATGCGCCCTTGGAACCGCTTTTGATGCCGTTGGACGGCCGCGACGGTCGTGAGCTGTTGTTGCGTAACTTCCGTCCGCAAGCGAAGCTTCGCGTTCCCGAGAATCCGCGTGACGCAGCCAAGTTCCCCGTCGTCGATGTCCACACGCATCTCTCTTATCGTTTGAAGGATGATCCCGAGGCGCTCGACGCATTTGTCGAATTGATGGACCGCAACAACATCGCCGTCTGTTGCAGTCTCGACGGCCGCTTGGGCGATAAATTGCAGCAGCACATGCGTTATCTGTGGACCAAATATCGCGACCGCTTTGTGATCTATGCCAATATTGATTGGCAGGGGGCGGGGGATGCGGACGACCCGGCAACCTGGGCCTGCAATCAACCGGGGTTTGTCCGTCAGACCGTGATGCAGTTGGAAGCGGCAGCGGAACAGGGGATCAGCGGTCTGAAGATCTTTAAAGGGTTTGGGCTGGGATACCGCGGTGAGGATCGCGATCTGTTGGCGATCGACGACTTGCGGTGGGATCCGATCTGGGAAGCGTGCGGCCGACTGGGGCTGCCGATCATCATGCACGTCGCCGACCCGGCCGCCTTCTTCGATCCGATCGATCCGCAGAACGAGCGTTGGGAAGAACTCAGCCGTCATCCCGACTGGAGCTTCCACGGCGATGACTTCCCGTCGCGCGAGGCCTTGCTGGAGGCCAGAAACCGTGTGATTGAGCGGCATCCGAAAACGAAGTTTATCGGTGCCCACGTGGCGAACAATTCGGAGGATCTAGAGACCGTCGCGGCTTGGTTGGATCGCTATCCCAACCTGTCGGTCGAATTCGCTTCGCGGATTGGTGAACTGGGACGCCAGCCCTATTCAGCCCGCGACTTCATCATCAAATACGCCGATCGTGTGATGTTCGGAACCGATGGTCCTTGGCCCGAGACGCGGATCCGGCTGTACTGGCGGTTCCTGGAGACCCGCGACCAGTACTTCCCGTATTCGGAAAAAGAGTTTCCGCCCCAGGGGCTGTGGCAAATTTATGGCCTCTACCTACCCGACGACGTGCTTCGGAAAGTCTATTCAGAAAACGCAGCCCGACTGATTCCTGGTGTCCGGCAGCGACTCGGTTCGTAACGCACGCGAACTCGCCTCCCCGGACTTTGCTTCGCTTGTTCGACCCACCCCATCAGACTTCGTTTGGGGTAAGGGTGAAGTAGGGCCGGCACTTGTCGAGGGGGGACGATGCTGTATTGGCGTTGTGGATACGGGATTTGCTAGCGAGGTTTGCTCGCCCAAAGAGGTTCATATCCGCTAAAATCCGATTCATCCTCAGATCTTTCCTGACTGGCGCCGATCTATCCCGAGGGGAGCTGATCGCCGTTGCGCGGATCGGTTCACCGATTTTTGTTTGTGAGGGATTGGGCGGTTGGATGGAAGTGCATGGGCAGAAGTAGGTATTTCGCGACCGGTATGCTGATCGCTTGCCTAGCATTGTTGCTGGTGGGGTGTTCGCGGCGCTGGTATCGGCAACAGGCAGACGAAGATGCCAACTGTTTGATCCAGCAGAAAGGTGGCTACCTCGATGGAGGCAGCGTCTACGTACCGTCCGATTCACGCATGTTCGATCCGTTTTCGATCGATCGGTCGCCCATGCCGCCCGATGATCCCAACTCGCATCGGTACATGCACTGTGTCGATGGAATGCACGGTTGGAAACATTGGCATCGCAACGGCGACATCTCGTCGATCGAATCGCCTTATTGGCTCGCCTCGCTCCCCAAAGACGAGACCGGGAATGTCGTCCTGAATCTGCGTGATGCCGTTGGTGTGGCGCGGATCAATTCACGCGACTACCAACAAAACGTCGAGACGCTGTATCGTTCGGCGCTGAACGTCTCGTTCGAACGCTTCCGTTTCGACCATCAATTTTTCTCGGGCACACGCACGTTTGAAGAGTTCCGGGGAACTGACGTCGGCGCCAGCAGCGTGCTCACCCAAACTAGTTTCGGCAGTGTCCGCAAGCTGAGTGCGACCGGCGGCGAATTGGTCGTCGGATTTGCCAATTCGTTGGTCTGGGATTTTTGGGGTACCGATAGCGATCTATTCACTTCGACGATCGATTTTAGCCTGGTGCAGCCGTTGCTGCGGTTTGGTGGTCGCGCTCGCGTTTTAGAACAACTGACGCAAACCGAACGGAATCTGTTGGCCAACGTCCGACAGATGCAGCAATATCGGCAGGGCTTTTACGTCGATGTCGTCACCGGCCGCAACTCCGGTCCCGGACCAAGTTTGGCCACCAACGTCGGCCAAGCGGGGCTCGGTCTGATCGCGGGGGTCCCCAGCGGGCGGAGCGGTGCTGCCGATGCCGGCGGCTACATGGGACTGTTGCAGGACCAGCAACAGATCCGCAATCAAGCGACCAACATCACCGCGCTCCGCGATAGTTTGGCGCAATTGGAAGCGGCGTTTGAGGCGAACCGAATCAACAGCCGGTTGCAGGTCGATCAAGCGCGTCAGGCGTTGCTCAATGCACAAAGTTCGCTGTTGGCGGCCAAAGCAGCCTATCAAACACGCGTCGACAGCTTCAAAGTCGACCTCGGGTTGCCACCGACGCTGCCGGTCGAGATTCGCGATGAACTCTTGGATCGGTTTACTCTGATCGATCCGAAGTTGACGGAGCTGCAAGACGAAGTAGCGGACATTCTGTTGGAGATTCGCAGCGAACGCGAAAATCCAAGCGAGAAATCGCTGGAGGCGGCTCGCGGCAAAGTTGTTGCTTTGAACGCTGGAATCGAGCGTCAGCTGGAATCGGCGCTGGCTGATCTGGCGGCGCTGGAGAAACATTTGCCCGAACGTCGCAAGCAGCTGCGGCAGGTCAAAATGCAGATCGACGAATTGGATGCCGATGTCGATAGCCGAGTGTACGACGAGCAGGTGTTGATGAAACGGATTGCGTTTCTCAAAAAACGTTTGCCCACGATCGCAGGCGACCTGAATCAATTGCGTCAGGAGTACACGCAATCGCAGCAGCCGTTGGCATTGCGAGCAGCCGACGGGGGCGATCCCGAATCGCCAACGGAGCCAACGCTGCAGCAGCAATGGAAGACGTTGAACGATCGTGCGGGGCGTCTGTCGGACTTGTTGTTGGAACTATCGCTTGTTCACGCCGAGACGCGATTGCAGGGGATCACGTTGCTGCCGCTGGAGATCGAGCCGTTTGAAGCGCTCCGCTACGCGCGGACCAATCGTTTGGATTGGATGAACGCTCGAGCCAATTTGGTCGATGTGTGGCGGAAGATCGAATTCTTCGCCAACGCGCTGCAGAGCGATCTGGACGTGGTCGTCAGTGGCGAATTGGGGACCGACCCGGATAACATCGTGCAATTTACGCCCGATCGCAGTCGAGTCCGGTTTGGCGTTCAGTTTGATACGCCGACGGCGCGGTTGGTCGAACGAAATCAATACCGCGAGGCGCTGCTGAATTACCAGCAAGCCCGCCGGAACTACATGCTGTTCGAGGATCGCGTTTCGTTGAGCCTGCGGAATACGCTGCGGATCGCAGCGCTCAGCCGGATCAACTTGGAAGTCCGTCGGACAGCGGTCCAGGTGGCGATCGCCCAGGTCGATATCGCGCGGCTGAAGCTGAATCCTCCGCTGCGACCAAATCAACAGAGCACGACTTCTCCGACCGCTGCACGCGACTTGGTCTCCGCGTTGTCCGATCTGTTGGACGCGCAAAACGACTTCCTGAACGTATGGGTTAACTACGAAGTCCTCCGCGTCCTCTTGGACTTTGAAATGGGGACGATGCAATTGGATCCAACGGGTGTTTGGATCGATCCGGGGCCGATCGAAGACCCTACAGGGGCCGCACTGGCTGACGATACGACGTTATTGGAAAACGGAGACGTCGCGCCGGTCGTCGGTGGATTGCCCGAGCGGCTGCCGATGCCAGCGAATGCCCCCGCGAACCAAATCAATTCCGCCGAACCGCTTCGCGTCCCGGAGCCGTAGCTGGCGGATAAGACCGGGTTTGACCGTTGGCCGCCCGACAACGTAAACTGAGCGCTGGACTAGAGTTTGGGGCTCCCAAGTCACTTTTTGTAGAAAGCACAGGCCGCCGGATGAGCAGCATCGGAGAAGGAAACGCGATCGATTATCAAACCGCTCGCGGCCGCGATTATCCCGCAATTCGACAGTTCACCGTCTTCTTAGAGAACCGCGTCGGGCAGCTGTTAGAAGTCGTGCGTCGATTCGAAGGGACCGGTCTGCGAATCGTCGCCCTATCGATCAACGATGCCGCCGAATGCGCGTTTGTGCGATTTGTGGTCAGCCATCCCGAGCGGGCTCGCGAGATCTTGGAGCGGGCGGGTTTGTCGATCATCGAAACCGATCTGATCGGCGTCGAATTGCCCGACACATCGCAGCCGCTGCTGCACGTCTGCACGGCGCTACTGCAAGCGGAAGTGAACATCATTCAAGCGTATCCCTTGATCCCACGCCCCAACCAACGGGCTGCGGTGGCGCTGATGGTCGACAATATCGATCTTGGGATCGAAACGCTGCGAGCGAAGAATTTCCGCACGCTGCAAGAAAGCGATCTGCTGGGCGAAGAGGAGTGATCTGTTGGGCGAACGTTTCGCCGACATGAGATCGCGTTCCCTTCGCTTCGATGTGAACTAGTCGTTCCGCAAGCGATTCAACTTTGCCAGGATCACATCCCCGGCGTAACAGCCGCCTTCATAACAAAGTTCTTTGCCGCCACCGCCGCCGGCAAACTTGGGTTGGAACGCGCGATGGACGGGCCAACCGGGGCCATTGACCGATCCGGTGACGTAAAGGTTCCCGCGGTTGTCTAAAAAGCCGCAACGGCCGTAGTCGTAACTGGGGCCGCCAAGCAACGTGCTGAATTTCAGGCTGGCGAAATCGGCAGCGAGCACCACAACGATGGCGTCGTGAGATTTGCCCCGCTGTGTCTGTAAAGCGTTGGAGGTCAAGGGGAAATCATTGGAAGCGGTGTTGCCGGTCAGGAAGACATCCCCGCGGGCGTTTGCATAGATGCCGTCCGCTCCATCGTTGTCGCTGCCGCCCAGGTAGGTGCAACGTTGCAAAGCTCCCTCGGGGGAAAACTTTGCCACGACGATATCGCGTTGGTTGCCGCTAAGGTTCGGCTGCACGACGCCTGCGGTGACCGGGATGTCTTCACTGCGCGTGCTCGTCAGCAGGTAGGAATTCCCGAGGGCGTCGACCGCCAAATTGTGCGTGCTATTCCCTTCGTCGTCTCCCGCGCCACCAAAATATGTCCCCATCAATAACCGGGATCCGTCGGAACTGATTCGCGCGACGAAGGCATCGGTCTTCCCGTTGTGCGAACGATCGTGAGCGCCTGCGGTCGTTGGCAGATCAGTCGACTTGGTCGTGAAGTTCAGATAGACCTGCCGCTGCTGGTCGATGCGGATGCCACAGTTGGAGACTTCGTCAAGGGAACCACCCAACCAAGTTCCCCAAAGGATCGATCGGCCGTCGCTTGCGATCTTCAACGCGCCGATCTCTGAACCGCCGGCAGGTTTGGGTTGGAAGCCACCAGCGCACCAGGAATCTGGTGGCAGCGGGCCGCTGCCGGTGTAATGCAACGGGACATAAACATTGCCGTCGTCGTCGATCGATAGGTCGCGGCAGAGCGATCCGACGCCAACATAGGCAGCCCAGACGATCTCCGATCCGTCGGGGGCCAGTTTGGCGATGAAGCCGTTTTGCATCCCATAAATCCCATTGTCGGTTCCACGAAACTGGGTTTGGAACGCATTTTCACTGACGGGGAACCCTGGGCCTCCGCGTCCGCTAACGTAAACAAATCCTTCGGCGTCGACTTCCACGGCATAAGCGCGATCGTAGTTGGGGCCCCCCAACAACGTCGACCAGAGCAATTCTCCGTCGGCCGAAAATTTGCAGACGAACGCGTCGCAGTAACCTCCGCTGCCAACCCTCTTCCCCGTGGTGTCTTGCGATCGTTGCAGTGCATTTTCCGTTGTCGGAAAATCATCCGATTGCGTGCCACCGACGACATAGACATTTCCCGCTTCGTCCGCGAAGACGTCGCGGGCGTGTTCCCAATCGGAACCGCCAATGAATGTCGAAAATGCGATTTCGTACTCGTCGCCACTCGCGGTGCTCTTCCATTGGCTGCCAAGGATTACCAGCGCGATCGTCAGCGGAAAATGCAGGCTAAATTGAGTGAGGCGAATCATGGGGCTCAAAGAGTCGTGGGAGGGAAATCAGACGAATACTTCAACGTGAAGCGTGACCTGAACAATATACTCAGGAGCCGCCGAGGCTGCCGTACTCGTAAGATGTCGCGTTCGTTTTTCGCAACGAGGACGACCGATTGTTGCTTCGAAAGGAATGCCCGTTGATGCGACGCGAGCGAGTTCTTCTCGGCGGGATTGAGGAGCTTTCGGTCATCAAACCATTCTGGCTGCGATCGTGGGGAGTGTTGAAACGAGTCGCGGAACTCGAAGCGGTGAGGTGCCTATCATTGGTGCAGCCCGAATTTTCGGACTTCCGACAGGGGTTGCCTCCCCTGCACTGCCTGAAATCCGCAATGCGTCGCCGTGCGGTGAGCTACCTATTGAGTGTCGCCGAGTCTCTTCAACACTTCGCGCTCCACGAGCAAAAAACGATGAACACGACACCCCACATGCCCTCTGCCAACCGACGCGGCGGAATTCGAAAGCTGTTTTTGTGCGGTTGCCTGCTGCCGATGTTGCTGTTGGGGATTGGCGTAGTCGGGGCTGCGGGCTATGGCTGGTACTTCCTCACCGGGAAGGTCGTCGAATATACAGAGACCGAACCACGGTCGGTCCCCACGGTTGCCTATACCGATGACGAGGCGAACGAGATTGCCCAGCGAGCGAACGAGTTTTTTCAACGCGTTCAAATCGGAAATGCCGACGAACAGTTTGTCCTTTCGACACGCGATTTGAATGTTCTTTTGAACAGTCAGCCCGGTTTGAAGGATCGCGTTTTTGTGACCCTGCAAAACGGCCGGTTGCGTGCGGATTTAAGTATCCCAACCGATCGGATGCCCGGTGGATCGGGGCGTTTTCTCAATGCGTCGGGTGAGCTTGCGTTGGCGTTAGACGATACAACGGTGTCGTTGAGTGTGATCGAGGCAGAGGTCAAAGGGGAGCCGGTCGACGAATCACTGCTGTCCCAGTTGCGCGATCTAAAACTGTCGACCGAAGAGATCCAAGACCCTCGCTTTGCGGCTCTGGTGGGAATGTTCCAAAAGGTCACGATCCTCGACGATCGACTGGTGGTCCAGCCACGGCCGACTGCCGACGGACTCGCGGGGGGGGGAGTCGCCCATGTGAAGTTCAGCGAACCGCCCGTCACGAAAGCCGCGACTCCTGAACCGTCTAAGAAACCCTCGCTGCCCGAGATTCAAATCCCTGGGTTTGGCAAGGTGAAGTACAACGAATTTGCTAAGTAGGTTCGTCGCTTTCCGAGACGAGCGGTTTGGTCCGGGGCGTCTTCCGCTTGCCTAAGACCATCAGCCCGATGATCGTCAACGAGACGCCGATCACCATCGATTGCGTGATCCGTTCGTGAAAGATCAGCACGCCAGCGATCGCCGCCATCGCGACCTGGGTCACGTTTAACAGGTTCACCACGACGACCGAAACGACCTGCAACGCAACGGTCAGCAGGAAGAAGGCGATCAGGTTGAATAGCCCGGCGGCTAACATCACCAACCACTGGTTTGCCGTCGTCGCCGCCAATCCCTCCGGGCCAACTCGCATCAGCGCGATCGTCGATAGCCCGAACGTGCCGATCAGCCCGCTGACAAACATCGTCGTCGCGACCGCCATCCCGCTCAACAGACTGCGGCGGACCATCGTTCCCAGGAACGAAAACGCGAGCCCCGAGATCGAGACGGCGATCACGCCGCTGGCGATCTGCAGCGGTGTCAGGTCGTCGCGGACCGCGCTGCGACCGCTACCCAATGAGAGGATCGCGGTCGCTAGGATCAGGACCACGATCGCGATCACCGATCGTGTCGTGACCCGTTCTCCAAGAAAGATCCGCCCAAAGATCGCCCCTCCGATCACCATCGTCCCCAAGGTGATCGGCACCGCCAGCGCCAGGCCGACGATGCTCAACGAATACTGGAACGAACAGTTGCCGACAAATTGACCGACCAGGCAGCCGGCGATCAGGTACCCGATCGCCGATCGCTGCGGAGCCAAAACGACGCCGCGGTTCCACAGCAAGAAAACGCCCGGCGCCATCCCAACCATCGTCGGAACCGCTTTGGCTGCCGTCACCAAGATCGGGTCCAGGTCGCTCGCCTGCCGCAGCGCGATGTTGGCCAACGTGTAACCGACAGCCGCCAACAGGCAATAGATCACGCCGACAGTGTAAGAGATCGGAGCCGCGATCGGTTGAGGTGGGATGGCGTTGGCTGCTGCGACGGTCGCCTCCGACGTCTCCAACGGTTGCGATAACGTTTCGTTTGTTGAACTCACCCTCGCGTCACTTCCGAACAGCTCTCCTCGGATTCCCAGATCACGACTTTGCTGGCATGCGTTCCGGTGTCATGCAGCAGTTCGGGACTGACGACTTCCAGCAGATAGCGGGCCATGTTTTCGGAGGTCGGATTGTAGGGCAATTCAAAGACGCGGCAGGGTTCGACCATGCGGATCGCCCGCAGGCCGTTGGTGTCTTGATCCCAGAGCACAAAGGCGTGGTCCCAGTTCTCGTCGATCCAGCCTTTGAACTTTCGCTTCAGCACGCCGAAGTCGATGATCCGCCCGACATCGTCTTGGACTTCGCCGGTCACATAGAATTCAGCGACGTAGTTGTGCCCGTGGAAATGGACGCACTTGCCGTCGTGTCCAACCAACCGATGACCTGCACAGAAACGAATACGACGCATCACGGTCAGACCCATAGCGATCACAATCTCCCACGAACCAAAGAACGAAGCACCTCCCCAAAGTTCTATCCTAAGCCGCAGCGTCAGCTTTGGACAAACGGGGGTCGCGAAAATTCAGTGCGATGGAAGTGCTTGTGCGCAGGAGACCGCCGCAATCATCCGATGTCGTTTCATCACGTCCCCATCGGGCCGCTTTTATTAAGGTTCAGCGATGATCGCTCGCTGTCGCGAAGGGGACGGTTGCGATTTGTGCCGTGAGCGACGCGCGGGGCGTTGCCCACGCGGTTAACGCAATACCGTTCAATGAAGCGTAGTGGACGAGGTTACGAGTCCTTTTGCATCAGGCCCAATCGCGGGGACTCGTAACCTCGTCCACTACATCCCGCGGCTAATTCTTTCGACGGTCCGAGGCTCCTTCGTTGAACGGTATTGCGGTTAAACAAGAACGGTGAGTGGCCGCAATGGTTGGTGCGGCCTGGGTTAGGCTAGCACTTGATGGATCGGTTCGGCTCCTTCGACACCGACTAGTTTTTGATCCAGCCCGCCGAAGAAGTAGGTCAGGTGGTTGGGATCGAATCCCAATCGGTCGAGGATCGTGGCGTGCAGGTTCTTGACGTGGTAGCGGTTTTCGACAGCGGCGGATCCCAGTTCGTCGGTCTTGCCGACGCTGACGCCCCCCTTGATCCCGCCGCCAGCCATCCACATCGTGAAGCCGTAGGCATTGTGATCCCGGCCGGTTCCCTTCTCGTATTCGGCGGTCGGTTGGCGGCCGAATTCGCCCCCCCAGACGACCAGCGTCGAATCGAGCATCCCGCGCTGCTTGAGGTCCTTCAGCAGTGCGGCGATCGGTTTGTCGGTCTCCGCCGCGTGCAGGTTGTGGTTGACGGCGATGTCGTTGTGAGCATCCCAGTTGTCGTCGTTGTGAGCGCCGCCGCTGTAGATCTGCACGCAGCGGACGCCCCGTTCGACCAGCCGCCGCGCCATCAGACACTGCTTGCCGAAGGTCTTCGACTTTTCATCGTTCATCCCGTAATCGTCGATCGTTCGAGCGTCTTCCTTCGAGAGGTCGACGGCGTCGGGAGCCGCGGCTTGCATCTGATAAGCCAGTTCGTAACTGCTGATCCTTGCCGCCAAATCGGTATTTTCGATCCGCGCCGCCTGATGCTGTTCGTTGTACTTCCGCATCGTGTCCAACAGATCGCGTTGCAACGTGTCGGTCATGCCAGCTTGCGGTTTCAGGTTCAGGATCGGCGATCCGTTGCTCTTCATGACCGTCGCTTGGTAGTGAGCCGGCATGAAACCGCTGCTCCAGTTCTTCGCGCCGCTGATCGGTCCGCCTCGCGGGTCCAACATGACGACAAACCCGGGCAGGTTTTGGTTGACGGTTCCCAGGCCGTAATTGACCCACGATCCCAGGCAGGGGCTGCCGCTGAGGATCCGGCCGCTGTTCATCTGGAGCATCGCCGAACCGTGGATCGGCGAATCGGCGGTCATCGAATGGATGAACGCGATGTCGTCGACGCAGGTTCCCAAGTTGGGAAACAGATCGCTGACCCACTTGCCACACTCGCCGTACTGCTTGAAGTCCCAACGCGGTTCGACGATCCGTCCCTTGTTCTTATGTCCGCCGCGCCCAAACGTTTTGACCTCGATCGACTTGTTGTCCATCCCTTTCATCGCTGGTTTGTAATCAAACGTATCGATGTGGCTGGGGCCGCCATACATGTACAGGAAGATCACCGACTTGGCTTTCGCAGGCAGCGGCGGTTGCTTGGGGGCGAGCGGATTTTCCCAAGCGGTCTTGCCGTCGGCAGCGACCGTTTGCGTTCCCAGGAACGAGTCGCCAAGCATCGTGGCCAATGCGGTTCCGGTGAAGCCGCAGCCCATTTCCCATAGAGCTTGACGGCGAGTGCGACGGCAGAATTCGTTGTTGGTTGTCATCGGATAGAGCCTGTTAGCAGGTGGAGCGTGAAAGTGGTTTCCGCGTCGAGGGACCATGCTTCGGTGGAGGCATCGCGGAAGATTCGTCAGCAGTCAAACGCGTGTCAGTCCAGATAGATAAACTCGTTCAAATTCAAGGCGACCAAACAGAACAGTTCCAAGCCGCGGCGTTGGTCGACCTGGTGTTCGGATCGCAGACGTTGCATCAGTTCGACGCCCCAGGCGATCTCTTGTTCGCTGGCGTCGCGTTGCAGCACGCGTCGCAGCGCCACCGCGACGCGATCGGCAGCGTCTCCCGCGGGAGCTTCACGCTCTGCCAGATCGGCGAGGTCGGACGATTGTTGCACCAGGTAGTCGCTGTTAAACATTCCCAACGCTTGCGTCGGTTGGATCGTTGCAAAACGGACGGGGCAGGTGAAATCGGTATCGGCGGCGTCGAAGTTCATCAGCAACGGAACGCCGAGGGAGCGTTTGATGTGAATGTAAACGCTGCGTCGGGCGCGTTCGGCGTCGCTGCTTTTGCCCCAACCGGCTCCCGGTCGCGACTGACCTGCCAGGACCTCCGCTTCGATGATCGGGTAGATGCTGGGACCGCCTTTGCTGAGGTTCAACTTGCCGGTCGCGGCGAGCATCGAGTCGCGGATCTCTTCGGCGCTCAACCGCCGCGATTCGAATCGCCAGAAGTAATCGTTGGTCGGATCGGCGGCAAACGCTTCGTCGCGACTGTCCGATGTCATCCGGTAGGCACTGCTGGTGACAAGCATCCGGTGCAGCGGTTTCAGATGCCAATCGGCGCGAATCAATTCGCTGGCCAGATAGTCGAGCAACAGCGGATGGGTTGGGGGAGCCCCTTGGAAACCGAAGTCGTTGGGAGTGCGGACGATCCCGCGACCGAAGTGGTATTGCCACAACCGGTTGGCCAGCACGCGAGCGGTCATCGGATTGCTGTCGCTGACCAACCAATCGGCCAGCACGATTCGGCGTCCCGAGGTTTCAGGATTCGGACTGGCAGGAATCTCGGGCGTTTGGCCACCCAAAATTTCGGGGAAGCCCGGTTCTACCGGATCGGCCGGCGCGTGCGGATTGCCGCGCGTCAGCACAAACGTCGGGCGAGCTTGCGAACCGATCTCGGTCACGCACAACGCCATTCCCACCTCGGCTGGTTTGTTCCGCTCGATTTCGGTCAACCGCTTCCGAGCGGCGACGTATTGGTCATATTTCGCTCGGTCGATCAGCTTGCCAACCCGTTTGCCCACGATCGCTTCGCGGTTCATTTGGTAAGCGAAGTCCTCTTTCTCGACAGGTTGGAAATCGGGCTGGACCTGTTTCTCGATCTCGCGAATCGTCTTTTCCAACTCGCGGCGTTCGTTCTCGTAACGCTTCTTCGCCTCGGTATATTGACGCCCCTGGCTGGGCGGAACCATTGGACGCAGCGAGTTCTGGCGGACCGAATCGCCGCTGCGAACGCCCAGCCGATTCAGGCCGGAGAAGAAGGAGAGCATCCGGTAATAATCGGCGTGCGGGATCGGATCGATCTTGTGTTCGTGGCAGCGAGCGCAATGGACGGTCAGCCCCAGGAAGACCTGGCTGGTCGTCCCGACGATGTCATCCATGTCGTCGTAAAACGCAAGCTCTTTGTCGGCTGGTTCGTCATCCCAGATCCCAAGCCGATGGTAACCGGTCGCGACCAACCGCTCCGGCTTAAATTCCATCTCGTCGCCGGCGATCTGTTCGCGCGTAAAATCGTCGAACGGTTTGTCGGCGTTCAGCGAATCGATCACGTAGTCGCGGAAACGCCAGACCTCGGGTTTGGCGTCGTCCCGTTCGTAGCTGTTCGTTTCGGCATAGCGAACCAGATCCATCCAGTGCCGCCCCCAACGCTCGCCGTATTCGGGCGAAGCGAGCAAGTTGTCAACGATCTTCTGATAAGCGAGATCGCTCGGGTCGGCTTCGAATTCTTGGATCGCTTCGATGCTTGGCGGCAGTCCGGTCAGGTCGTAATAGACGCGGCGCAGCAGACCGCGCGGCGAGATCTCGCCGTTGGGCTGCAGTCCATTTTCAGCCAAACGATTCAAGATGAAGCGATCGGTCGGCGTCCGCGCCCAGCCCGCGTCATCGGTCGCTGGAACCGGCGGATTTTGGATCGGTTGGAAGGACCAAAACTTGCGGTCCTCGTCGGTGACGCGCGAGCCGGGAGATTCGTGAACCGGGGCGTCGTCGTCGCCGATCATGTCGGCTGGATAGGGCGAACCCATCGCAACCCAACGGGCGATCAACGCGATCGTCTCATCGGGCAACTTGCCCGACGGCGGCATCTCGTACGATTCGAAGCGAACCGCTTCCAGCAGGATGCTCTGCTCGGGAGCGTCCATGTCGATCCCCGAACCGCTGTCGCCGCCGCGGACCAGAGCCGAACGGGAATCGAGTTTCAGCCCACCTTTTTCCTTATCGCCGCCGTGACACTTGAAGCAATGTTCCTCGAGGACGGGCAGGATCGAGTCATTGAAGAACGCGACCTGCTCGGCACCGGGGGCTGCAGCGTCGTCGGCTAGCAGTCCAGTCGGCGTGACAATCAGTCGTAGAGCGATGACGTAAAAACACAGTCTGTTCATGATATGCTCGGTTTTCGCAAAGCGGTGGGCATGTCAGCGTTGACGCTGTGGCACAGGGTGGGTGTTCGGCATTATAGTGCACCGGCGATGAATTTAAAAGTTTCTTGCTCGGGAATCGGGATCGAATTCGCGCCGAGAGTCGCTCGCCATCGCGGCCCACGTTTTTGGGGGGCCTGTGTTGATTGAGGTTCATTATACGAGCGATCTGCGGGGGCGGTGAATGATTGCATTGCGGGGGTGCCCGTGACGCGGCGGTGGACTAGAATCGGCACTTCCCAAGATTTGCAACGCTGCGATTTTGCAGCGATTCGCCTCTCCTACCCTCTCCTTCCGAGATCCTGCACAACGGAGTTCGTGTCACGATGAGCACTGCCGCCCCCACGTCCCAGTCGAACATGACGACGCGATTGTCGATCATGATGTTCCTCCAGTTTTTCGCCTGGGGTGCATGGTTTGCAACGCTGGCCCTGGCCTTGGGGAGTAACGGATTGGCGGAATTCACCGGCGGTGCTTACGAAAGCGCTCCGATCGCGGCGATCTTCGCTCCTTTATTCCTGGGGCTGATCGCCGACCGATTCTTCGCTTCCGAAAGAGTGATGGGAGTCCTGTTGCTGATCGGCGGCGGAATCATGTGCATGCTCCCTTCGATCGCGGCGAAGGGAGATGGCACGTTGATGGTCCGTTTGATGATCGCTTATATGTGTTGCTACATGCCGACGCTGGGGCTCAGTAACACGATCGCTTTCACTCACATTCCCGACCAAAACCACTTCCCCAAGATTCGTGTCTGGGGAACGATCGGTTGGATCGTTGCCGGGCTGACGCTTGGATTCGCGGGATGGTCCGATTCGTTGAACATCTTCTGGTTGGGAGCGATCAGCAGCATTTTGCTAGGCCTGTACAGCTTCACCCTGCCCCACACGCCACCGCCCGCGAAGGACAAGCCGTTGGACTTCCGATCGCTGTTGATGCTGGATGCCTTTGGGATGATGAAGAGTCCTGGGTTTCTGGTGTTTGCGATCTGTTCGATGCTGATCTGCATCCCGTTGGGTTATTATTACGGTCAGACCTCCGCTTACCTGGGGGCCGCCGGCTTTACCGAACCGGGTTCGACGATGACGCTGGGACAGATGTCGGAGATCTTCTTTATGATCTTGATCCCGTTCTTCTTCCGTAAGTTGGGCGTCAAGTTGATGCTGATGATCGGTATGGCCAGCTGGGTGCTGCGTTATCTGTTGTTCGCGATGGGAGCTCCCGATCAAGTCACCTGGATGTTGCTGTTGGGCGTTGCGCTACACGGTATCTGTTACGACTTCTTCTTCGTTACAGGATTCATGTACACCGACAACAAAGCGCCACGCGAGATCCGCGGCCAGGCGCAAAGCTTGCTCGTTTTCTTGACGCAGGGATTGGGGCTGTTCTTCGGTTTCCGCTTTGCGTTTGGCGCCAACTTCCCCTTCACCAACATTCCGTTGCCAACACGGATCGGTGAATATGGCGCCGCACCGGGGCCGGAGCTTGCCGAACAGATCTCCGCGCTTCGCGCCGACGCAGCGACGCCAACCTTCCTGGAGAGCCTGATGAACATGTTTAACAAGGGCTATCCGGAGGGATTGGACACGGCAGCCTATGTCGTTCCCGCGATGCAGGATTGGAAAAACTATTGGATCTTTCCGGCGATTTTGGCCTCGGCTGTCTTCGTGTTGTTTACCGTAGGCTTTTGGGATCGAATGACCCCCGCAGCCGAAGAGGAAGCGACGACGGAAGAGGCGTAATTCCGTCGCCGGCCGCGCGACAACCCACTGCTATTCTGGAGACCGATGACGATGTTGAATCGAGCGAACCTATTCTGTCTGGCTGTCAGTTTCACTCTGGCCAGCCTTGGCGGTCTGCGAGCCGACGACGCGAAGTCGGCGGCGGCGCGTTCGATCAACGTCTTGTTGGTCACCGGCGGTTGTTGCCACGATTACGACTTTCAAGCCAAAGCGATCCAATTGGCTGCGGCCGAGCGGGGGCTGAAGGTTCAGTGGACGGTGGTTAACGACGGCGGCACCGGCACGACGGCAGAGATCGATCTCTACAAGAACGTCGATTGGTCGCAGGGCTTTGACGTGGTGATTCACAACGAATGTTTCGCCAACACGACCGATCCCGATTACATCCGCAGCATCACCGACCCGCACAAAGCGGGAGTCAACGCGGTGGTGATCCATTGTGCAATACACACCTACCGGGCGGCCGATGTCGACGACTGGCGGGAGTTTCTTGGAGTGACCAGCCGCAAGCACGAACACAAAAGCAACTACCCGGTCAAGGTCGTTAAGCCCGACCATCCGATCATGGCTGGTTTTCCCAGCGATTACAAAAGCGAGACCGACGAGCTGTATGTGATCGAAAAAATTTGGCCCGGGACAACGATCCTCGCCACATCGACAAGCGAAAAGACGGGCAAGGAGCACGGCGTTTATTGGACCAACCAATACGGCAAAGCTCGCGTCTTCGGGACCACCTACGGCCATTCCAACGAGACCTTTGGCGATCCCGTTTTTCTGGACACGTTGATCAAAGGTCTCGCTTGGGCGGCGGGTCAGTAGTGCTATCAGTCGCAGGCCGACTCTAAGGTTCGTAAGCCACGGCAAATCCGTGTTTCAATGTGAGGTAGCGGTCGGCACGCAATATCGTCCGGTTGTCTGCGGGAACCGGACGTGATCGCGTGCCCGTTCATTCGCCCCACACAAACTCTTGCTAGCCCTGGATCGCAATCGCGTTTGCGTTGCCGCAGATGGAGCGGAGACGTATGATGGAGTGATTCCTACAGTCTTGCGCAACGGGCCGTACCGATTGTTTTTCTATGCAGGTGATCGAGATGAGCCTGCACACGTTCACGTCGAACGAGATGACTGTGAAGCGAAATTTTGGCTTGATCCTGTGCGGCTTGCGAGAAGTCATGGCTTTGCCCCTCGCGAAGTGAACAAGCTTGAGAAACTGATCGCTGATAATCAACAAGCACTTCTGGATAGCTGGGATGAATACTTCAACGGTTGAAACTCAAAGTCCGTCGGCCACCTCTGCCACGGTTAGCGACGAAATCTTGTTGGTGCAGTTGTCCGACGGACGTGCGATCTCGGTTCCTCTTGCTTGGTACCCACGACTCGTCCATGGGACGATCGCCGAACGCAATCGCTGGCGGTTGGTCGGCAACGGTCGAGGGATTCATTGGCCCGATCTCGATGAAGATATCAGCGTCGACAATCTTCTCTCGGGTAAACCTTCCGGTGAAAGCCAAGGTTCATTGAAGCGTTGGCTTGAAATGAGAAGTCAGGGGAAGAACGGCAATAACTAATCGCGCTATTGGGGGAGAGGACGTTTGCTGCCAAACCTGCTTTGCCCGCAAGGCTTGCCCGCATGTTCTGCCGTTGAAATTACGGCATATCGAGGCTGCCGAGCACGTGGAAGCTCCTCTTTCCTCGTCGCAATCGCGTTTGCGATGACACCTTATATGGATAGTTAGGGGCGGCTTCGTGGAGCTGGCATCCGCTGGGTGGATGTTCGCTTGGGCATAGATAGAGTCGCACTTCGGCCATCAGCGAGAGACCCTGATAGATCCGTGATTCTCCGGTATCGGTTGTCGTGATGACCGGGCTGATTCGGTCCGTTCCTACGATTTGATCGTCAGCGGTCGCAAGGTTTGGCAGCGCCAAAAATTGGGAACTGGTCTTTACGTGATTATTGAAGATGCTGGGTTTGACCAAACGCTTCAACCGGAAACGGCCAAATTCATGCAGCAGGGCGAATCGGCCCGAAAGGGCGATCGGTTCATTCCAGCTTCGGGTATTGACGATAAAAAAGCCTTGCTGCCAGAAGGTTGGCAGCAAGGCTCTGCGGCGTTTGCTTAGCCTCTGAGTCCCGCCTTATGGCAGCAGGACGCTGTCGATCACGTGGATGACTCCATTGCTGGTCACGATGTCGGTGGCGATGACCTTCGATTGGTCGATCATCACGGTGTTCCCTTCGACGGTCACCGAGACCTCTTTACCGTTGACTGTCTTGGCCGATTTCACGCCCACCACGTCGGCTGCCATCACCTTGCCGGGGACGACATGGTAGGTCAGGATCGCTGTGAGTTTGGCTTTATTCTCGGGCTTCAGCAGGTCGGCGATCGTGCCTTGTGGCAGTTTCGCGAACGCTTCATCGTTGGGAGCGAAGACGGTGAATGGCTCGTCCCCTTTTAATGTTTCGACCAAACCGGCTGCTTTCACTGCGGCGACAAGTGTCGAGAACTTCTTCGCGGAGACGGCCGTGTCGACGATATCTTTTGTATCCGTTGCTGCCGCTGCCGGTGCGGCGACTGGTGTGTGTGCGACGAGCCGCTGGGCGGGGCCGACGTGAATCACGGTTCCCGAGCAGACGACCTGTTGTTTGCGGCAGTTGTCTCCGGCGTAGGTCATCGTGGTCATTGCGATCATGGTTGCACAGGTGATCAAAGTTCTCATCGTTCATTCTCCAGAATGGGCGTTTTATAACAGTGTGTGGACGGTAGGGTTTGCAGCTGCTGTCTGCCTCTCGTTGTAGAAGCCCGGATTTCAATGACCACAAAATCGTTTCGCGATTTTCGCAGAATCCCCTGCTCCAGCTGCTTCGTCGACATGCTTTGAATTGAGGTATCGGCCGATGCATCGCCCTGATTGCCGTGGGCCCCGAAAAGTTTGCCGACGACATTCGGGGACGATTTGCGATAGAATCGAGGGTGCATCTGGGATGATTGGATCGAGGCAGGATATCGCGATGATTGAACTCAACGGCTTTGGCAAAGACTACGGCGACTTCACCGCCGTCGACTGCATCGACATGAAAATCGAGGCGGGGGAGGTGTTTGGGTTTATCGGTCCCAATGGCGCTGGCAAAAGCACGTCGATCCGCTTCCTGGCCACTCTGCTGAAAGCGTCGCGCGGCGATGGAACGGTCGCCGGGCACAGCGTCTCGCGCGATCCAATGGCGGTCCGCCGCGTGGTCGGTTACATGCCCGATAACTTCGGTGTCTACGACGGGATGCGAGTCTGGGAGTTTCTGGACTTCTTCGCTGTCGCCTACCAGATTCGCAAAGAAGCGCGGAAGCGGATCATTTCGGAGGTCCTGGAACTGTTGGACCTGTCGCACAAGCGGGACGATTTCGTCAACGGGCTCTCCCGCGGCATGAAACAACGGCTGTGCCTCGCCAAGACGCTTGTCCACGACCCGCCGGTTTTGATCCTCGACGAACCGGCGAGCGGTCTGGATCCGCGGGCCCGCGTCGAAGTCAAAGCGTTATTAAAAGAGCTGCGGCGGATGGGGAAAACGATTCTGATCAGCAGCCACATTTTGACCGAACTCGCCGATTGCTGCACTTCGATTGGGATCATCGAACGGGGCAAGATCCTGATGCACGGGCCGATCGATTCGGTCTACCGGCAACTGCGTCGCAATCGTGTCTTGGAGGTCAGCTTCCTCGAAAACCAAGATGCGGGGCTGTCGATCTTGCGGAGCAGCGAAGCGCTGCGGTCGTTGGACGTGATCGGCGACAAAGCGACAGCGGAAATGGAGACCGACGACGAGGGGATGGCTCAATTGTTGGAACGGATGCTGGCCGAAGGGGTCCGCGTGCGGAAGTTCAACGACAAAGATCCGACGCTCGAAGACGTCTTTATGACCGTCACCAAGGGCCTGGTTTCCTAATAGCCGTTTGGTCCCCTTTTCGCTCTGCGAAGGTACGTTGGACGTCCGCTCGTTGGCGTTACGAAAGGCGATCAACCCGATCTGCTCAATTTCATGAAGGGTTCCTGCGATGCAAGACGAAGCAAAATATATCTGCGATGGCTGTGGCGAAGAGATTGTTATCCCGATCGATCTCTCGGCGGGCGTCAGCCAAGACTATGTCGAAGACTGTCCAGTCTGCTGCCGTCCCAACGTGATCCACGTCGACATCGACGCCGATGGAATGGCCAACGTCTGGACCGAACGCGAATAATATCCAGGTAGGCCGGTGGATCGGCTGTGCGGCCTGCCGGTTTGCTTGCATCGACCGATCTCTGGCGAACAATCCGCCAGCGGCTGCGTATTAACACGGTTCCCTGCGATCTTCCTAACGGAGTGACAATGTTTCCCATGACGTCGATGAAATCAAACGCCCCCAACCATTCGAAGACTGTCGCCCGAGGGGGCTTTCGGCAAATCGGTTGCCTGTTGGCGCTGAGCCTTGTTCTGGCAGGCTGCGACGCGGCGTCGGACGCCGGTTCCGCGGCCACTCCCGCTGTCGACAGCGAGTTCCTGTTGGCGGAAGTTCCCGCCGATGCGGTCAGCATCTCCGACGCCAAACAGGGGTTGGAAGCGGGAGGGCCGGTGACGGTCATCGCGCGGATTACCGCCGGCGAGCACGATCCGTTTGAGGCGGGTAAGGCGATGTTTTTGATGAAGAGCGATACGACGACGACGTTGGACGCCGACGCAGCGGCGGCTCACGACGGCCCCGGTCACAACCCCGATACCTGTCCGTTCTGCAAGCAAAAGAACAATCCAACCGATTCGGTGGCGATCGTTCGGTTCCTCGATGAAGAGGGGAAGATCCTGCCGCAAGATGCACGAAAAATGTTGGGCGTCAAGAAAGACCAAGTTGTGGTCGTTCAAGGGACCGGGTCGGTCGATCCGCTGGGACATCTGATGATCGACGCTAGCGGACTGTTCATCGTTCGCTAACCGATGTCGTCCGCTAACCGACGGAGGTTCAGCTAGCGATCCCATCGGCAATGGTTTGCAGGATCTGTTGGGTATCGAGCGCCTGCTGATTCATCGCCGTGGCCGCGGTGGCATTGCTGACCAGATCGGCAAAAGTGGCCAGCATCCGGGCTTCTTGGTTTCCGTCAAAGGTTTCGCTTTTAACGCTCCCAGCCCGGTCGTGGATCCAGAATCTTGCCGGCTTCGAAGGCCACGGTCGGGTGAAGTCGTCGCAGACGATCGACGCCTGGTCGCCAGCGATTTCGAACCACTTCCGCGTCGCGGTGTCATAGGCACAGTTCACCGTGGCGGTCAGGTCGTCACCAAAGTCCAGCAGGCTGCTGGTGCGAAACCAGATGTCCCGGTCCTGCCGACCGATCGATTGGATTGCGACCGGCAGTCGCCCTGCCGCCCACCGCGCCATCCCGTACGCATACCAACCGAGATCCAACAGGCAACCGCCACCCAGTTCAGGTTTCAGTCGATGGTCGTCCGATTGAAACGGTTCAAAAAACGAACAAGCGACGCTGATATGCTGCACTCGTCCCAGTTCGCCGGCGTCGATCACTTGTCGGATTCGATCGGTCCGCAGATGATGCAGCCAAGCGGTTGCGTCGAGCCATTGCCGGCCGCGATCGCGACACCGCTGGTCGATCGCTTGAGCTTCGGCAAGCGTCATCGCCACGGGTTTTTCGACGATCAAATGCTTGCCCGCGTCGGCGGCGGCCAAGGCCCAGTCGTGGTGCAGCGATGGGGGCAACGGGATGTAGACCGCGTCGATACGGTCGCTGGCGAGCATTGCATCGTAGCTGTCGAAGGCTTGAGCGATCCCGTATTGATCGGCATACCAACGGGCGCGAGCCGGATCCCGACTGGCGATCCCCACGACTTGAATCGCGTCGACCGATTGCATATCGGCGACGATCCGCCGCGCGATCCGCGCCGTTCCCAAAACTCCAAAACGTAAAGCGTTCAAGCAAAATATCCGATCCACAAACCAAAGGGTTTGCGCAAGTAAAGCGACAAACAAAAAAGGGGCTACCCGATCGTGTCGCGGCACCCGGCCTGGCAGCCAATTCAATGATCGGTCATCATAAAAGCCAAGGAGCCCTCATGAACCCGTCTGAATCGATGCAACAACAGATCAATAAGCTACAGGAAACCGTCGCGTTCCAGCAACGAACGATCGACCATTTTCACGAAGCCTTATTGGAGATCCGTCGCGAATTGGACAATGCGACGCGGCAGCTTGAGCAGCAGAAAGGACGCGTTCACTGGCTCTCGGAGAACATCGCTGGCGACAACCTGCCTCACGAGAAACCGCCGCACTATTGATGTTTGGCAGCCGCTGGCGGCAACGCTATCCGCGGCGGGAGAGTTGGAACAGTTCGAACATCGGGTCGGCGATCTGCGAAGCGGACGAATCGCTGATTTCGTCGACCATCACCTGATCCAACTGCTGTTGGAAGATCTCTTCTGCCTGGCCGCCGTGAAAGTAGGCGGCTTTGTCGTGCGTCTTGTGCATCGACGACATCAGTTCGCCAAACAGCGTCTTGCCGACGAAGTCGCGAAACAGCGTCTGCATTTCATCGGCTGGCGCCGCTTGCAACGCATTGCCCGATTGCTGCAGATTCGACTTCGAATGCGCCGCCGCTTGGTTGGTAAGCGATTGATTATGAATTCCGCTGATCATTGGAAGATCACATCTCCGTAAAGGTCGCCTTTGGTTTTCAAGGCTTTGATAATTGCAATCAGATCGTCCGTGGGAACTTCCAACGCGTTGAGCGCATCGGCCAGATTCTTCAGCTTGGCGTTTTCTGCTTTGGGGGCCGCCGCGTCGACAGGCACAAACCCTGGCCGCGCACCCGCTTCGATTCGCAGGTTGCGATGCGTGATCAGCACCGGAGCGATCCGCACCTCTTCGCCAATCACGACCACGCCTTCGCGTTCGTTGATGACGACGCGGGTGTCATTGTTGGGCAGCGCGACACGGAGCCCTAACAATAGCGAGATGAACGAGATCGGATTGTTTCGATAGACCGGCGGTATGTCGACTTCGATATGCAGTTGATCGATCGCGCGAGCGACAGGGACGCGAGCCGATGGATCGATACCGGCCGATTCGCCGGTCAGTGGTTGTTCGCCTTGGCTGTTGATTGCATCTTCGATCCATTGCACGGTGTCGAAGTCGGCAAAGTCGCGATCCAGGACCAATGTCAGCCTGCCGTTTTCATGAAACGGCGCCAGCAGCGAGCGCTCCATTTTCGCTCCCTGATGAACCATTGCCGAGGTGGGCGTATCTGGGTTTGAAATCCGCAGCGGTCCTTCGGCCATCGCGTAGACGATCGGTTGATCGGCTCGCGGGCCCAACAGCGGCGCGAGCATGAGCGTTCCGCCAGCGAGACTCTTGGCTCCGATCGCGTTGACGGTACAGTCGAGTCGATCGCCCTGCTGGGCTCCCACTTCGGGCACCCGTGCGGTGACAAAGACCAGTGCCACGTTCCCGGCTTGTTCAACATCGTCCAACATCATCTGGCCGCGCGGATCGGTCGAGATCTGGCCGCCCATCAATTGGATCATGCGAGCCAAAGCTTTAGCGGTCGGTTTGGCATCCGGATCGCCAGTCCCCTTGAGGCCAACCACCAGCCCAAGTCCCTGAACCGTCGTGATCTCTTGCCCCTTGATGCGGCAGATATCACGCAGCTTCAGTTCTTCGGCCGACACCGATGCAGCAAGCATCGACGGCACCAAAAACAACAGGATTGATCGCATCAGAAGATTCATGACTTCGGTGATACGATAATTGCGACACGTGTTGCAATAGTCGTTACCCTGTACCGGCTAACGCGAGGAAATGCAGTGGAAAAGGAGCCCCGCTCGGACAGCGAATGATTCCTTCGGAGCTTTGGGATTCCTCACGTCACGATTTGCTAGCACTTAGTTCTCCGCGAGTATCGTCGCAAACGATGAAGCCGCGGAGGGTCGGCAAGTACGACGGGACGCCTGTCCGACGTGGGTTCAGTTCAGATCCGCAACGGCTTTGACAGCGGCGACGATCTTCTGGGCTGAAAGCCCCTGGTCGTCTAGCAGACGCTCGCTGGAACCGCTGAGCGGTCGTTTCCGAACGGCGAGCGACCGAACCGGTGTTGGATGATCGGCAAGACTCGTCAATACGGCTTCTCCGATGCCCCCTTCGGGAACGTGGTCTTCGATCGTGAAGATCATTTCGGTCGCGTCGGCCGCGGCGCGAATCGTTGCGTGGTCGAGCGGCTTGATCGAATAGAGATCGATCACGCGCGCGGCGATCCCTTCGTTTTGAAGGATCGAGTGCGCCGCAAGCGCTTCGTGCAGCGTGATCCCCGCAGCGACCAACGTATAGCGGTCGCGGTCGCTCCGACGCAGCACTTTGCTACCGCCGATCTCGAACCGTTCGTCGTTATCGTAGATCACGGGGGTCTTGCCTCGAGTGGTTCGCAAATAGGATATGCCCCGATGATTCGCCATCCGTTCGACCAACCGCTGCGTCGCGATCGCGTCGGAGGGATACAGGACGACACACTCCTGAATCGTTCGGAACATCGCGATATCTTCGAGTCCCATCTGCGAGGGCCCGTCGGGACCGATCGAAACACCGCAATGGGAACCGACAAATTTCACGTTGGCCTCGCTGTGCCTCGCCATCCGAATTTGGTCAAACGCCCGCGTCAGAAATGCAGCAAAGGTTGAGACGAAGGGGATCTTCCCTCGCTGTCCCAACCCAACCGCCGCGCCCACCATGTTCTGTTCGGCGATGAACATCTCGAAAAAACGGTCGGGATACGACTCCGCAAAAAACTCTGCTCGCGTCGAATTGCTGACCTCGGCGTCCAATGCGACGATCTCGGGGTACTGAGATGCCAAACGCTTCAGCGCGTCGCCGTAGGCCGTCCGCGTGGCGACCTCATCACCTGCCGGGTACTGTATTGGTTCGGCGTCCGCCGGCAATACGGACAACGGATGACGATCGTTCGGCATGCTCAATTCACCACGAACCTCGGAGGCGGGCTGGCCGAGTTCCTGCAAGGCAGTTTCTAGCTGAGCGTCGTCAATTGCTTTGCCGTGCCATCCACTTTCGTCTTCTAAAAAGGAAACGCCTTTCCCTTTCACCGACCTCGCGATCAACATCGTCGGCTGATTTGTCGAGGCGGCCGCGCGATGGTAGGCCTCCGAAAGTTCGGTGAAGTCATGACCGTCGCGCACGACCACGGTTTGCCAACCAAACGCTTCGATCCGCCGCTTGTACTGCTGCAGGTCGTCGCCGTACATCGTTTCGCCCCGCTGCCCCAGTCGATTGACATCGATCACGCCGACCAGATTGTTCAACTGGTACTCCGCTGCGATTTGGATCGCTTCCCACTGCGACCCCTCCGACATCTCACTGTCACCCAGCAATACAAATGTTCGGTAGTCGAGCTGATCCAGCTTGGCGGCCAATGCCATGCCAACACCCACCGAGAGCCCCTGGCCCAGCGATCCGGTAGCCGCTTCGGTGAACGGGAATCGGGAGGTGGGATGGCCCTCCAGTAGACTGCCGAATTGCCGATAGTTCTCCAAGCGATCGGGGGCAACTTGCCCCGCGGCGCTCCAAAGCGCATAGTACAAGGGAGAAGCGTGTCCCTTCGAAAAGATCAGTCGATCGTTATTGGGAGCGGTTGGATGTTCGACGTCAAAACGAAAGTGAGCGCCGAAGAACAACTCCGCCATCAACTCCACGGCGGAAAGCGACGAGGTCGCGTGCCCCGACCCTGCGTCGGTCGTCATCTGCAGTATCCAGCGGCGCAACTGAGTGGCAATCTGGTGGCGTTTTTCCAAAGCGTTTTCGGTGACCGTTGCCATGGTTTCTCTCCTGTAATACCTGTTGTTGTTTGGTTTGCATCGACGACGCCCCTGCTTGGCACCGGAGGGCGCGATCCGCAGCCGACGTCTTACCATCCGGTCGGCAGCGTCTGGCTGCGTCCGCTTCGCACGATTCGCATCATTCATCCCAACGTTCCAGCAATCACTGTGCCTGGAACGAGGATTGCACCATAGGTCTTCGAGTAAAGTTCCAGTTTTTCACGAAGGAGGCTTCCGATGTTTGTTAAAGAAAAAGCGACGGGC
The DNA here is from genome assembly GCF_007753095.1 of Rosistilla carotiformis. Classification (NCBI taxonomy): domain Bacteria; kingdom Pseudomonadati; phylum Planctomycetota; class Planctomycetia; order Pirellulales; family Pirellulaceae; genus Rosistilla; species Rosistilla carotiformis. The sequence goes on from NZ_CP036348.1 coordinate 1,527,914, forward strand.
GACTTGGTGCGGATCGATCGAATCGATCAACTCGCCAATCCGCAGGCCAGCGAGGTTTGCGGCTGGCGGCAGGCGGGCGAGGAGGAGCAGGGGGAGACGCAGTTCCTGAAAGCAGGCCTCGTCTTCCCTTCCAACGAACCGTTGCCACAGTGTTGGTGTGATCCGCATTACCAGTGCGCCGACGAAGCAAGGCGTTGCATGCCGACGGGGCGATAACCGCCGCTTAGGTCACGCCAGTTGATCGCGAATCCGCTGATCCAGCTCCGCCTGGGCAGCGGCGAAGGAGGCGAGCCCGGCCAAGGTCATGAGGCTGTCGATCGCAAGACTGCCGTCTCGGATCCCTTCCTGCCAATGTTGGTGAACAGGGACTTTGCCTTGGTCGGCGATGGCTTGCCGTTGTTGTTCCGACATCGTTGGAAACAGATCATCCACCCCATGATCCATTGCCAATTGCTGCAACTGAAGGGGGCTGAGCGAACTTGCCTTGGCCGCGTTTTCGACGAACTGCCGCTCTAGGTCGCTGATCTCCCATAACTTCTCCACGCCGACCAGCGAAGGATCGACTCCTTGGTGCAGCTTGACCTCATAGTGTTGATCCAGCTGAGAACGCCACGGTTCCTCCAGCACGTCTTTGGCCTGAAGGGCGACCTTCGTCGGCATCGTGATCACGTCGACTCCGGCCAGACGCTGCAACTGTTCAGCGTCGCGCAAACTGGCGGCGATCTGTTGCGTTCGCTCGTCTCCATTCCCCGTCTCGCAGGACGCGACAGCCGCTTGGCTAGCCAAGGTCGTCTTTTCGCCAACCCACTCGCCGTCGCCCAGATCATTTTCGGCAATGTATGAATTCAAACGGCCAAGGAAGACATTCACGTACGCGGGCCGCGCGAATGCGGTGGCGACGTAATTTTGACGGGCACTGAAGCCAAGCGTGCAGTTCACCCGAATCCCTTCGTCGCTCAATTGCTTGATGGCCACGAGTCCGGCGGGCGTCAACGGAACTTTGACAAGGAAATATTCCGGACAAAGCTCATGGCACCGGCGCGCGTAGGCGAGCGTCGCTTCCACGTCATTGGCGACATCGGTGTGCAATTCGACACTCACACGGCATCGAAATCTTTCGACCAGTTTCAACGCATGGCGTAGGTTCAGGATAAACGCGATCTCGCGCACCCGAGCACTCTCGGAAATGCCGGGAAGCAATTTCGCAGCTTCGGGAATGAAATGATCGTAGGTGCCATTTTGCACCTCCGCGTTCAACAATGAATTGTTGGTCGTCAGACCGCTGAACTGGGAATTCCAGAGGTCGCCGATCGCTTCCAGATCACCACTATCGAGCCACAATTGCGTGTTGGTCGGATTGGTCCGCTGCCAGAACGGATCCTCGGTCGTCTCGGGCGCCGGACCGCGCCAACGGATATCGCGTCGAATGGACTCCGCGATTTGCTTCGATTGTTCCGTGTGGGGAAGGATGGTTTCGGTGATCGCTCCCTCGCGATCTGTCTTGGTGGTCATACAGGCGCTACCTTTCCGGTTTGACTAAGGACGAACCGTGCCTTCCGCTCCGCAACTCGCGCTTTCAGTGGCAGGCACGCATTGGATTCAACGACCTCAGACAGGCTCTGCAAAACATGCACCTTTACGCGGCGCTTGTCAGAAAAAGGAACCAGGTCAGCGAGAGGCATCGAAGTCGCCATGGCACAACCATCCACGCGTTGCGGATCTGCAATCACTGGCTGGTTCGTCTGCGCGCAGGTCGACCGAAGTGGTTGATTTGAGTCCAATCGCTGATCGATGGGCGTCACTGCGAGGAAGGCCGACGACACGAGGTGTGATGCCTTCATCGAAACACAAGCGGCGATCGCGATCGCTCCATTGAACGCGAACTCTCCTTCAATGCGGCGCTTGTTCGCGCTAGTGCAGCAGGCCCCAAGCGACGATCCCAACGAAGCCGATGGAAAATAACATCGCGAGACCTGCCAGAAGACCATCCTTTGAAAGGATAGCAAGGGAAAATGTGGCGATCGCTGCCCCGGCGACGTTTGCACTCATCGGCACAAACTCCAACAAGGGCGTCGTCAAAGCGATCAGGATGCAGGCCACCGCGATCATCGCCACGCCCACATGGCGCAGCAGCCATGAATAACGCGGCTTGGTCAGGCGATCCAATCGCTTCGCCCAAGGCTTCAGATGATCGATCATTTTGTGGACACGTTGACTACGAATCTCGCGATTTTCCAGCCACTGCGGTACCCAAAGATGGTCTCGCCGAAACAAAATTTGCACGGCGACGAGAATGATCAAGACACCCAACACGACGGGAACACCGGGGATATCGGCCGGGCCGGGTGCTAACATGATCAAACCAATCAACAACAGAATCGGTGCAAACGAATGCTTTCCGACCGCGTCGAGTGCGTTACCAAAAGAAACGGTTTCCTGCCGCTCGGACAGTGTATCGAGACGTTTCAATAACGAGCTCAGCGGTTTCTCGCAAATGCTTTCGCCCGCTTCGCGCTGCGTTTGCTGAGTCGCTGAGCGAAATAAATTCTCACTCATGAATGCCTCCCTCCAAATCCGATGCGTTCATCACTGGGATCCGTTTCGTCCCTCGTGAGGCAGCTATCGATACAGCGTACGCAGCCTAACGCTCGGTCCTCGTCGCCGCTCGACGCAGGGCACCATCGGATGAAAGACCAAGGCAGGCGCACACGCCGTCGCATGGCACGCATATCCTGCCCGTACAGCGCGGTGTCTCACGGTGAATTAGGATCGAATGAAAAAACGAAAAGCTTTGCAGCTCTCGTGCCGAATCCGGCGCACTGACGAAGTTGGAAGTCAATTTATCGGCCCCAGCACTCCGCGATGGAATCGAGCCGGCAAGCGATTCCCCACCCCAGCACCCAATTTGGAGTCGGGCATCGGCATCCCGGTCAACTGCGAGAAGAAGCGTCATCTCGTCGACCAACCAACCGTTGCTTCGCCATCGAAGACAAGGCTCTTCGGAGACACATGCCGCCAAAGAGACGACGCGCGGTAACGTCAGGGACCGGTTGCCGTGAAGAACGGCTCCTTCGATTCATACCGCTGGTAGCTGCGGCCAATGACCGTTTAGAAAGGTTGCAACGTTTCGAACCAACGCGTGAACCAGCCCCGCTTGTATCCGTCTCGCATCCGTCCGCGATCGTTTTTGCGAATTTGCAGATCCAGAAGATCGCGGCTGAGGACGACGTTATCCGGGCCGATGTCCTCGCTGCGACAGGTGCCCGAGAGGAACGTCTCCCAGACATTTTCATTCACATACATCGTCTTGTGCGCTTCGACAACCAAGTTGCCGTTGGGGCGGATGTCAACGACGCGAGCAGCGATATTAAACGACAGCGCCTCGCGACTCTCGATCTCCGAATCGGCACGGTACAAACTGTTGACAGTCCCTTGCAGACGGAGATCGCCTCCTTCGTGCGTATCGGGCTGCAGTTTGCCACCACGGAGATTGATCCAATCTTTCAGCAGCGTGTCGTACAATCCGTTCTTTCGGGTCGAGGCGGATCCCTCGGCTTGCAAGCGGGCGATTTCATCGACACGGATCGTGACGATGTCGTTCATCTGCAGCGTGCGTGTGGGAGGTGGCGGGATGTAGGTCCAACTGGCCGATTGTAATTGCAGGGGGGCATCGTAACGCTGGGTGTATTGGGCACCAGCAGCCTCCGGTGGTGCGGCGGCAGCGGGATCGGCCGTCGCCGCGCCCCGATCGTACGGATTGGCGTTTTGATTTGTCGTCGGCGCGATCTCTTCGCTGCCGATTCCCGATTGAACTTGAGGGAATGGATTTTCCTGAGCTAGCGCCGCGGCAGCGCAACCCAACAGCAAACCGACGAGCCACGTCGATGAGAAGGCTTTGATCATTCGATGATTCCCTGAGGTTTGCTGGTTTATCTTTTGGGGAGTTGTTGTTGCCGGTCGTCGATTAGCGTTTCACTTGCGGGGCGCGGGTGACGATTTCGACTAGCCCAGTGCTGATCACACGGGCCAGCAGTCGCTTGCGGTCTTCGATCGTTTCGATCTGAACCAGGTCCCCTTCGGAACCTTCGCCCAACGCCTTGCCGCCAGTGCGGATCACGATCGCACCACCGACCACCATGACTTCGACCATGTCGTTGCGACGGACCAGGATCGGCGGACCAACGTCACTCTGCTCAATCCAACGACCTGCAGGAACGTTGCGTTTCACTTCCTGACCAATCAACTGACTCATGTCGGTGGCCAATTGATCGCTGCGGACCTTCGAATCGATCACCTTCCATTGCAGCTGGCTGGCGCCGACGATCTGTCCGCGGGAAAGGTTCTGCGTGGCGACGATCGCTCGCGGCAATTGAGTGATCTGCAGATAGACGGGAACCTCCCGCGTTTGCCCCTCCACACTAGCCGTTAAGACAAACCGAGCGACTCCGGCGGTGATCGTGGTGGGTACCGCAACGCGTTGGTAGCTGGTGATGTCTTCGACTTTGTCGATCGGCAGTCGAGCCCATTCGATCTTGTATTCGAAATCGGTTTCGTAGTCCTGCATCGCTTGTTCGACGACCCGCTCGATCAAGCGTTTGCTTTGCGGCTCGATTTCTTTTGGCGCGACTTCGGCCACCGTCGTGACCACCTTCGCGGCGACCTGCACGATGGGATTTGAGCGGACGCTTGTCGATTCGGGTCCAACCCACAGGATGGGCGCGGTGACCAGTTTGGAATGGTTAAGCGCCTCTGCCAATCGGTACCGCATCAGCCGGAGCGGTCGTCCGTCGGTCGGGACCAGACCAACCGTCGACTTGCGCAGCTGTTCCCAGACGTTGTCGGGGATCGAAACGGGTTGCACGACGTCTTCGACACGGACGATCGATGAAGTGACCGAGACGTTTGGCTTCAGCTGAAGTGTCCACGGATCGGACTGCTGTGCGAGTGCGGCGGTGCTGAGCATCCCCAGGCAAACGCCGACAGCGCAGACGATTTGCCAGCTGACGCCAGAACGCCGCTGCGTTGCTGAACTGCGAAATTCGTGGCGTTCGGCAATCATCGTGGATGTGAAAATGATAAATCCCAAGATTAGAAACGACGGAGGTTGGCGATGGTTTGCATCATTTGATCGCCCGCCTGGACGGCTTGCGAATTCAGTTCAAACGCCCGTTGCGTGGTGATTAGGTCGATCAATTCACGGACCGGTTCGACGTTGGAAACCTCGAGATTTCCTTGTCGGATCACCCCCGCGCCATCGCTGCCTGGCGTCGAGAGCTGGTTGGTTCCCGACGCTTCGGTCTCTTGATACAAATTTTCACCGATCTTCAGCAAGCCATCCGGATTGACGAATTGTGCCAATTGAATCTGCCCCTGTTGTTGCAGTTCAACGGTTCCGGGAATCCGCACCGAAACGACTCCGGTGTCGCTGATTTGGATCTGCGTTGCATCTTGAGGGATCGTGATCGGCGGATCGATCAAGCGGCCCGTCTGAGCCGAACCCAGGACTAATTGCCCGTTGGCGTTGACGTCCAGATTGGCCGCGCGGGTGTAGACGGTCGTCTGGCTGCGTGGATCCAGAACCGGCAGGAAGCCGCGGCCTTCGATGCCAAAGTCGAGTTCGCGACCGGTCTGTTCCAGCGTTCCTTGGCTGTGATCGGTCTGCGTACTCATCACGCGCACGCCCAATCCGACCTGCGTTCCGGTGGGGGTTGGTGTTTGGTTGGAATCTTGCACGCCGGGATAGATCTCGTTGCGATACAACAGATCTTCAAAGTTCGCGCGATCGCGTTTGAACCCAGTGGTGTTCACATTCGCCAAATTATTGGCGATCACATCCAACTTGGTTTCCATCGCGTCCATACCGGTCGCGGCGGTGTATAGCGTTTGGACACTCATCTATCGCTCCAATTAACTTTGCAAAATGCGCGAGATCAACGATCCCATCACATGATCTTGGTTCTGAATCATCTTGGTATTGGCTTCGTAGCCACGCGATGCTTCGATCAATTCCATCATCGTGGTGGTCGGGTTGACCGCCGATTGTTCCAACGCACCGTTGGCGACTTCGCGTTCGGTTGGCGCCACCGGCTGAAAGTCAGCTAGTGGCATGTACAGGTTTTCGCCTTGTCGCGAAAGATCGCCGTATCCGTTGGGACGGGCGAGCATCAGGTCGAACGAGGTACCCGATTGGGTGATCCGCCCTCCTGCGGTAACGTCGAAGGGGAGCCGGGGATCGATCTGAATTGGGCGTCCGCCGGTGTCCAATACAGGATCGCCGCCTTGATTGACCAGCGTGCCGGCCGAGTTGAACAAGAAGTTCCCGGCGCGGGTCAGCATCTGTTGATCTTCGTGCTCGACGACGAAGAAGTCCGACGCGTTGTGGATCGCAAAATCGGTGCGAACGCCAGTCTGTTTGATCGGACCCTCGCGGAACTCCGTGCCGGTCGACTGCAGCGTCACGCCGCCGCCGACGTCATCGATCTCTCCGCTGCCAGGATTTTTCATCGATTCTTCGATCGATTCGGCAAAGCGAGCCTGCAACACCGGCGCCTGAGCTTTGTAGCCCGGCGTGTTGACATTGGCCAAGTTATGGCTGACCACTTCCAAACGATGGCTCTGCGCTTTGGCGCCGGCCGCCGACATGTACATTCCGTAGGGCATCGAGCTCTCGCCTCTTCGATCTAACGCCCCCCGGCGTGTATCCTCTCCCCAAAAGCCGCACCGACGGACGTTGCAAAATTTTCATTCCAACGTCGCGGTGACTCCTGGTTAAACTTGTCTCTAATCGATTCGGGAACTCAGTGACAAGAGCAGCTTGGCAAGCTGCCGACCAATCGCCGACGCGGATCCCCGATCGATGCGATTGATAGCGTTCCCAACCCGTTGAGCGGCAATGCTACAATCGCGGTCAGCCCTCTTCAAAACCATTTCCATTGGCGGAAACCTCATGAAATCGCTGCTTCTTCGCGTCCTGACGCTGCTGGTTGCGTTGGCTCCCGCACCCATCCTTTCGCTCGCTAGCGGAGCCGACCAGCCGAACTTTGTCTTCTTGATCTCCGAAGACAATTCGACACACTATCTGAAGTTGTTCGATTCCCGCGGCGCTGCGACTCCAAATATCGAAGCCCTCGCCGCCAACGGGCTGTTGTTCGAAAACGCCTTCTCCAACGCGCCGGTCTGTTCGGTCGCTCGCACGACTTTGATTACAAGTTGTTACGGGCCGCGGATCGGCACGCAATTCCATCGCCGCAGCCAGCCCGCTCCAATGCCCGAGGGGCTGCGGATGTGGCCCGCCTATCTCCGCGATGCCGGCTACTACACGACCAACAACAGCAAAAAAGACTACAACGCGATCGAAGGTCCCGGCGTCTGGGATGCGTCGTCGGGCAAAGCAACTTGGCGCGACCGCAAACCGGGGCAACCGTTCTTCCACAAACAGTCGTTCGGAACGACGCACGAGAGCCGGCTGCATTTTTCGCGTCAGTCGATGGAAGAGAACCCGACGACGACCGATCCTGCGACCGTCTTTGTCGCTCCCTACCATCCCGACACGCCGACCTTCCGCTACACCAACGCCAAGTATCGCGACCTGATGCAGCAGGTCGACGCGGAGCTCGGCAAGGTCGTCGATCGATTGGAAGCGGACGGTCTGTTGGAGGAGACATTTATCTTCTACTTTGGCGATCACGGCGGAGTGTTGCCGCGGGGCAAAGGCTACGCCTACGACAGCGGTTTGCACATCCCGCTGGTCGTGCGGATTCCGGCCAAATACCAACACCTTGTCGACGCCACGCGAGGCAGCCGCAGCGAAGGCTTTGTCAGCTTTATCGACTTCGGCCCGACCCTGCTTCATTTGGCGGCAGTCGACGTGCCACAAGGCGTCGACGGCAAACCGTTCCTTGGGCCTGGGATCTCCGCCGCCGAACTGGCCAGCCGCGACGAAGCGTTTGGATACGCCGACCGATTCGATGAAAAGTGGGACCTCGTGCGGACGCTGCGGAAGGGACGTTACGAATACGTCCGCAGCTTCCAACCGTTTAATTTCGATGGCCTGCAAAACAACTATCGCTACAAATCGCTGGCGTTTCAGGAATGGAGGGATCTGTTTGCGGCGGGCGAGTTGAACGCCGTGCAGGCTCAATTTTTCCAACCTCGCAGCGTCGAAGCGTTATACGACCTGGAGTCCGATCCGCATGAAACGGTCAACTTGGCCGGCGATCCTCGATACGCCGACGTGCTGATGGAATTGCGAACGCAACTGGGGCAACGGATGCGGCAGATGCCCGACCTGAGCCTGTTTCCCGAGAGTGTGCTGATTGACCAAGCGATGGATAATCCCGTGGCTTTTGGCCAGCTGCAGCAGGAACGGATCGCGGCGGCAATGGATGTCGCCGATCTCAGCTTGCAACCTTTCCTGGATGTGGCGCCGGCGATCGCTAAAACGCTCGCCGCAGAGGATGAACTGCTCCGCTACTGGGGCTGCATCGTTTGCAGTTGTCACGGCGAACAGGCGGCCTCGTTGGCGGACGTCCTGCGTCGACTGGCATCTGGGGACGCCAGCCGCTTGGTCCGGGTGAGGGCTGCGGAAAGCTTGAGCCTGATCGCGGGTGAGGATCCGCGGCCGGTGATCATGCAGGCGCTGCGATCGACGACTTCGCCACTCGAAGCGGCGGAGATCCTGAACACGGTCGTGATGCTTCAAGACGGCCCGACGGCTGTCGAGTTCGAGATTACCGCGTCGTCGCTGGCAAGCTTGAAATTGACGGCCAGCGACGATGCGGCGCTGCGGCGGCTGGAGTATCTGGATCCGAACTTCCAGCCGATCGCCAAAAAGAAGCCGCCGCAACGCAAAGCGAAATAGCGGCCCCGATCAACCGCGCGGCCGGCCGGGGCGAGTCGGCGTGTAGGTGCAGCAATCGGCGGGGCAGACATCTTCGCAGGCGGGCAAGTCGCCTGCGGTCGCTCGTCCGTCGCGGCGACCGATCCGCTCTTCCACCAATTCGCGGATCATGCGGACAAAACTGGGATGCGTCCCGACGGTTTTGGCGCGTTGCATCTCGATCCCCAGCGACTTGCAAAGGCTAGCCGCTTCGTCGTCCAAGTCGTAGATGACTTCCATGTGATCCGATGTGAATCCGATCGGCAAGATCACCAAACGATCGAGCGATCCGCCGTCGGCAGCGGCTTGCTGATGCAAGGCTTCGATCCGGTCGCAGATATCGGGCTCCAACCATGGAACCTGCGGCGGGCCGCTGCGACTTTGATAACACAGCTCCCAATTAGCCGATCCGGTCTGTTGGGCGACCAAGCGTGAGGCCTCGGTCAACTGCTGCACATAGCGGCAGTTTTCAGCCATCGAAATCGGGATGCTGTGGGCGGTGAACAGGACCGGCACCTCGCCGCGAACCGCTTCGGGGAAAGCGGCCAAAGCGTCGTTCAAGCGACTGGCAACCGCTTCGATAAAGCTGGGGTGATTAAATCCCAACCGCAGCCGAACGATCGTCGGTGCGTTGGGACCGATCTGCTTTTGGGCGTCGGCGATGTTTTCGCGGTACTGGCGGCATCCGCTGTAACAGCTGAACATGCTGGTGAAAAAAGCGATTCCGTTTTTCTTGCCATCGTCGCGCATACTCATCAACGCGTCGGCGATCGTCGGTTCCCAGTTGCGGTTGCCCCAGTAGATCGGCAGCTGTACGTCAGCGCGACGCAATTCGTGATGGACCGCGTTCAACAGTTCGCGATTCTGATCGTTGATTGGACTCTTGCCGCCAAACTTTTTGTAATGCTCGGCCACTTCAAGCATCCGCTCATGCGGAACGTTTTTGCCGCGCAGCACGTTCTCCAAGAAGGGGACGACGTCCTCGAGCCCCTCGGGACCACCGAAGGAGATCAACAAAAAGGCGTCGAGACTCTCAGGGGCCGGAGCCGTTGCATCGGTCAATTCGGTAGCGGTTACTGGCACGTCGTGGAACAACTATGAGGGGGTGGGAGAGGAAGGGTGTTTACGGGACGACCTCACGGTTAACCGCGAAGAGCACGCACTGCGCAACATCATTCTATTATGCAGTCGAATCGGCTGTCGCACCAACCGACAAGTTCGTCGAAGTTCAATTTCGACGAAGTTCAAGCCGATGGTTCTCATCCGCCCCAACGACGCTACACAAGCAACAGGCTGGCCAATCCGAGGACCAAGAAGAAGCCGCACATATCGGTGATCGTCGTCAACAACGGGCCCGATGCGATCGCCGGATCAACACCAGCTCGCTTCAAAATTAATGGGACGACGCCGCCAAACGAGACGGCGATCATCGTGTTCATGCAGAGCGCGAATCCGACGACAAAGCCGAGCATCACGTCCCCTTTCCAAAGCATCGCCGCGGTGGCGATCAGCAATCCGAGCGTGAAGCCGTTGAGGATACCGACCGAAATCTCTTTGAACCAAACGCGGAGGGCTTCGTTCGGTTTGACCAAGCCGAGGGAGAGCTCTCGCATGCTCACAGCGACCGCTTGATTCCCGCTGCATCCGCTCATGTCGGAGATGATCGGCAGGAAGACCGCCAGGGCGATCACCGATTCGAGCGTGTCCTGGAAGAAGGCGATCACGCTTGCCGCCATGATGTTCAGCAAGATGTTGACGCTCAGCCATGAAAGCCGCCGTTTGCTGCGATCCAGCAGCGGCAGGCTCCGTACCTCTTCACCGCCAACGATACCTTGGCTCTTCAAATAGTCGCTGCGTTGTTGTTCGCTGCGAGCATATTCGACAGCGGCTCGCTGCACGACGCCCAACAAATCGCCTTGGGCATCGATCACCGGAACGCCTAGAAAGGCGTGCGATTCGAGCAGATCTTCGACATCGTCCAACGACATCGTATCGAGGACCGAGATCGGGTTGGCGACCATGATGTCGCGAAGCGGAGTGGCGCGTTTGGAGAGGAGCAGGTCGCGCAGCGGCAGCACGCCCACCAACCGCTCGCCATCGCAGACAAACGAATATTGAATGTCGTAATGCCGGTATTCATCCGCGTTTTCGGCGAGATCCTCGATCACATCGCGGACCGTTTGGTCGGCTTGAAAGCTGACGTATTCGGTGATCATCAGACCGCCGGCGGTGTCCGATGCGTATTGCATCAATGTCCGCGCATCGGCCGCCTCTTCGGGGGTCATCTGATCGATGATCTCCGCGGCGTTGGCTTCGGACAGTTCGGCGATCAGGTCGGCGCGGTGATCGCTGGTCACCTCGTCGAGAATCAATGCGGCGATGTTGGTCGGCAGATGGTCGATGATCTCGACAGCACTCGCTTCGACCACGTGCTCCATCAAATTGGCGGCGAGTTCGGGCGACAGACTGGCAACCGCTTCGACTTGCGAATCGTGAGATAACCGATCCAATGCAACCACCGCATCGGCCATCTCGCCCGTCGCGACAAGGTTCGCGATTTCGGCGATACCGGCATTTTCTGGGGCTTCGTCTTCCGTTACGGGGTCGAGCTGCAAATTTTCCATGGTGTTTGCTTCCAAGCCGGTTCGACGAGCCGAATTTCAAGTGTGCACACAGTCACTGAATCGGTACAAAGCACGTTCTCAGAAAAACGCCGAGGGTGCAAGGACACGTGCCCACGAAGCTGGGGCGATCAGTCCGATTCGCGATCGTCCAAGTGCCCCGTGCGACCGATCGCTCGGATCAACCGCATCATTACCAACAAGCTGATCGAGATCCCAATCAGTCCGACGAGACTGATATTGTGTAATCCGAACCGCCACGGTTCGGTGAACAGCAGCGGTGGCACTTCGCGGCTGAGCAACAGCGATGAACCGAGAAAGAGGGCACTGGCCAACATGCCCAACACCAATCGATTCACCGGCGGTCCCAGCCGACGATGCTGCAGATTGACTTTCAGGTGCCCCTGGCGAATCTGTTCGAGCATCGTGACCAATTGGTCCGGCACGACCTCGAGAAAGTTCTCCGCTTCCATGTAGATCCGCCGCGCTTGACGCAGCCGCCGCCGCGGCGAAAGCCGCCGCATCATCGCCCGACGCAGAAAACCGCGCATGATCTCTAAGGTGCTGAAGCGGGCATCGAGTTCACGCAACGTCCCTTCCAGCGAGATCAGCATCTTCAACAGCAGCGCCGATTGATGCGGCAGCTTGATCGAATGCCGATGCAAGATCTCCGACAAATCGTTAAGCGCCCCGGTGAGATCGAAACGATCGAGGTCTTGAGGCCCGTAGGTCGACAGATATTCGGCGACATCGATCGACAGCGCCGCCTCGTCGATGTCCTCTCGCGCCTTGCCGACGCGTTTGATCAGCCGCGTTAGCTGCATCTGATCGCTAGCGGAGATCGCATACAGCATCTCTTCGATCGTCTCACGCAAACGGTCATCGATCCGGCCGACCATTCCGAAATCGAGGATTCCCAGTTCATCGCTGCCGATCGCCAACAGATTTCCCGGATGCGGATCGGCGTGAAACGTGCCGTGGACAAACAGCATCTGCATGTAGCACTGGGCGATCCGTTGGGTCAGCTGCTCGCGGTCGCATGCGGGTGTCGGTTGGTCCGAAAATTTTGTCAGCGAGACGCCATCGATCCACTGCATCACCAGCACCCGATGAGTCGACAAGGCGTCGAAGGTCTTGGGGACATGGACCTTCGGATCGTTCGCCAAGAAGCCACCGAACAGCCGCATATTTTGCAGTTCGCGTTCGAAATCGAGTTCGCGACGCAACATCGGCCCCATTTGAGCGACCATTTCGGCCGGCCCCCAGGCCGCCAGCGAGCTGACGCGTTGAGCCAGTTGGGCGAACCCCGACAGCACATCCAGGTCGCGAAGGATCGTACTTTCGATCCCCTTGCGCTGGACTTTGACCGCCACATCGGTCCCGTCGATCAAGCGACCGCGATGGACCTGACCGATCGACGCGACGGCGGTTGGGACGGGATCGAATTCGGCAAAGTGGAGTTCGAACTGTTCGCCCAACTCGGAGCGCATCGTCGCTTCAACAATTTCCGGCGGATCGGGAGGGACGCTGGCGTGCAACTGACGCAGCTCGGTCGCCAACGCGGGGCCGACGAGATCGGGGCGGGCGCTCAGAATCTGTCCCAGCTTGATAAACGTGGGGCCCAGTTCGGTCAGCGCCAAGCGGATCCGGACTTCGCGGGAGTGCTGAGACAGCGGCGTCCCTTGCGGATCCTTCAAGATATCGCTGAATGGCGTCTTTGGAAAATGACTCAGCCAACCAGCCAAGCCATAACGATTCAGGACGCCAAGAATTTCCTGGCATCGACGCAAATTGCGATACAGTTGTGGAATCGATGTGATCTTCATGCATATCCAACGGAAGCGAGAGCCTCCATTGTAATCCGCATCAGATCACTTGCTGCGGAAGGTCTACTCTTCGACGATCTCTTCTTTGACCTTCTGGACAAAGTGAGGGCTTTTGCCCCCTTTGCCGAGTTCTTTGCAGCGTTTCTCCGCTTCTTCCTTCTGGTCGAATTCGAAGACAGCAACCCGCTTGAGGCTCTGGCTGAAGACGCCCCAATACAGCTTCATGCGAGCTTCGACGGCAACCTTTTTCTTCGTCTTGCGTTTCGCTTTGGCCTTTTTCTTGACGGGAGCTTCGGCTTCCTTTGCTTCGAAAGCATCCGCTTCGTCGCGAGCGCGTTTTAGGTTAGAACCGCGTGACTTGGCCATTGGCGATTAGCAGGGGTTGGAGTGAAGATGTAGAAATTTGGGCGTTGTTCCGACCCGAAGTATGCTAACGCATTGGGAATCTGTTGGCTAGTGCGTCAGACCCGCGAAAAACAATGCCTCGAGCCACCATGGGCCCTGGTTCGGCCCGTGGTTCGACAATTTGTCCGCCGCTCCGCAGCAAGCCGTTAAAGCAGTTCGTCGAGCCCTTGTTCCGTCAGCTGTCGAACGACTTCACGAACGCGTTCTTCAGCCGCTTTGGGAGCAACCAAAGTCGCGTCTTTGGTTTGCACGACGATCATATCTTCGACGCCGATCGTGACGATCGTGTGTCCCCCTTCGCTGCGGATGATCGTTCCGCTGGTATCGATCCCCAGATGCTTGCCAAGCACGGTGTTGCCATCGGCATCGCTGGGGTTCATCCGCGCCAGCGATTGCCAGCTGCCGACATCGTCCCAGCTGAATGGGGCTTCGATCACGACGATCGGTTCGTGTTTCTCCATCACAGCGAAATCGATCGAGATCCCCTCGATCGCGGTGAACCGCTCCTGCAGAACTTGCGGGAATTGGTCGGTTCCGATCGCGTCGGAGATCGCCATGATGTGTTCATACATCGCCGGTTGGTGCTGTTTCAGCGCGTCGAGAATCGTCGAAGCACGCCACAGGAAGATCCCGCTGTTCCAATAGAACGATCCCGATGCCAAATACTCTTCGGCGGTGGCGCGATTTGGTTTCTCGCGGAACCGGGCGACGCTGAAGGCGGCTGGCGAATCCGAATCGATCGGCTCGCTACGTTCGATGTATCCAAACGACTCGGCGGGATAGCTGGGCGTGA